>CAZYDJ010000122.1:0-8169 GCA_964646035.1 uncultured Fibrobacteraceae bacterium | reverse complement strand
GGCCCCGAGCCGTGTTCCAGGGCGCAAGGGTGAGATTTTTCTGGGACTGGCCATGTGGTAGGCTCGCCGGAACGCCAGCCGCATGGTGAGATTCAAGGATCGGCTAAGCATGTAGATGTCGCCGGAGAACCGGCTTCGGACGCGGGTTCGATTCCCGCCGCCTCCACCAGTTCACGAGGGCGCTTCAAGACGAGGCGCCCTCTTGGCGTCCAAGACGCAGGTTCCAGGTGACGCAGCCGCCGCGTGAGGCTATCTTGGCGGGACTCTTGAGCATCGTCAGCGACATCGGAGAAGCCATGCCCGCATTGACCGACAGCCACGGCCGCGCCCACACCTACCTGCGCCTTTCGGTGACCAGCGGCTGCAACCTGTCCTGCGTCTACTGCCGTCCGCCCGGCATCCCGCTGCGACGGACCGGCGAACCCCTGACCCTGGACCAGACCTTGCGGTTGGCGCGGCTCTTCGTCTCCCTCGGCGTCACCAAGATCAGACTGACCGGGGGCGAACCGCTGCTGCGGGACGATCTGGAGGATCTGATCGCCGTCCTGTCGGCCATGCCGGGCATCGAAGAAGTCTGTCTCACCACCAACGGCGTGTTGCTCGCCGGTCGCGCCGATTCCCTGCGCCGGTCCGGGCTGGGGCGAATCAACATCAGCCTCGATACCCTGCGGCCGGATCGTTACCTGGCCATCACCGGCAGCGACCGCCTCGGCGACACCCTGGCCGGAATCGACGCCGCTTTCGCCGCCGGATTCGATCCGGTGAAGATCAACGTCGTGGTTCTCGGCGGGATCAACGAGGACGAGATCGGCGATTTCCTCGACCTGGCCCGCGAACGTCCGCTGGAAGTACGCTTCATCGAATACATGCCGGTCACTCCGGGATGCCGTCCTGCCGCGAGCTTCGTATCCGGGGCGGATGTCCGGGCCGAGCTGGAGCGCCGCGCCGACCTGACCCCGATCGCCGCGACTACCGGGCCTCAACCGGTGGCCAGGACCTTCGCCGTCGCCGGAGCCCCCGGCCGGGTGGGTCTGATCACCGCCGTCTCCAACCATTTCTGTGCGCATTGCGGCCGGCTGAGATTGCTGGCGGACGGATCCCTGCAGAACTGTCTTTTCGCCGCGCCGGCGGCGGATCTGGGCGGGATGATTCGTGACGGCGCCTCCGATGTCGAACTGGCCGCGGCCATCGGTTCGGCCCTGCAACGGAAGTCCGACCGGCGAGCCGGTCCGCCGACGGCGGCCGGGGAGGACGGACCCGGCATGTGCGCCATCGGGGGCTGATCCCACCTCGTCTGTTGAAAACCATGACTCCAGTGGTTAGATTGTTCCCGACCCCGCTTCGGGGTTGCGGATCCCGAGTGCGACGGCTGCCGCCCGGTCGCCGGCGGAAATCATCAAGGGAGAGGGAATCATGCCTCTGATACCGATGCGAGTCCTGCTGGACCACGCCGCCGAGAACGAATACGGTGTAGGCGCTTTCAACGTCAACAACATGGAGCAGATCCAGGCGATCATGCAGGCGGCCGAGGAGACCGATTCGCCGGTCATTGTCCAGGCCTCCCGCGGCGCCAGATCCTATTCCCAGGACAACTACCTGCGCCACCTGATGCTGGCCGCTGCCGAGCTCCATCCCCGCATTCCCATCGCCATGCACCAGGACCACGGCAACGGACCCGCCACCTGCATCTCGGCTATCGAACAGGGATTCACCTCGGTGATGATGGACGGCAGTCTCGAGGAGGACGGCAAGACGCCGTCGACCTACGATTACAACGTGCGGGTGACCCGGGAAGTGGTCGCCGCCGCCCATGCCGTCGGCGTGACGGTCGAGGCCGAACTGGGGACTCTCGGCGGCATCGAGGACGGCCAGGGGGCCGGCCTGACCAGCGCAGAGGCCCTGGAGCATCTGACCGATCCCGAACAGGCCGAACAGTTTGTGGCCGAGACCGGATGCGACGCCCTGGCGGTGGCCATCGGCACCAGCCACGGCGCCTACAAGTTCACCAAGAAACCCACCGGCGACGTGCTGCGCATGGACGTCATCGAAGACATCCACCGCCGTCTGCCGGACACCCACCTGGTGATGCACGGCAGTTCTTCGGTGCCCAGGGAACTCATCGACATCATCAACAAGTACGGCGGGGAGATGACCGAGTCCTACGGCGTGCCGGTCGAGGAGATCCAGCGCGGAATCAAGCACGGCGTGCGCAAGGTCAACGTAGATACCGACAACCGTCTGGCCATCACCGGGGCGATCCGCAAGGTCTTCGCCGAATCCCCCGGCAAGTTCGACCCGCGTGACTATCTGAAGCCCGCCCGGGCTGCGATGGCTGAGGTCGTCAAGGCCAGGATGATAGCCTTCGGCCAGGCCGGATGGGCCGCGAAGGTGCCGCTGACGACCCTCGATGAGATGGCCGCCCGCTACCGTTGAAACAGATCATGAGCAACCGGAGCCGGGCCCGTCGCCCGGCTCCTTGACGCCCGGTTCCGCCGGGCCGGCACGGTCCGCCTCGAGCGGGCAGGAGGTATGAGGATGTACGGCGCTCTTGGTGATTATCTGCGGGGGGAATTGGACTCGCTTCGCGAGCAGGGTTTGTACAAGGATGAACGGATCATCCAGGGGCCGCAGGGCGCCGAAGTGACCGTCGGCGGCAAGAAGATCCTGAATTTTTGCGCCAACAATTATCTGGGCCTGGCCAGCGATCCCCGCGTCGTCGAGGCCGCCCGCAAGACACTGCAGCAATGGGGTTACGGCCTCAGCTCGGTACGTTTCATCTGCGGCACGACCGAATTGCACAAGCAGTTGGAGCGCGAGATTTCCGAATTCCTGGGCACCGAGGACACAATTCTCTACGCAGCCTGCTTCGACGCCAACGGGGGCGTCTTCGAACCCCTGCTCGGCGACGATTGCGCCATCATCGCCGACAGGCTGAACCACGCCTCGATCATCGACGGAGTTCGTCTGGCCAAGGCCAAGCGCTTCATCTACGCCCACTCCGACATGGGCGAGCTGGAAGATGCGCTGAGCAAGGCCGCCGATTCGAAGTTCCGGCTGATAGTCTCGGACGGGGTCTTCTCGATGGACGGCGACCTGATCCGGCTGGGGGGGATCTGCGACCTGGCCGAGAAGTACGACGCCCTGGTGATGGTGGACGACAGTCACGCCACCGGCTTCGTGGGCGAAGGCGGCCGCGGCACTCCGGAGAAATTCGGCTGCACCGAACGCGTGGATGTCGTGACCACGACCCTGGGCAAGGCTCTCGGCGGCGCCATGGGCGGCTGCACCAGCGGCCGCAAGGAAATTATCGAGTGGCTGCGCCAGAAGAGCCGCCCCTATCTGTTCTCCAATTCTCTGCCGCCGATGGTCTGCGGCGCCGCTCTCGAGGTTCTGCGCATCCTGCGCGATGATCCCGAGCCCCGCCATCGCCTGGCCGCCAACGAGAAACGCATGCGCGACGGATTGCGCGAGTTGGGCTTCGATGTGGACGAGGGCGAGCATCCGATCGTGCCGATCCACTTCCGCAAGTTCGATAACGACGCCATCATCGCCCAGAAGATGTCCGCCGACCTGTTGGACGAAGGCATCTACGTCATCGGCTTCAGCTTTCCGGTCGTGCCCAAGGGACAGGCCCGCATCCGGCTGCAGCTTTCCGCGGCGCATACGGACGAGCAGGTGGATTACTGCCTCGAGGCGTTCGCCAAGGTGGGGAAGAAGCACGGGGTGATCTAGAGTACGCCGGCCTCTGCATGGACAAAGCTCCCGCCGATGTCCTCGCGCCTGGCGGCGCTGCGGATTACGGCGGGAGCTTTGTCCATGCAGAGGCGCGTTCCAGGATCAACGTGCTTCGACCCGCCTTGCGCGCAACGGGCGCATGGTCCCTTGTGTAAACCGGGGCGGTCGTCACTCAGTTCACGTCGCGCTCCTGCGGAGCGTAGCCCTGTTGTTCGAGGAAGAGCTTCAACTTCTCCCGCCCGTCGGCGCGCTTTTCGGGATCCGGGTCGAAATCGTCTTCCTGATTCGCCAGGTTCCGGGTCAGCAGATGACCGACTCCCTCGGAGACGTGCACCAGGCATGTCCCACCCGCGTCGACGACGGCGCGGCGATACTTCTGCACTCCCGCCAGCGGTGTCAGCGTATCCATCTCGCCATGGATGATGCAGGTCGGCGGGGTGCCCGCGCCCGCCAGATCGGCCGGCGAGAATCCGGAGGCGTCGCCGTGACCCTGGATGAGCTTGCGGAACCAGCCGTCGTTCGCGACGTCGAGGGCCGGCGACCAGAGCAGCAGCAGATCGGGACGCGAACCGGGCGCGTCCGGATCCTCATCCGCGATCGGCACGGTCGCCGCCGCCGCCGCCAGATAACCGCCCGCCGAAACGCCGTAGCCCGCCACCTGGGCGGGATCGATGTTCAGCTCGGCGTCATGTTCCCGCGTCCACCTGAAAGCGGCCCGGGCATCGGCAAGAGCGTCCAGGGGAGTGGTCGCATCGTCGGAAAGCCGGTACTCCACGGCCAGGGCCGCGATCCCCATCGATGCGAAGATCCTCGCTGTCGAATAAGTCCATTCTGGCGTCCCGGCGACCCAGCCGCCGCCATGGAACAGCAGCACCGCGGCCGTGGGCTCGTCGCCTTCCATCCGTTCTGGATGGAACAAGTGGATCTCCAGCGCCTGTCCCGAAATCTCCCTGTAGACCAGAACCTCGGCATCCGCCGGACTCCCGGCGGTTGCCGCCGTCGCGCCGCTGAAGCCCCCGGCGAGAATGACCAACATGGTCAAAGCGATCGTTTTCAAGAACGGCCTTCCTTTCCCCATGCGTGAATTCCAGGCAATGGACTATCGATGATATCGAAAATCGTTCCCCCTGTCCTTCCCGTTTTCACGATCCGGGATGTAGGCGATGGTGGTCGTTGCGCGCGTGGGTACGGCCTGGGCGATGTCCGTAATCCGCAGCGCCGAAGGCGCGAGGACATCGGACATCGCCCAGGCCGTACCCACGCGCCCCCCCCGCCGACGCGACATCCGAATCGTTGAAATCCAGTAAAACAGGGGAGTCCGGTTTGCATTTGGACCCCCTCTTGCCTATAATGCGCCCGCCACGTCTGCGAACCGACATCTATTGGTGGGCGCAGACGTGCCTTTTTATAATTTGGGAAATTGCAGGAACGGCCGCGGGAAATCGCGCCGACACGAGGGACGAAGGAAATGAGCGACGATCTGAGCAGGATCAGGAACATCGGGATCAGCGCCCACATCGATTCGGGCAAGACGACGCTGACCGAACGGATCCTTTATTACACCGGCCGCATCCGCGCCATCCACGAGGTGCGCGGCAAGGACGGGGTGGGCGCCACGATGGATTCCATGGAGCTCGAGCGCGAGCGCGGAATCACCATCCAGAGTGCGGCCACCTACACGACCTGGAAGGATCACCGGATCAACATCATCGACACTCCGGGGCACGTCGATTTCACCATCGAGGTGGAACGCGCCCTGAAGGTGCTCGACGGCGCGGTCCTGGTGCTCTGCGCAGTGGCCGGAGTCCAGAGCCAGTCGATCACCGTCGACCGTCAGATGCGCCGGTACAGCGTTCCCCGCATCGCCTTCGTCAATAAATGCGACCGGTCCGGCGCCAATCCGGCCCGCGTCACCGCGCAGTTGCGCGAGAAGCTGAAGCATAACGCCGTGATGATGCAGATCCCCATCGGGCTCGAGGACAAGCTCGAGGGCGTGATCGATCTGGTCACGATGAGGGCCGTGCGGTTCGACGGCGACAACGGCGAGAACATCGTCGAGTCGGAGATCCCGGCCAGCCTGCAGGTCGAGGCCGACGCCCGGCGCGAGGCCATGCTCGACGCCGTCAGCATGTTCAGCGACGAGTTGATGGAGGCCATCCTCGATGACGCGGTCACCGAGGAGATGATCCACGACGCGGTACGCAGGGGAGTGCTGGCCAACGAGTTGACGCCGGTCTACATGGGCAGCGCCTACAAGAACAAGGGCGTCCAACTGCTCCTCGACGCGGTGAACCGCTACCTGCCTTCTCCCTCCGACATCAAGAATACGGCGATCCGGGTCAAGGCCGACGGGGAAGAAGAGGAGTTCATCCTCTCCAACAGCTCCGAAGACCAGCTCGTGGCCAACGCCTTCAAGCTGGAGGAAGGCCTCTACGGCCAGCTGACCTACGTGCGCATCTACCAGGGCCTGCTCAAGAAGGGTGCGGAGATCTACAACAGCCGCACCGGCAAGAAGGTGAAGGTCGGGCGTCTGGGACGTCTGCACGCCGACCAGATGGAGGAGATCACCGAGGCTTCGGCCGGCGGCATCATCGCCCTGTTCGGCATCGACTGCGCCAGCGGCGACACCTTCACCTCCGGCGAGAGGATCTCGCTGTCGAGCATGCACGTGCCCGAGCCGGTGGTCAGCCTCGCCATCACCCCCGAGGACAACAAGGCCGCCACCAAGATGAGCAAGGCGCTGCACCGTTTCACCCGCGAGGATCCGACCTTCCACACCAAGGTCGACCAGGAAACCGGCGACACCCTGATCAGCGGCATGGGCGAATTGCATCTCGAGGTCTACATCGAGCGCATCCGCCGCGAGTTCGGGGCCGTGGTCACTACCGGTCCCCCCCAGGTGAAGTATCGTGAGACGATCACCCGGCCGGTCGAGTTCAGCTACACGCATCGCAAGCAGACCGGCGGTTCCGGACAGTACGCCAAGGTGGAAGGGACTTTCGAGCCCAGCGAGGACGGACAGTTCCACTTCGAGAGCAAGGTCACCGGCGGCAACATCCCCACCGAATACATCGGCGCCTGCGAGAAGGGCTTCGCGATGTCGGTGGAATCGGGGCGTTATATCGGCGCGCCGGTGCAGGGCTTCAAGGTGGTGCTCAAGGACGGCGGTTTCCACGCCGTCGACTCGTCGGACATGGCGTTCCAATCGGCGTGTCGCGCCACTTTCCGCGAGTACTATAACCAGGGCAACCCGGTGGCGCTCGAGCCCCTGATGCTGGTCTCGGTCGAGGGGCCCGGCGAGCACCAGGGCGACATCATCAAGACCCTGATGCAGAGACGCGGAGTGATCGTCGGCACCACCGAGGACGAGGGATTCATCCGCATCGACGCCAATGTTCCCTTGGCGGAGATGTTCGGTTATGCTTCGGTGCTGAGATCGGCCACCGCCGGCAAGGCCGAGTTCACCATGGAATTCGCCCGTTACGCCCCGGCTCCGGCCGAGGTCGCGGAGGATCTAGTCAAGGAATACGCCGAGAAGAGGGCCGAGGGCCGCTAGGCCGAGGCCGTTCCGATATTCAGAGTGAGGACGATTATGCCTGAGAAGAGCCTGATCGAACGCAGCCCCTTCCGCATTTTCGAGCGCGCCATAGGCGGCGGCCTGGGAGCGGGGAACCTGGGAGTGATCCTGGCCCGCACCGGAGTCGGCAAGACCAGTCTGCTGATCGGCCTGGCCATCGACCAATTGCTGCAGGACCGTCATGTGCTGTACATCTCCACCAAGGAGTCGGTCGAGAGCATCAACCGCTACTTCGACCACGTCTTCCACGCCATGGCCGACGCCCTGGAGATGAAGGATCTGCCCCAGCGCCAACTGCTGATGGAGCGCAACCGGCATATCCTGGTCTACAACCGCGATTTCTTCAGCCTCGAGAAGCTGGATCAGTCGGTCGCCTTCCTGGCCGACGCGACCGGATTCTCGCCCGACATGGTGATCATGGACGGGACGCCGCGCTTCGAGAGCACCGAGCAGTGGGAGATCGACGGCGTGCGCAAGCTGGCCGCGGAATGGAAAGCCGAGATCTGGACCAGCGCCGTGCTGCACCGCGAGGACCAGGTGATGGACGAGCGGGGAGTTCCCGCGGAGGTCGCCCAGTTCGACTCCGATCTCGACGTGATCATCCATCTCTGCCCCAAGGGCGAGCGCATCAAGGTCAAGATCACCAAGGAACATCAGAACGACGCCGTGGCCCAGGTCCAGATGGAACTCGATCCCCAGACCCGGCTGCTGCGCTGGCGCTAGACCGTAACCGCTTGCGACCTTCGGCGCCGGAGACTTATTTTGCTCCGGCGCCGTCTTTTGTATCGGCAGCGGCTACTTATATCGGAGATGTCCATGCCTCTCGAAATGGTGAGCGAGAATCTGAAGCGGGTTCG
>CAZYDJ010000121.1:0-8447 GCA_964646035.1 uncultured Fibrobacteraceae bacterium | reverse complement strand
CATTTTGCAGTTCGAGGTCAATATCTTGTTCCGTAAGCACGGAATCTTTGTTAAGCGGATCGGGCCAGGTCAACCTGCCGTTCCTGCCCAGCGTTTCGGGCAACGCGGAGTTGACGGTCAGCGGAACCAATATCGCGGTGACCGGATTGTCGATACCGGTTTCGGCCGGCGCGGCGTACATCGCGCTCGACGAGGCCCTGGTCATCGACGACGGATCAGCCGGGTCGATCGGCAACGGCAACGGGCTGCCCGAGGCCGGCGAAGTGATCGCTGTCCAGGGCACCTTCCGCGATACCGGCGGCGGCGGCGCCACCGGCGTGGTCGCGGCCCTGACCGTCGATTCCGGCGGCGCCACCGTCATCGACGGGGCCAGCAACGTAGGCTCCGTGCCGCCCTCAGGCGCAGTAGAGGCCGCCGACCTGTTCCTGATCGCACTGGCCGACACAATACCCGACGGCAGGGTCCTCAACCTCGACGCCGACGTCGTCGACGGAGCGTCCGGCCAGTACGACAGCCGGCTGCAGATCACCGTCTGCTCTCCCGAGCTGGAACCGATCGGTTTGGACTGGTCGGACGAGGGCTCAGGCGACGGGGATCATGTCCTGGACGACGGGGAAGTGGTGACCCTGACGGTCGATCTCAAGAATTACGGTCGCGGCACCGCGGACCTGGCCACGGGCGTTCTGCGGACGAACACCCCCGGGGTGAGTCTGGTCGATTCCGTTTTGTCCTACTCGTCCATTGCCGCCATGGAGAGCTCGGGACCCATCGATCAGCTCTCGTTCTCGGTCGCGGATGTCAGCGCGGGCTACGATTGCTGGATCGTCTTCACGGATAATTACGACCGCGAATTCGAGCATCATTTCACGCTCGCCGATCCGATTCCCCCGACCGGAATGTTCACCGACAGTACGCTCGGGGTCGATACCATCGCGTTGCATTGGGATCCGGCCGCGGCTGAATCGCTGCGGGGATACAATGTCTATCGCAGCACCGACGAGTACGGCGACTATGAGCTGGTCAACCAGGATCTGCTTGACGGCAGCGCTTATTACGCCGACTCGGGGCTGGGCCTGCTGACCAGGTACTATTACAAGATCGCCACGGTCGACGCTTCGTTGAACGAGGGCTACTTGTCGCTGTCATTCTCCGGCTCCACGGCTCCGGCCGAACTCGGTGATTACCCCCTGCCCTTCGCTTCCGAAGCCAGCGGTTCGCTGGTCGTCGGCGATGTCGATGACGACGGCGTCAACGAGATCGTCCTCGGCGCCGACGAGATCTACATCTGGGACGCTTTCGGCAACGAGCATATCGACGGCGACAACAACGCCCAGTCATTGGGCCCGATCACCGATCTCGACCTCAACTTCGCCCTGTCTTCGCTGGCCATGGCCGACCTCGACGGCATTCCCGGGCTGGAGATCGTCGCCACCGAGAAACTCGAGCGAAAAGTCCATGTCTTCCGGCCGGACGGCAGCGAGCTGCCGGGATGGCCGCAGTCGCTGAAGAGCGCCTGGAACTGGCCTTCGCCCGCGCTGGGGGATATCGACGGCGACCAGGAATTGGAGATCGTCGTCCTGACCAACGACGGCGAGATCTTCGCCTGGAACGTGGACGCCACCGAGGTCGCCGACGGCGATTCCGATCCCACGACCAACGGGTTGCTGATCCTGCGGCCGGAGGCGATGTGGCGTTGGGAGACGACGACGCCCTCCCTCTGCGATCTCGACGGCGACGGGGCCTGCGAGATCATCATCGGCACCAAGTTCGGGTGGGATTCCCAGAATTATCTCCACGCGTTCCACACCGACGGCACCGAAGCGGCCGGCTTCCCGTTCGCGACCGGAACCGGAGGCAGCATCCTGAGCAGCCCCGCCATCGCCGACATCGACGGCGATGAGGTGATGGAGATCGTCTTCTCTTCCGAGGACGACTCGCTGCATGTGATCAGATCCGACGGTACCCGTTTCCCGGGATTTCCGGTCGGGATGATCTCCAACACCAGCAGCCTCGGTTCACCCGGATCCAGCCCCGCGCTCGGCGACTTCGACGAGGACGGGGAACTGGAGATCGTGGTCGTCGCGGTTGTCGACGAAGCCAACTCGTTCCTCTATGTCTACGATACCGATTTCGCCGGCGGCACCGCCGGCCAACCCATGCCCGGGTGGCCCGTTTATCTGTCGGGAGCCTCGGAGTCGAGTCCCGTGGTGGGCGATATCGACGGCGACGGTTCGCTGGACATCGTCTACGGTATAGGGGGAACGTCATCCGCCAGCCCCGACGCCCTTTACGCCTTCGACATGAACGGCGGTCCGATCGCCGGCTTCCCGATCTTTCCCGGCGGGCCGGTGCGGCCGACGCCCACTCTCTGCGATCTCGACCGCGACAACGACATCGACATCGTCTATGGGGGCTGGGATTCGCAGATCCACGTCTGGGACATGCCGTTCCCGTTCGTGCCGGATCTGGTGCCCTGGCCGACCTTCCACGCCAACAACCGTCGTGACGGCATCCTGAGCGGACCGGATCTCACGGCCGTGCCGGATCCGACGCCGTCGGCGGTGATGATGCTGGCGCCCAACTTCCCCAATCCGTTCAACCCGGTCACCACCCTGCGCCTCTATCTGCCCGGTGATACCGGCGCCTCGGTACCGCTGCAGCTGAAGATCTACGACATCCAGGGTCGCCTCGTGCGGACTCTTCACGACGGGCCGGCCGTTACGGGCTGGAGCGACTGGAGCTGGGACGGGCGGGACGATTCGGGCCGGCGCCAGTCCAGCGGATCCTACCTGTTGCGGGCCCGGGGACTGCAGGAAGTGCAGACCCGGAAGATGACGCTGGTGAAATGATCGGACCGGCCGTTGTTGACCGGCGGCCGTCGGGAAAGTAACCTGGAATATGTACAAAGAGCGGCGCGGCCCATTCGGGCCGCGCTCTCCGCATGTCCCGGGAGGTCCGATGTCGCCGTCGCCGAATACCACTGGCCGCTGTTTCCCCGCCGTCTTTCGCGTCTGGTTACTGCCGATTCTCTTTGTTCTGGCTGCAGCCGGCTGCGGGCGCGACGCGCCGCCGCCGCCGCCGGCCGGCGACCCGGTGGACGGGGGCACCGCCGTGGTCGCGATCGCCGCGGACCCTGACGTCCTGAACCCCTTGATCTATCGCTCCGCCTACGCCGGACAGGTGGCCGTCCTTTTGCTCGACAGCCTGGTCGAGATGGGAGAGGACCTCGCCTACCATCCCCGGATCGCCGAGTCGGCGACCGTCTCGGACGACGGCCGCGAGTTCGACGTGGTGATGCGGCCGTGGCGTTGGTCGGACGGTACCCGGGTGACAGCGGAGGACGCGGTCGCGACATGGCGTCTCTTCATGAATCCCAAGGTAGCCTCGCCCCGCGCGGGAGGACGCATCGGCGACATCGGCGCGGTCGAGGCTATTGACCGGTTCCGGTTGCGATACGTTTTCAGCGAACCCCGGTCCGATAATATCGCCGCGCTCGGGCATTTCATACTTCCGGCCGCGGCGACCGCCGGGTTGGATCCGGCCGCGGTGCGCGAGTGGCCGCTGAACGAGTCGCCTCCGTCCTGCGGACGTTTCGTACTCTTGAACTGGGAACGCGACCGTGAACTCGTCCTGGCGCGCAACGAATATTACGACGGTCCGCGGCCGCGGCTGGATAAGGTCGTCTTCCGGGTGATGCCGGACGAGACGGCCCGGCTGGTGGCCCTGGAGACCGGCGAGGTCGACTTCATCGAGGACATCCCGCCCCGATCGGCTGCGCGTCTCGCGGATTCCGATGCCGTGGTTGTGTACCGGGTGCCGGGGCGCCTTGTCGGTGAGATCACCTGGAACCTGGAGCGTGAGTTCTTCAGCGATCGCAGGGTGCGCCGGGCGCTCTCGCTGGCGATCGATCGCTCCCTGTTCGTGGACGGCTTGCTCGGCGGATGTGCGCGCCCGGCCGTGGGCCCGATTCCTCCCGCTTCATGGGCGTATCATTCCGATCTCGAGCCGGACGCCTATGATCCCGCCGCCGCCCGCCGCCTGCTCGACGCAGCCGGCTGGACGGACTCGGACGGGGACGGGGTGCGCGACCGCGACGGAGCCATTTTCAGGTTCACCTTGTTGACCAGACGGGGCGCGCCGGTGCGCGAAGCCGGTGTTGTCGCCGTCCGTGAGAATCTGGCCGCGGTGGGAGTGGAGGTGGAGACCCGCGTCATGGAACTGGCGTCGGCGATCGACCTGGTGCGGGACGGCAGGTTCGACGCCTATCTCGGGTTGTTCTCGGCCCGGCTTTCGCCGGATCCGCGGGCCCAGTTCGGTTCCGATTCCGGCGGTCGTTACAACTACGGACATTACCGTAGCGCCGAGGCCGACTCGCTGATGCGCATGGCTCTCGCCGCCGCTGACCGCGACGTGGCGGCCGGTATCTGGCACCGGTTCCAGGAGGTGGTCGCCGCCGACGCTCCGCTGGCGTTTCTTTATTACCCGGACAGCATCTGCGCTTCCAGCCGCCGCCTGCGGGATGTTAATCCCCATCCGCTGACACCTTACAACCGGATCGAGGAGTGGTGGATCCATCCCCAGGAGCGTAAATACTGACCTTGAAGCCTGCTGCGGAATGTTACTTTTGTTTGACAGTTTCGATACCCTTTTGTATTGTGCCTCATCATATAACAATATCCGAGTTGGTTTACAGCGCGATCCGGACTCAAGGAGGTAGGAAATGCCGCGCAAGAAAATGGTGGATCCGGCAGCACTGTCGGTTTCCGAGCTTCGCCACCTGCTGGTGACAAAAGAAAAAATGGAGAAGCTCGAGGAACGCCGCAGCGCGTTGGCCAAGGAATTGGCCGCCGTGGAATCCGAGATGAAGAAAATCAGCGCCGCGCCCGCCGGAAAGTCCCTACGCAAGAAGTCGACAGCCAAGAAGAAGAAGGTTGGTCGTCCGGCGAAGAAGGCCTCCGCCAAGAAGAAGGTCGGCCGTCCGGCGAAGAAGGCCGCCGCCAAGAAGAAGGTCGGCCGTCCGGCGAAGAAAGTAGCCGCCAAGAAGAAGGTTGGCCGTCCGGCCGGGAAGGTGGGCCGTCCCGCCAAGAAGGTCGCCGCCAAGGCGCCCCGGGTCACCGTCGAGAGCGTGGTCGCGGATCTGATCCGCGGCAACGGTTCGCCGATGTCCTTCCAGGAGATCTTCGCCGAGATCACCAAGCAGAAGCTGATCAAGACCAAGAGCAAGAACTTCGCGAACGTTTTAAGACGGACCCTGTCGACGAGCAAGGCGCTCAAGCGGGTCAGCCGAGGCGTCTACAACGTGAAGTAGGTGGTCAGCGTCGAGCGCTGCGATTGCGGGGCCGGTTTCGCCGATGGCGTTGCCGGCCCTTTTTTACGTCGCGGCCCGGGCTCAGCCCGGGGGCCAGCCGAGGCGCCGGCCGCCGAGTAGATGCAGATGGATGTGGGGCACGGTCTGGCCGCCGTCGTCCCCGCAGTTGAACACCCAGCGGAATCCGCCGGGGTTGAGGCCGGCCTCGGCAGCCAGCCGGGACCCGATCACTGCCAGATCGCCGATGACCCCGGCGTCGGCCGGATCGAGATCCGCTACCGAGGCCAGGTGGCGTTTGGGTATGATGAGCAGGTGCACCGGCGCCTGGGGGTTGATGTCGCGGAAGGCCAGATAGGAATCGTCCTCGTAGACCTTGTCGCAGGGGATATCGCCGGCGACCATGCCGCAGAAAAGGCAACTCTCCATGGTGCGTCGCTCCTGTTTCGTGTGAATCCTTCCGTCGTCGGCAGCAGGCTATCACAGGCCGGCCGCGACGCGCAACCGGAGGCGGATGTGAAGAACTCGCGGATCCTCGTTGTCGGTTATAACGCCTGGGACGTGCTGGCCCCGCTGCCCGAGGTGCCGCCCCCCGACAGCAAGTACGAAGTCGAGGCTATCCATTCCTGCGGCGGCGGGCCGGGCGCGACCGCGGCCTTCGCCCTGGCTAGGCTGGGTGACCGGGTGCGGCTGGTGACGGCCTTGGCCGGCGACGCCGCCGGACGCGACCAGCGCGCCGAGTTGGAAGCGGCGGGTGTCGACCTCGCGAGTTCCCCCGTTTTTCCGGATGCCCTTTCGCCGCGCGCATTGATCCTGGTCGATCCTGCCGACGGCTGCCGGCGTATTCTCTGGACCCGCGGCGATCTGCCGGCCTTGCCCCCCGAAGCCGCGCCGCCCGGTTTGCTCGACGACGTCGATCTGCTGCATTGCGACAGCCACGAGCCGGGAGCCTGCATCCCCCTGGCCCGCGAGGCGCGCCGCCGCGGGATACCGGTCGTGCTCGACGGAGGCACCGCCCGCGCGGGGATGTCCGATCTGGCTCCGTTGTGTTCGGATGTGATTTCGTCGCGGATTTTCGCGCCCGCCTTGACCGGCCGTGATGATCCCGGGGAGGCCTTGGCCGGCCTGCTGGCGATGGGGCCGCGGCGGGTGGCGATGACCTTCGGGGCGGCCGGCTGTCTGGCCCGCGACGCCGCCGGCGTCTTCCACGTACCTGCTTTCGCGGTGGCTGTCCGGGACACCACCGGCGCCGGGGACGCTTTCCACGCCGGATATTCCCATGCCCTGGCCGCCGGGCTCGATTTTCGTGAATGCCTGCGCTGGGGCGCTGCAGTGGCGGCTCTGGGCTGTCGCGGCTGGGGAGGGCGTTCCACCTTGCCGGATTCAGCCGAAACCATCGATTTGCTGCGGGCCGGCGACGTGCGGGCCGAAACTCCGCCGGATTTCGTTTCGCCCCCGGAAGACCCTATGTGTTGACGCTTGCCGGGGCCGCGGTTAGCATTTCGCTGAGGGATCAGAGCAATCGCTGCAAGGTGTTGGAGGAGAACATGCTCCTGGATGAAAAAGCACGGTTCGACGGGCCGTCGGATGCGGACGGGATCTTCGAGATATTCGTCACGTCGTATTCCCAGCGCGGACACGCCGTGCCGATGGAGGAAGATCTCAACTGGCATCCGGCTACGGATGTCTACGAGACCGAGACCGAGTTCGTGGTCCAGGTGGATCTGGCCGGTATGGATCCGGCCGGCATCACACTGAATACCGACGGCGAGACCCTGGCCATAATCGGCACCCGCCAGAACATCTCGCCGCCGGGGAAGAAGCATTTCTTCAAGATGGAGATCAACGTCGGCCCCTTCGCCCGGCGGATCGCCATCCCGGTCGACGTCGATCCCGGCAGCGCCGGAGCCGTCTATCGCAACGGCTTTCTCTTCGTAAAGTTCAGCAAGGGACCGCGCCACCGCGGGGATCGCCGCCGCATCGAGATCGACGCGAACTGACGTCCGCGGCCCGGCTGGCCCGCGGCCTGGCCTGACGAGCATAGAGAGGAGCTCCTGCTTGAAGAACGGGAAAGCAAACGGGGAGATGAGCCAGGATCTCGGCGAGGGATACGTGCCCGAGGAACTGCCCATCCTGCCAATCAGCGATGCTGTGATATTCCCTTTCATGATGGTGCCGCTGGTCCTGAGCGACACCAACCTGATCCGCCTGGCCGACGACTGCCTGGCCCAGGACAAGATGCTGGGGGCCTTCTGTCAGCGCGAATTGGCGGATGATGACGAGGAAGTCCCCGAACACGAACTGGTCTACAAGTACGGAACCGCGGTCAAGATCCAGAAGATGCTCCGCTTCCCCGACGGCAGCATGCGCCTGCTGGGCCAGGGGATCGCCCGTATCCGCATCCGGTCCTTCGTGCAGAAGTCGCCCTATCTGAAGGCCCGCGTGACCAGGGTGGACGAGGAGACGTCGCCCGAGTCGCGCACGCTCGCCTATATGCGCGGCGTGGCCAACAACTTCATGAAGATCATCGACTCGAGCGAGAACCTCTCGGACGAGTTGAAGGTCGTCGTGATGAACATCGACGATCCCGGCCGGCTCGCCGATCTGATCGCCACCAACCTCGACATCGACGTCGCCGAGAAGCAGCAGATCCTCGAGGCCGTGTCGGTGCTGAAGCGGTTGCAGGTCCTGGCCAAGATCGTGGTCCGGGAGCTGGAAGTCGTCGAGCTGGGGGAGAAGCTGCAGTCGCGGGTCCGCAAGTCGATCGACAAGGACCAGCGCGAGTACTATCTGCGCCAGCAGCTCAAGGCCATTCGGCGCGAGCTGGGGGACGCGGAGGAGTCCGGGGTCGAGATCGAGGAGCTGCGCGAGCGCGTGGAAGCTGCCGATCTGCCGGATTTCGTCCGGACGGTTGCGGAGAAGGAAGTGGATCGCCTCGGCCGCATGTCGCCGGGGGCCAGCGAATACACCGTCAGCAAGACCTATGTCGATTGGCTGCTGGATCTGCCCTGGCTGGTGAGCTCCAAGGACAAGCTGGACCTGAAGTACGCCGAAAAGGTGCTCGAGCGGGATCATTACGGTCTCGAGGACGTCAAGGAACGCATCCTCGAATTCCTGGCCGTGCGCAAGCTGAAGCAGGACA
>CAZYDJ010000120.1:0-8577 GCA_964646035.1 uncultured Fibrobacteraceae bacterium | reverse complement strand
GTTCAGGAAAAGGATCTCCGGCTCGGCGCAACCTTCGGGACGCAGGCGCGCCACGACAGCGGAAAGCGGCTCGGGGCCGAGCGCTTCCGCGGCGAAGACGATGTCACTGCGGCGGCGGATCCAGGGCCGATCCGAGTTGTTGGCCGGATCGGATCCTCCGGCGTCGACGCAGATCGGCGATTTCTCGATGAGGAAGTGCAGGCCGTTGTGCAGCCAGGTCCAGGGGAGTCCCAACCAGGCTTGGTCCACGATCAGGTGATAGCCCACCATGCTTTGGCCGGCGTCCTGCCCCGGCCAAGGAGGTTCCTTGGCGCCGCAGGAGTCGCAGTCGGGGGCGAAGGCATCGTGCCGGGAAGATGCGACGGCGCGGAAGAGTTGCTGACCGATGGTCGCCATGAATCGCAGCAGCACGGGGCTGTCAAGTCCCTCGCGGCGTTGCAGATCGGCCAGTTGTTCCAGCCTTGCGGCGGTCCGTTCGAGGCTGACGGCAGGACCGCTGGCGAGCGTGCCGGAGTGGAGATCGATGTCGATCCAGCGCATTGCGTATTCCCGGTGTGTCTCGAGGACAGGAAACGAACGCTGCGCGCGTTCGTTAGGAGCCGTTTTCTCCTGTATCGACCGGGGAATTACGGGCTGAAGGGATGAATTGGTGGGAGGGGCTGATTCTGAGCAAAAAAACGACGGCTGAGCCGTCGTTATCGAAATGGTGGTGCCCGGAGGGAGACTCGAACTCCCACGAGGATAACCTCACTACGACCTGAACGTAGCGCGTCTACCAATTCCGCCATCCGGGCACTCACATTCGAGCAGAGTCATGGGCCAAACAGCCCGTTGCTCCGCAGGGCGATCAATCTAGTCGCTGGAAAACGCCGTGTCAACCCGGTGCTGCATCTTCCCGGCCCTTGTTTCCCCCTCTCCAAGGTGCTAGTTTCGCAAACCCCGACCGCTTCGATCGCGGGGATACCGACCAGGAGTCGATGAAATGGGTTCATCCGCCGGCAAGTCCGGCATCAAGATAATCGCAAAAAACCGTAAGGCTTTCCACGAGTACGAGATCATCGACCGTTGGGAGGCCGGAATCGCCCTGCAGGGAACCGAAGTCAAGGCCCTGCGCGTAGGCAAATGCAATCTGGGTGACGCCTACGCCGAACTGCGGGACGGCGAGGCTTGGCTGGTGAAGATGCACATCGGGCCCTATGATCCGGCCAACCGCATGAATCACGAGCCGTTCCGGCGGAGAAAGCTGTTGCTTACCCGCCGCGAGATACGCAAGATCAAGCCCCGTATCGAAGAAAAGGGACTGACCCTGGTTCCGCTGCAGATCTATTTCTCGCACGGATTGGCCAAGGTCGAAATCGGTCTGGGACGGGGCAAGAAGATATACGACAAGCGTCAGGCCAAGGCCAAACGCGACATGGATATGCGGATCAGGCGCGAAATCGGTCGCCGCGAGTGATGACGCTTCTCCGCGCACCCCGGCGAAGGGACAGTATGGCCACCCATCGCATCGAAGACAGAAGAGCCCGAATCCCGGCGCCGGTGATGGCTTTGCTGCTGCTGCCGGCCGTTCTGCTGCTGATGTCGGCGGTGGTTCCGTCGGCCGGAGCCGAGGGATTGCTGCCGACCGAAACGCCCCGGATCAACCCGGATGCCGGGGAAATAGACGTCGCGGTTTCCTTTCAGGGCCTACGCGACGGCTTCCGGATCGACGGCAGGCGTCTGCTCAAGGGATCGCGCGAACTCTATGTTTCGTCCGCCTCGATGGCGACCATCTTCCGGGCCGGACGCTTCTGGCAGGAGAACTCGCGCCGGCTGACGGTGCGGGCCAGGGGCAACACCTTCCGCCTGACCGCGGGCAGCCGACTGGTCGATATCGACGGCCGTGAACTGCTGCTGCGCACCCCGCCGCTGGCCATCGACGGCGATCTCTGGCTGCCGGCCGAATTCCTGGTCGGAGTGATGGGCCCCGCCGTGGGCGAGATGGTGGCTTGGGACGCCGAGGCTGCGAAATTAGCGGTGGGCAGCCGCAGCCCCAACCTGACCGGATTGCGCATCGCCACCCAGACGCGCTCCACCGAGGTCCGCATCGCCTGCTCCGAGCCCCTGGGCTGGCGGGCCGACAGCCCCGAGCAGGGGCTGGTGGTGCTGAAGATCTTCGGGGGCGAGGTCGATCGATCGGCGGTTTCGTTCAGCGGCCGGCGCGGACTGGTGCGCGGAGTCGAGTCGAGGCAGTACTCCGATCACGCCAAGATCTACGTGCGGGTTTCGAACCTGGTGAGCAGCTTCCGCGCCCGCGCCACCGACGGAGGCCGCGCGTTGGTCCTCTCTCTGGAGGAAGGCGGCGACGGCGCCCTGCCCGATCCCCAGCCGCGCGGTCGGCTGAACATGACCGCTCCGGCCGGGCTGCGCGATGTTTCCCGTCCGGTCGAGGTCAGGACCGTGATCCTGGATCCCGGACACGGCGGTTGGGAGCCCGGCAAGGTCGGCACCCGCGGCACCCTGGAGAAGGACATCAACCTGGATGTCGCCCGCGAGGTCGCGAAGATCCTCGAGAAGAACGGCATGAGAGTGAAGCTGACCCGCGATGACGACCGCCAACTGGGACTGGACGAGAGGGGCGAGATCGCCAACCGGTCCGGCGGCGACGTCTTCGTCTCGATCCACGCCAACGGCTGGTTCAACGGTGAGGCCAGGGGCATCGAGACCTATTTCCTGGATCCCGCAGGAGCCACAGGTGGGAACGGCGAAGAACTATTCGTACCCTGGGAGCAGGCGCAGGAGCGCCATCTGGGCCAAAGCAGTGTTCTGGCGGAGATCGTCCAGGATGCGCTGACATCCCGCACCGGGGCCGCCGACCGCGGCGTCAGGCGGGGTGGATTCCGGGTCCTGCGCGGCGTTGACATGCCCGCGGTGCTGGTGGAGATGGGATTCCTCTCCAACCGCAACGAGGAGCGCAACCTGCGCGACAAGGGCTACCGCCGCCGTTTGGCCGAGGCGTTGGCCGGCGCCGTGACGGCTTTCCGCGAGCGCTATGAAGACGCCGCCAAGGAGGAGAGATGACCACAGCCGATGGAAAACGACCGCGACGGACCGCTGCCGCGGCCAGGTCGAACCGCGGCTTATGGTGGGCCTTGGCCGCTATCATCGGTGCATTGGTCCTGCTGGTCGCCGGCGTGCTCTGGCATCTGAGCCGAGCTCCCGGCGAAGAGGGATCGTTGGTCAGGACCGATGCCGATGTCGAGAATCTCAGCGGCACCCGCGGCGTGGTGCTGGTCTTCCCGAACCGGGACGCGACCGGCACCGTCACCGAGGAGCGCCAGCTGCCGAGCCGCAGCCGGATGGACGAGGATCTGCTGGCGGTCGTCCGCGCCCTGGCCGAGGGGCCGCGCACCGGATCCGGCGTCTCGGCTCTGCCCGAAGGCACGGAAATCAAATCCGCGTTCTATGACCCGCAGGCCCGGAGCGCCGTGATCGATTTCAGCCGCGAACTAGTGACCGCACATCCCGGCGGTTCCGCTTCCGAGCACGCCACACTGGCGTCCATTCTCACAACCGTGGGGATCAACTTCCCCGAGATCGAGACCTGCACCCTGCTCGTGGACGGCGCCCAGGTGGAGACCCTGGCCGGGCATTACGGCATGGAAAGCCCGTTCGAGTTGCGGAGGTGGCGCTGAGTGGGCCCGATCGGTGTCTTTGATTCCGGACTGGGCGGATTGACGGTCCTGCGGGCGCTGAACGAGCGCCTGCCGGCCGAGGATCTCGTCTATTTCGGCGACACGGCCCGGTTGCCCTACGGCAGCAAGGGCGGTCGCACTGTGCGTATCTTCGCCCGTCAGGATTCGGAGTTCCTCTGTTCGCTGGGCGTCAAGATGGTCGTGGTCGCCTGCAACACCGCCTCGGCGTTCGCGCTGGGCTACCTCGAAGAAAGCATCCCGGTGCCGGTGCTGGGCGTCATCCGGCCCGGCGTCGAGACGGCGCTCCGCCGCACCAGGGGCGGGCCGGTCGGAGTCATCGCCACCCGCGGCACGATTACCAGCGGCCGCTACCAGGCCGCTCTGGCCGCCGTGATCGGCGAGGACCGGGTCTTCGCCCGGGAGACGCCCCTTCTGGTGCCTCTGGTCGAAGAAGGAATGATCGATCACACGGTGACCGAACAGGTCGTCGAGGAGTATGTGTCGCCGCTGCGTGAAGCAGGCATCGATACCCTGATCCTCGGCTGTACACACTACCCGTTGCTCAAGGATGTGCTGGCGCGGGCGATGGGGCCCGCTGTCGCGCTTGTCGATTCAGCCGAGGCCCTGGCCGAGGCGGCCGCCGCCAAGCTGGCCGCCGCTGATCTGCTGCGCCCCGCCGACGGCCCGGCCGGCAAGCTGTCGTTCTGGCTGAGCGACCTGCCCTGGAAATTCAAGGAGATCGGCGAGCGATTCCTCGGTCGCTCGATCTCCAGCGTGGAAACAGTCAATCTCGACGAGCGGGAGTGCGACACGCGCCCCGCCGGACAGTGAAAGGAAGCGCCGTGACCCGCCGCGCCAACGAACGCAAGCCCAACCAGCTCCGACCGGTCCGGATCACCCGTGATTATCTGCCCCAAGCCGAAGGCTCGGTGCTGATAGAGATGGGCGACACCCGCGTGATCTGTACCGCCAGCATCAGCTCCGGGGTTCCGCCCTGGCTGCGCGGGCGGGGCCAGGGCTGGGTCACCGCCGAATACGGCATGCTGCCCCGCTCGACCGGCGAGCGCACCCGTCGCGAAGCCGCGGTCGGGGGGCAGGGCGGCCGGACGATGGAGATCCAGCGCCTGATCGGCCGCAGCCTGCGCTCGGTGACCGACCTGAACAGCCTTGGCGAGTTGACCATCACCCTGGACTGCGACGTGATCCGGGCGGACGGCGGCACTCGCTGCGCCGCGATCAACGGCGCGTCGGTGGCCCTGTTCGACGCATTGCAAAGACTCAAGCTGCGCCGTCATCCGATGAGCGGCCTGGTCGGCGCACTGAGCCTGGGCATCGTCGACGACGAGGTCATCGTCGACCTGGATTATGCCGAGGATTCGCGAGCCGGCACGGACATGAACATCATCATGGCCGAAGGCGGCGGACTGATCGAGGTCCAGGGCACGGCCGAGCAGAAACCCTTCTCGCGCGAGCAGCTTGACAAGATGCTCGACATGGCCGCGGGCGGCATCGACAAGCTGATCGAATTGCAGCGCAAGATCCTGGATACCTGATCCGCGCTGCCGGGAGAGAGATGGAAATCGAACAGCGCGTGGTCGTACTGGCCAGCCGCAACCCGGACAAGTTGCGGGAGATGCGCGAACTGACCGAGGGGCTGCCTTTCGATATCAGGTCGGCGGCGGATTATTCCGATCTGCCGGACATCATCGAGGACGGCACCACGATCCTCGGCAACGCCAGCCGCAAGGCCATCGCCACCGCGGCCTATACCGGTGAAATCAGCGTCGCCGACGACACTTCCCTGCGAGTGCGGGCCTTGGAGAACCTGCCCGACATCTTCGCGGCCCGCTTCGCCGGTCCCGACGCCACCTACTCCGATAATTCGGATCTGTTGACGGATCTGATGCGGGACGTCCCCGACGGTTTCCGCGAGGCCAGTTTCGTCTCGGCGGTGGCCTGGGTCGATCCGCGCCCGGTCGATGTCGCTCGCGGAGCGTTCGTCGACGGCGACGCTCGCGGACGCTGGCTCCACGATCCTTTCGCAAGGGCCATCCACATCAAGGATCCGGCCGCCGAGGACGACTTCTGGTCCGGTATTTCCGATCGACGCGCTGCCTGGGAATCCTACGTGTCCTGGGCCTTGCCGCTGCATCCGGCTCCCGGTATCGACGCCGGGAGAATCGAGGGACTGATCGAACGCCTGACCGCGCCGTTGAGAGACGGCCGCAGGCCGGCCGACGCCCCTTGGTCCGCCATCCGCTTGCCCGATACGCGCATCTGGACCGCCGCAGGCAGGGACGACACCCGGGTCCGGACCACAGTCTCGCCAACCGGGCTGCCGGCCGAGGCGCCGGGACGCGAGACGAACCAGCAAATCTGGTGCGAGATCTCGGCCGAGGGCCGGGTATGGGGCGATATCATCCGCCATCCACGCGGCGGACGCGGATTCGGCTACGATCCTGTCTTCAAGCCCCGGGATTTGGACCGCACCCTGGCCGAACTGGAGCCGGCGGAGAAGAACGCGCTGAGCCATCGCGGGAGGGCCCTGAGCAAATTGATCGACGCCGTGAGGGAGTCTTATCGGGTTGGAAAGTGAACCGGAGTTGACACCTCATCCGGCGCCGTTTATCCATACCTGTTGGCGGATGTACTTCTAAAAGTTAATCGCGGACGTTCTGAAGGCGGATTTGGGGATCAGGACCGCCCCTTGCGAGGGCGCAGCCCGATCGAGACCCGATGCCGGGACGTGGTTCGAGCGGTTGAACGCCGACCGATGTACGCCCGGTCGGGGCGTGGCGCAGTCCGGTAGCGCACCTGCTTTGGGAGCAGGGAGTCGTGGGTTCGAATCCCGCCGCCCCGACCATCCGCCAGCTTTCGCCTATCCTTGACAGGGACATGGCGTTGGCCCATTATTCCGGTCCGCGCCTGCACGGCGGCGGATCGCCCTGGCGAGTCGCGCCTGTAGCTCAGCTGGATAGAGCACCGGACTTCTAATCCGGCGGTCGCAGGTTCGAATCCTGCCAGGCGCGCCAGATGACTTTGCTGGTGGTGGATGTAGCTCAGTTGGCAGAGCCCCTGGTTGTGGTCCAGGTGGTCGTGGGTTCGAATCCCATCATCCACCCCACCGTTTCTCCGGTCTCGCGGTCGCCCGCCGGCCGGGCATACTCCGGCAGGCGGCCCGATGGGGCCGCTTGTCTTTTTTGCTCCGGAGAGCGCCGCTCGGACGCCGTGGAGTGACATCGGGTCAGTAGTCGCGTCTGGCGGCCCAGCCGCCGCACCCACAGGAGGACGGAATGGCCAGTGTGAACAAGGCGATCATCGTGGGCAACCTCGGTGCCGACCCGGAGCAGCGCTACACCCAGAACAACACTCCGGTAACTACCTTCCGCATCGCCACAACGGACCAGTGGACCGACAAGCAGAGCGGACAGCGTCAGGAACGCACCGAGTGGCATCGGATCGTGGCCTGGGGCCGTCTCGCCGAGATCTGCGGCCAGTACCTGCGCAAGGGCAAGCAGGTCTATGTCGAAGGCAGGCTGCAGACCCGTGAGTGGGAGGATCAGCAGGGTCAGAAGCGCTACACCACCGAGATCGTGGCGCAGACCATGCAGATGCTCGGACGGGCCGGCGAGGGCGAGGGAGGCGGACAAGGCGGCGGTCAGCCGCAGCAGCGTCCCCAGGCGCAGCAGGCGCCGCAGAGCGATCCTTTCCCGGAGGCGCCGCAGGCGATGCCGGGGGAGGATGATGATCTCCCGTTCTGAGCGATAATCCGGGCGCCCCTGCGGGGGCGCCTTTTTTTTGTGCGTGATACGGGGGCGGGGGCGGCTGATCGCACCCCCCGGGGGACTTAGGCTCCGCTTCACCACATTCATCCGCCGCCGCCCGTTGCGTCGCGATGCGTCCCCGGGGGGCGCGATCAGCCGCCCCCGCCCGTAGCGAAGAAAAAAGCCGCCGACCCGACGTGCGTCCGATTGTCACTCGGGGCGAAGGCTCTCCGGTTGTCCCGAAATAGTTAATGACGTGCATTTTTGTTGCTTTATTGGATCCGATATGTGGTAAAATCAAAAAGTCGAATATCGGTTCAGATATGAATACGCTATGTGAGGGAGGGAGCATCATGTTCATCAAGTTGAAAAGCATCGTTGGGTGGCTTTTACGTGCCTTGTTCCCCGATTCAGGTGAGAGCACCCGCTGGACCTGATGCATCTCTCTGTCAGGGCGTCCCTTCCTCCGGGGGCGCCCTTTTTTTGTCCTGGACCTTGGGGCAGCGAAACTTTCAATAATGTCAGACGTTGGAGTTCGCTGGAATCCGCTCCCTGTTCCCAGTCCTATATTGGAGGAACCCCGATGCAGTCATCTCGTCGCCAACTGCCGTTTCTGTTCATGATTTCGGCTCTGGCCCTGATCGCGGTCGCTGTCATGTCCGGCGTCGCCATCGCCGCCGACGACCAGACCGAGCGGATCGTCAACGGCGTCGAGCCGCGCGACGGGGTAGAGGAGATGCCGCTGGTCGAGCAATGGCGCCGCGGCGGCGAAGACGACACCGAAGTTCTTTTCGGCGTTCCCGAAGCCGCGACCATGGACTCCGACGGCACGATCTATTTGATGGACATCCAACTCTCGACCGCACATGTCTTCGGTCCCGACGGCGAGTTCAAGGGCAACGTCGGACGCGAAGGCGAGGGGCCGGGCGAAGTGCGCGAGCCCAATTCCATCTTCATGACGCCGAGCGGAGACGTCTGCTTCCTGCAGCGGATGCCGGGCACGTTCGTCACGGTCACCACGGACGGCGAGCCTGTCGGATCGCAGCGTCTGAACCTGGTGGACGCCGACGGCGGCGGCATGATCAACGCAGTCTCCGGCGCCTCTCGCAACGGGCGGATGGCGGTGTCGGGCTACGCCT
>CAZYDJ010000119.1:0-8632 GCA_964646035.1 uncultured Fibrobacteraceae bacterium | reverse complement strand
GCGCGGATCGGCATTGTTCGTCGGCAACGACAGCGGACTGATGCATCTGGCCGCGGCTTTGGGCACACCGACTTTGGGACTCTTCGGATCGACCAGCCCGGTCTGGACCGGCCCGCGCGGTCCCCGGACCGGGATCGCGGCCGCGACCGGATTCACCTGCCAGCCCTGCTACCGGCGCACCTGCAACCAGCCGACTTTCTGCCTCCAAGCCCTCTCGCCCGGAGTCGTCATCGCGGCGGCGCGTGACATCACCTCGCCGAGCAGGGGGGTCGTGGGTTGAGTCTCCGTCTGCCGCAGGGTTCACGTTTGCGGGGCGTCGTCGCGGTAAGCGATAGCCGATCAGCCCTTTTCGTGGACCGGGACGGAGTGCTCATCGTCGACGCCGACTACATCAGTGATCCGTCCCTCGTCGAGTTGATACCCGGCAGTGCGGCGGCCCTGGCCAGGGCCCGCGACGCCGGCCTGCTGCTGGTGTGTCTGACCAACCAGTCCGGAATCGGGCGCGGCTATTATTCCGAGTCCGATTTCTTCGCCGTGCAGGACCGGGTCGACGAGCTGTTGCTGCGCGAGGGAGTGGCTCTGGACTTGGTCTGCTACTGCCCGCATTCGCCGGAGGAAGGCTGCTCCTGCCGCAAGCCGGGCACGGGATTGCTGGACGAGGCGGCGGGTCTGTTCCGTTGGGAACCGGCTGCTTCGGCGATGGTGGGGGACAAGCTTTCCGATGTCGATCTGGCCCTGAACGCGGGGCTGAAGCCGTTGCTGGTGCTGACCGGCAAGGGCCGCGACGAATCGGAGTCGATCGGCGGGCGCGTCGGTGTCGAGGTTGTGCCGGATCTGGCGGCCGCTGTCGACGTCCTGCTTTCCGGGGAGGGATGATGAGCTGGTCGCTTGACGGCAAACCGATCGGGTCGGCGCTGGTCACCCGGTTGCGTTATCTGGGCGATGTCGCGATGTCCACCGTAGTGCTTCGCGTGTTGCGCGACGGGGATCCCGATCTGCGTCTCGGTTTTCTCTGCGAATCCAATCACGGCCCGGTGCTGGCGGAACATCCCGACCTGGACCGTCGGCACGAACTGTCGGTCAGACGCAAGGGCGCCGACGCCGCGGCCAGAGCGGACGGGCGGGAGCCGGGATCGACGGGCCATGCCCGCGGCACGTTGGGGACAATCGCCGAACTGCGGCGAGCGAAATACGACCTGGCGGTCGATCTCTTCTTCAATCCGCGCAGCGCCCTGTTGCTGAGACTGGCCGGGATACCTTTGCGCATCGGGGGAGCGCGCGGATCCCGGGGCCGTCTCTACACCCATTTCGCGGCCGCTCCCGACGTGGTGGCTGATCCGGATTTCCGCAGGCTGGCCCCCGGCGGTCTGGGCGATCACATCTCGCGGCTGTTCCCCCTGCGTCACGAACCCGACGGCTTGTCCTTCCGGGATTGGTTCCTGGAGCGCTACGCCGACGGCGGCCCGCGACCGGAAATCGTTGCGCCGGTCGCCGCTGCGGCGACGGTCAAGGCGCTGGCCGGACTCGGAGTCGAGCCCGGAGGCGGATATGTGCTGCTGGCTCCCGGCGCCACCTGGCCCGCGAAGCAGTGGCCAGCCGACCGTTGGCCCAAGCTGGCGGCATTGCTTTGGGAAAGATTCGAATTGCCGGTGGCGGCGCTCAGTCCGCCGGGAGACCCCGATCCGGTATCGGGCTTCGTCACTGCCGCGGGCGGGTTCACCGGCGGAGTGTTGCCGGAGCTTGCCCTGCGCGAAGCACTGGCGGTGGTCGCCGGGGCCTCGTTGGTGGTCTCGGTCGACGGCGGGATAATGCATGCGGCGGTGGCGATGGGCCGGCCGACTGTCGCCCTGTTCGGGCCCACCTTGCCGGAGATCTGGTTTCCCTACGAGCGGATGGGACCGTTCAGGGTGCTTTGCACTCGTCCCGATTGTCATCCCTGCAACGTTCATGACTGCAACGACTTCATCTGTCTGCCCGCCATCTCGCCGGAAATCGTCACCGCGGCCGGAGGCGCGGTCATGGAGGCCGGTGCTGCTCGGGGAGGTTCCGGATGACTCCGCCCGCGCGGGATGTGGGCCGCGACATCAGGCGAATCCTCGTCATCCGCCGCAAGGCTCTGGGCGACGCCCTGGTCACTCTGCCCGCGGTGTTGCAGCTGACGCATATCTTTCCCCGGGCCCGGCTGGATCTGATCATCGACGGGCCCTTCGTCCCTTTGCTGGAGCGAGCCGGGGACAGGGTGAAAGTGATCGCCTGGCCGCCGCGAGGCGGCGCGTCGCTCTGGGCCTGGACCTCGTTCCTGAGGCGTCGCGGCTACGATCTGGTTTTGGATTTTCTCGGCTCCCCGCGCACCGCTCTCTGGACCGCCCTGAGCGGAGCCCCGTTGCGGGTGGGGTACGATCTGGGCTTGCGCGGCTGGGCCTATAATCTGAAGGCGCCGCGCAACCGCGAGGGCGATTACGATCTGCGGCAGTTCGCCGGCGAGAGCTTCCTCGACCCCCTGCGGGCCCTCGGTTTTTTCCCCGGACCCTGGCGGACCGGCGGCGATCTGAGGCCGCAGCCCGCTGATCTGGGAACGGAATATCTGGAGTGGGTTCGGCGCATATGGGTCGCGGGGACGCCCACGGTCGGGATCATGCTCAGCGCCACCTGGGCGGCCAAGGCCTGGCCCGCTGATCACGGGGCCGAACTGATGCGTCTGCTGCGGGGGCGCGGTCTGCGCCCCCTGCTGATTCCCGGTCCCGGCGACGATGAGATTCAAGCGGCTGTGCAGGCGGCCGATCCTGAAGCGGAGATCGCTCCCGCGACCAGTCTGCTCGAACTTGCGGACCTGCTCTCGCGGGTCGATATGTTCGTGGGAACCGATTGCGGGGCCCGGCACGTCGCCCGGGCGGTCGGCGCTCCCACCGTTACCCTGTTCGGACCGACCGACCACTTGGGGTGGAACCCTGAGGATCCGCGTCATGTTGCCGTCAGGACCGGCGAGCCGTGCTCGCCTTGCGATCTGACCGAATGCCCGGTGCCCGGCCATCCCTGTCTCGACGGTCTGGCGCCGGAAACGGTCTGCGCCGCGGCCGTGTCTCTGCTCGAACGGATCGCCGCCGGACCCGGCCTCGCGACGGGAGAACCGAAGATATGAGTATCCGACTCCGCCGTTCCGCCTTGCCGGCCTGGGCGCTGTCGCTGCTGATCCCGGCGATATGCTCCGCCGCCGTTTTGGCGACGGACTCGACCGCGGTCGCCGATACGGCCGTCGTGACGGCGAGCGCCGGGCCCGGGCCTTATCCCGAAGTGCCATATCGCTCGGGAGAGAAATTGGAATTCTCGATCGACTACGGTCCGGTCAACGCCGGCGACGCCTCGCTCGAGGTCAAGGGCGTGATCGAATCCGGTGGCGAGCCTTGCTACAATATCGAGAGCCGCGTCCGTTCGAATCGATTCTTCTCGGCCTTCTACATGGTGCGCGACAAGGTCATCACCCACGTCGAGCGGCGGTCCCTGACCAGCCGCTACTTCGCCAAGCGTCTGCGTGAAGGTGATTATCGCAAGAACGTCGCCCTGCGTTTCGATCAGGTCGGAGGCAAGGCCTACTATGCCGACGGCCGGGTCTTCGACATCCTGCCCGGGACCCATGATATCCTCTCGGCATTCTATTTCGTGCGGACGCTGGAGCTCGCTCCCGGGGACACGACCCTGGTCACCACCTACAGTTCCCGCAAGAGCTACCTCCTGAAGGTGATCGTGCACCGCCGGGAGACGGTGGAGGTGCCGGCCGGCACTTTCGACTGCGTGGTGGTGGAGCCGGTCATAGTCGGGGAAGGCCTGTTCCAATTCGAGGGCAAGCTGACGATCTGGATGACCGATGATGAAAGGCATATGCCGGTGCTGATGCGGACCAAGGTGAAGGTGGGGGCGATCGACGCTTCCCTGAAGGGGTGGAGCCCCGGAACTGATTTCGCGCTGGGAGACGGCGAATGACCGCAGCCGAACGCAACGAGAGGATCTGGATTCCGTCCGACGCCTGGCTGGGCATCGAGAAAAACCCCGCCCAGGACGGTCGTCTGTTCCTGCTGATGGCCCTGGTCCTCGCGACAGTCGTCCGGGTCTTCGCACTCGGTTCCGATTCGCTCTGGATCGACGAGTTCTACACCTGGTCGATGTGTAATCCGGGACCCGGCCACGGCATGTGGGAACAGATCCGCGACATGATCCAGGGGCCGCTGCACCTGGCCCTGGTCTGGCCCCTGGCTCACGGCCGGCTCGACGAGGCCCTGATCCGGATGCCCTCGGTGGTGGCCGGGATCGCCACCACGCCTCTGGTATGGCTGCTCGGCCGCCGCATCGCCGGCGAGCGGGCGGGCCGATTCGCCGCCTTGCTCTGGGCGCTGGCTCCGTTCGCGGTCTGGTACGGGCGAGAGGCCCGCGGCTACGGCCTGGCGATGTTCTTCGCCACCGCAGCCACCCTGCAATGGCTGCGGATGGCCCAGGGGAGGGTGCGCGTCGCCGGTGCGGTGGGATACGGCCTGTTGTCGGCCCTGGCGGTGCTGAGCAATTTCTCGGCGGTTTTCCTGATCGTCGGCCACGGTCTGGCCACGATCGTCTGCTTCCGGCCGCGGGAAAGATCCGCCTGGTTCAACTGGGGGCTGGCTTTCCTCGTCGCGGCGGCGATCTGTTCACCCTGGCTGCTGCGTTCGCTCGGGATCCACGCGATGGAACGATTGGCGCCGGGGGCGGATACCGGAGCCCCGTTGCGCGGCGAGACCACTTTCACGCCGCTGGGCTATCCGTTTGCTTTCCTTACCTTCTTCTTCGGCTACAGCCTGGGTCCGTCGCTGGCGGAACTGCATCGACCGGATCGGATCGAACTCGTGCGCCAATGGCTGCCCCTGATCGCTCCGGCGGGACTGATCGCCGCCTTTGCGGTGCTGGCCGGATTCTGGCGTCTGCGCGGCCGGCGCACGGCTTTCCTGCTGATCCTGCTGCTGTTGCCTTGCGGATTGCTGACGGTGCTCGCCCTGCAGAACATCAAGACTTTCAATCCCCGATATCTGGCCGCCGCCCAGCCGCTGGCCCTGATCACGGCCGCTGCCGGAATCGCCGCGATGTCCCGCCTTTGCGGCCGGATCACCGGGACCCTGCTCGTGGGACTGATGATCTACTCGCTCTTCGCCGGTTGGTCCGATCCCCGCTATCACAAGGAAGACTCCCGCGCCGCGGCCGAGACGATCGCCGCACGCGGACTGCCCGCGGAACCGATCCTGGTTCCCGACCTGACCGACCTGTTCGCCCTCTACTATCACGGCCCAGGCCGGATAGTCGATTTCTGGGATGACGGCGTGATCGCCGACCCGGCGGCGGCGCAGGCGGCCCTGGCGCGGCGGATCGGGGAGGCCGAAGGCTGTTGGCTGGTGCGTTCCGAACGTTCCCTGCAGGATCCCCATGACCTGCTGGCCCCCGCCCTGCTCGACCGGGGCCGGATCGTGGCTTCCGAGGATTATTCGGGGTTGCGCGTGTTGAGATGGCGGCGCTCAGCCGTTCCCGTCTTCCCGATTCCCGCGGCCGCGGAACCGGTCGGAACCGGAGGTGAGCCCGTTGCAGACCGACCACGCTGAAATCTTCGCTGAAAGCGGCGGCTTCGCCGGGTTCATAGCCCGCGATCCTGACGGCCCGGTCTGCACCTGCAGCAGCGCCGGTAGGTTCGGCAAGCGTCTGCTCGATATCTGCGGAGCTCTCTGCGGATTGATGCTGCTGTTGCCCCTGTTCCCCTTCCTGGTCCTGCTGATCAAGCTCGACACACCGGGGCCCCTGTTCTTCAAGCAGCGGCGGGTCGGCCTGCTGGGCCGGTATTTCAATTGCTACAAGTTCCGCTCGATGGTCGGCGACGCCGAGGCGCGGAAGGTGGAGCTGCAGCATCTCAACGAGGCCTCCGGCGCCGCCTTCAAGATCGAGGATGATCCCCGCATCACCGGTGTGGGCACCTTCCTGCGCCGCAGCAGCCTGGACGAGTTCCCCCAACTGTGGAACGTGCTGTGCGGCCAGATGAGCATCGTCGGTCCCCGGCCCCAGATTCCCGAGGAAGTCAGCCAGTACACGCCGGCCCAGGCGCGCCGCCTGCTGGTCAAGCCCGGATTGACCTGCCTGTGGCAGGTCTCGGGCCGCAGCCAATTGGACTTCGCTGAGTGGATGGAACTGGATATCGAGTATGTCCGCCGCCAGAGCCTGTTCTTCGATATCGAAATCCTGGCCCGCACCCTGCCCGCTGTCGTGGAACGCAAGGGAGCCTATTGATGAAGGGCCTGGGCACCGACATCGTGGCCGTGGAGCGCATTGCCGGCCTGGTCGAGCGCCACGGCGAACGGTTCCTGGCCCGTTGCTGCTCGAGCGCCGAGAGAGCGGTGGCCGAGCGGCGCGGGCGGCGCGGAGCCGAGGCTCTCGCCGGACGCTGGGCGGCCAAAGAGGCCTTCATCAAGGCCCTCGGGGCCGCCGGCGAAAAAGTGGCCATGCACGACATCCAGGTCGTATCCGGCCCGGAAGGCGCTCCGTCCCTCGATCTGAAGGGCAGCGCAGCCGCCGCTCTCGCCGAAATCGGCGGCGGCAGGGTCCTGGTCAGCATCAGCCACGAGTCGGAATACGCGGTCGCCGTGGTGGCTGTCTGCTGAAACCGGACAACCGCACTTGCCACGGCCGTATCCTCTGGATAGTATTCGTTGACCGGAAATGACATCCCGCCCCGCCGCGGCGCGCGGGCCGACTCATGAGGTTGGTGGATTGTGCTGAATCGCGAATACATGCTGATCGACGTCTTCACCCGCGAGCCCTTCGGCGGCAGCCGCCTGGCGCTCTTTCCCGAAGGCGATGGCCTGAGCGAGGGTCTGATGCAGGCTCTGGCCAACGAGATCGGCACGGGGGAGACGGCTTTCGTCCTGCCGGGATCCGGGGGAGCGAACCGGGCCGCACTGCGGATCTTCACTCCTTCGGGAGAGATACCGTTCGCCGGCCTGTCGCTGCTCGGGGCGACCTGCGGTCTGGACATCCAGGGCCGGATCAGCCGCGACGAAGATCCGACCCGCTTCGTCTGGGAGGTCGACGCCGGGACCTTTCCGATCTCGCTCGAACGCGAGAACGATGCGACGATCTACAGCCTGACCCATCAGCAAGCCGAATTCATCGGCCAGTACTACCAGCGGGCCAAGGTGGCCCGGGCCCTCGGCATCGTGGAGCAGGAACTGACGATCACCGGCCTGCCCTGTGAGATAGTCTCGACCGGCCTGCCGATCCACATCGTGCCGGTGGGATCGCTCGCGGCCGTGCAGCAGATCAAGCTGAGCCGGGCGGCGGCCATGGAGATCGGGCTCGATCTGGGCTTCGGCGATCTCTTCGTCTTCACCTGCGAGACCGAGGCCGAAGACGCCGACGTCCACTGCAGGATGTTCGCTCCGGACCTTGGCATTCCCGAGGACTCCGCCAGCGGCAGCGCCTGCGGCTCGCTGATCGCCTATCTGATCAAGCATCGACTGGTTCACTCCTGCGACCGGGTTCGCATCGTCTGCGAACAGGGCATGGAGATGGGCCGTCCCAGCCGGCTCTACGTGGAGGCGGACGTCGTCGACGGCATGCCCGAGCAGATCCGGGTCGGCGGCCATTGCGTCCTGATCGGCAGCGGACGCATCAGTATTCCCAAAGACAGTTTCGCGGGCTGACAAGGATTCGCCCGCGGTTCACCCGCCTATGAGGAGTAAGCAAATGACCCAGACAGCCGGACTCAGCCGGGAAATGCGAGACATGATCATCCAGACCCTGCGTCAGGTGGTCAGCCGCCGGCTTCCCGACGAGAAGATCCTGCAACTGGACCACGATGACGAATTTCCCCTGGATGTGATCACCGAGCTGCTTTCGCCCAGCGTCGGGCTGCACCTGATCTTCCTGCCCGAGGATGTGGGCGGCCTCGGCGGCGGCGCTCTGGACATCTGCCGCGTCTCGGAGGAGATGGCGGCCATAGATCTGGGTCTGGCCACCGCATTTTTGGCCATCTGCCTCGGCACCGATCCGATCGTGGTCGGCGGCACCCCCGAGCAGAAGACCCATTGGCTCGGCCGCATCGCCGGCGAGGGCATGATCGTGGCCTACGGCGTCACCGAGCCGGCCGCCGGCAGCAACGTGGCCGCTCTGCACACGACCGCCGACCGGATCACCGACGCCGCCGGCAACATCACCGGCTACCGCCTCAACGGCACCAAGCAGTTCATCACCAACGGCGGCGTGGCCCAGCTCTACACCATCCTGGCCAAGACTCCGGACGGGCCCAGCTTCTTCGTCGTCGAGCGCAACACCGAGGGACTCTCGGTCGGCCGCCACGAGGAAAAGCATGGCATCCGCGCCTCGGACACCTCCGGCGTGGTCTTGGAGGACGTCGTGATCCCGGCGGAAAATCTGATCGGAGGCGAGGAGGGCCAGGGCCTGAAACAGGCCAACGCCGTCTTCGGCTACACGCGTCTGATGGTCGGAGCCTTCGGCCTCGGCGCCGGGCAGGAAGCCGTCGACCACGCCGTTCGCTACGCCAAGGAGCGCATCCAGTTCGGCGAGCCCCTGATCGAGAAGGAAGGCTTCAGCGACAAGCTGCTGGCCCGCGACT
>CAZYDJ010000118.1:0-8685 GCA_964646035.1 uncultured Fibrobacteraceae bacterium | reverse complement strand
GCGCCAGCCTTCGCCGTAGTCCGGAAATATCGAGGCGAAGGCGGCGTCGCGGCGGGGCCGGCGAGTTTCAGGACGTTCTTGTCGAACATTGAACGCTCTTTCTTTTCGGCTGCCTTCGGGTTCCCCGTTGCGGGATTCAAGGATAATAGCGAAAGCCGCTGCTGTCGACGCCGAAGGCGAAGCGGGATCGGATCTCGCCCGAGGAGGAGGCCCCGGCTGTGCGCCGGGGCCTTTTTTGCGCGATATACTCGTTGCCGGCGGTGGACATGCGGGCGTCGGGGCCCTATCCTGTTCGCGCAAGACCACCCGGCAACGCCGAATCTTGCTCCGAGGGAGAATCCATGACCCCAGAAGACCGCCGCGATTTCCTGCACACCCTGCCTCTGGCCGATCTCCACCGTCATTTCGACGGTTCCATCAGGCCGAAAACCCTTTGGGAACTGTCGGAGAAGTATTACTCGGCGGTGCCCGGTCTGGATTACGAGGCCTTCCGCCACTATCTACAGTGGGACGACGCGCAGGACCGCACCCTGATGGACTACCTGGGCAAGTTCGACGTGCCCCTGCAGTACACGCAGTTCTACGACAACATCAAGACCATCGCCTGCGAGATCGCCGCCGACGCCTACGCCGACGGGGTGCGCACGCTGGAGGTGCGGATCAATCCGCTGATCCACCGCCGCGCCGGGCTGACCAGCCGCCAGGTCCTGCACGCCACGCGCAAGGGTCTGGTGAAGTTCGCCCGCGACCACGACGATTTCCGGGCCGGGATCATCGTCATCGCCATGCGCAGTCACGGCGGCAACATGGCCAGGATCCTCTTGCGTGAAATCCTCGGCGAAAAGGCGGAGTATCATTCCGGGGTCGGAGTGGTCGGGTTCGACATCGCCGGCAACGAGGCGCCTTTTCCGCCCGTGCTTTTCACCCAGGCCTACGGTCTGGCCAAGAAGATGGGGCTGCACACCACCGTCCACGCCGGCGAGAGCTGCGGGCCGGAAAGGGTTTGGGACGCCATCGAGAGCCTGGGCGCCGAGCGGATCGGACACGGAGTGGCCGCCGGCCGCGATCCCGAACTGATGAAGCGGCTGGCCCGCGACGGGATCGTGCTCGAGATCTGCCTCTCGTCGAATCTGCAGACCGGTGCGGTGTCCGATCTGAAGGACCACCCGCTGCCCCGTTTTCTCGACGCCGGCATCCGCTGCGCGATCTGCACCGACAACCCGACCGTTTCGGCGACGACCCTGAGCCGCGAGTACGAACTGGCCATGGAGCTTTTCGGACTGGGCGAGGGGGATGTCCGCGAGTTGGTCCGTACGGCGGCCGCGGCGACTTTCGTCGGCGACAGGACAGACTGACATCATATATCGCGGCGGCCCCGCTGCCGACCGCCTGGAGGAACGATGGCTCGCAGGAAGAAGATCGCGATACTGACCGGCGGCGGCGACGTCCCCGGATTGAACTCCTGCATCAAGCAGGTGGTCGGCCGGGCCCTGGAGAACGGCTACGACGTTATCGGAGTGCGCCGCGGCTGGGAGGGCCTGCTCTGCTACGAGCCCGGCGACGACGACATGAACAGTCTGCGCATCTGGCCGCTGACCTGGGCGGACGTGCGCACGATCGACCGCTCCGGCGGCACCTTCCTGCATACCGCGCGCGTCAATCCGGCCAAGGTCCGCGAGAGCGACATGCCGCCGCAGCTCAAGCGCGAAGGCATGACTTATCCCGCCGACATGACCGAGCGGATCCTGGCCAACCTGAAGGATCTCGAGGTCGAGGCGCTGATCCCGATCGGCGGCGACGACACCCTGAGCTACGCCGCCCATCTGAACAAGACCGGCTTCCCGCTGATCGCCATCCCCAAGACGATGGACAACGACGTCTACGGAACCGACTACTGCATCGGGTTCAGCACGGCGGTCACGCGCTCGGTCGAGGCGATCACGCAGCTGCGCACTCCGGTCGGCAGCCACGAGCGCATCGGCGTCATCGAACTTTTCGGCCGCAACAGCGGCGAGACGGCCCTGATCGCCAGCTATCTGGCCAGCGTCGATCGTTCGCTGATATCCGAGGTGCCCTTCGACATGCAGCGCCTGGCGGATCTGCTGGTCCTGGACAAGCACCGCAACCCCAGCAATTACGCGATCTGCACGATCAGCGAGGGCGCGACCATAGCCGGCGGCGACGTTTTCGAGTCGGGAGAGGAAGACGCCTACGGCCACAAGAAGCTCGGCGGCGTCGGGCAGCGGGTGGCTCATCATCTGAAGGAAATGACCGACGAGGGTGTCACCTACCAGGCCCTGGGCTACATGATGCGCTGCGGAGCCCCCGACGCCCTGGACCGCATGGTGGCGATGAACTTCGGCAACCTGGCAATGGATATGCTGATCGACGGCGCGTCCGGCCTGATGGTCGCCCTGCGCGAGGGCAAGTATGCGACGGTCGGTCTGAACTCGGTCGTCGGAGGCGTGAAGCGGGTCGAGGTCGATCGTTTCTACGATGTCGAGGAGTACCGTTCGCGGATCGAGAACCTGCTCGACCTGCCCATGTTCCTGCGCTGATCGGCGGCCCGGATGGATTTTCCCGTGATCCGGGCCGGATGACGGGCTAGACTCTGCTCGTCCCGGACGGATCCGGGGCCGCGGCCGCAAATCCGCCGTCGCGAAATCCACCGGGACCGGAGATGCCTGAAATTTCGCGCCGCCTGCGCCTGCTGCCCCCGCTGATTGTTCTGGCCGTCGCCGCGTTCCTGTTGTGGGGCTACGTCACCGACGACACCTACATCCACCTGCGCTACGCCACCCATCTGCTGCGGCTCGGCGAGCTGTCCTTCAACCCCGGCGATCCTACATATGGGGCCACCTCGCCGTTGTGGATCCTGGGCATCGTCGCGCTGCTGAAGCTCGGCGTCGCGCCGTTGTTGACGGTGCGTTTGCTGGGACTGGGATCGGCCCTGCTGACCCTGGCGGTCGCCGACAGGCTGCTTTCGCGTCCGGTCTTTCCGGCGGGATGGCGGCCGACGCTGCTGCTGCTGGTCGCCGCCGACGCCTGGTTCCTGCGCTGGAGCCTGTCCGGGATGGAAACTCCGCTGGCGGGCGCCTTGCTGCTGATCCTCTTGTGGCCGGCCGTCTGCGCGCCTGAAGGATCCGGACGGACTCGACTATGGCTGGCCTGGGGCGTCGCCGCCGGGATGGCGGCCCTGACCCGTCCCGAATTCGGATTGCTGGCGGTGGGCGCGGCGCCCTGGTTGCTGTGGCAGAGGCGACGGGATTGCGGGCGGTGGCTTGGAGCCGCCGGCGCCATGCTCGCCGGGGCCGCGGTGGTCGTCCTGCCCTGGCTCATCTACTGCCGCCTGGCCTTCGGCCGGATCACCCCCGAAACAGCCGCCGCCAAGAGCTACGCCGCCACCTTCGATCCCGCGGCGCTGATCGATTCCCTGATTCGTTCGGCCGGACAACTCGCAGCGGTGCAGGGGTTGCTCTGGGCCGGACTCGCCGCGGCCGCGCTGATCGTCTTTTTCACCCGGAGCCGGGGCGGCGGATCCGCCGCGGCTCTGGACACTGCGGAGGCTCCGGTCATATCGCCGTTCCCGGTAGCGTTGATCGGCATCCCGCTCTGCTGGCTGGCCCTGCTGGCGGGTGGCTACGCGGTCAAGCGGGTCTGGGTGATCTCGCGCTATCTCTCGCCGCTGCTGCCGTCGTTGCTGCTGGCCGGGGCCGTGGTCGCCGCACGGCTGCGCGACAGGCCGGCCGCATCCGGGACCATCGCCCGCGCGGGCATCCGCATCGTGCTGATCGCCGCCTGCGCGGCGACGGTCGGGCTGAACCTCTGGTGGACGGCCGGGCCGGTGCGGGTCCACGCCCGCGACTTCTCGAGCGGGGTGCGGGAATGCTTCTACGGGATGGGGCAGTGGCTGGCCGAGAACACTCCGCCGGACGCCGTGATCGCGGCGCATGACATCGGAGCCCTGGGCTACGCCAGCGAGCGGCGCATCCTCGATCTGGCCGGACTGGTCAGTCCCGAAATCCTCGCCCTGGGACGCGAAAAGGGATTCGCGGCGATGGTGGAGAGCGGAATCTGGCTGGAGGCGTCGCGGCCGGATTACGTCTACGACCGCAACCCCGGGCCGCCACGCTGGGACGGCAGGCGGTGGCACGGGGTGCGCTTCGAGCTGGTGGACAGCTGTGTCGTCAACGGGATCGGGCTGCGCGAGAAGCAGCAATGGACCTATTCGCTCTACGCGGTCATTCCGACGGATTCGGAACCGGCAGCCGCAGATTGACCGGCACCGTGCCCGTTTTCAGCTCGGAACCGTTCTCCGTGACCGCCAGACGACTGATGACGAAGAGCGTCACGTCGTCTTCCCAGGGGGCGCGGCCGCCGAATTCGAGCACTTCCTCGATGACATGATCCAGAATCTCCTGGGCCGGCAGATTCATCCGCGGCTTCACCGCGGCGATCAGCCGCTCGACTCCGTACTCGTTGACTTCATCGTCATCCTCTTGCCCGCCCGGAGCCTTGCGCTCGATTATACCGTCGCTGAACATCACCAGCACCTCGCCCGGGAAGATCATGGCGAAGCTGCGGCGGTAGCGGGCGTCGGGCAGGGGACCGAGCACCGGGCCGCTGCTGGGCAGTTCGAAGACCTTGTCCTCGTTGCGGGTAAACAGCAGGGGCGGGCAGTGGCCGCAGTTGACGAAGACCATGTTGCCGGTCTCCTCGAGCTCGCCGTAGAAAAGCGAGACGAAGCGGCTGCTCAACCCGCTCTGGTTGATCACGTTGTTCAGGTTCTCGATCGTGACGTTGATCTTGCGGTCGTTGGCGATGCCCATCCGCAGTCCGGTCAGGGCGTCGCGGGCCTGCAGGGCGGCCGGCAATCCGTGTCCGCTGGCGTCGGCGACGGTTAAGCCGAGGCCGCCGTCTTCCAGTTCCTGGGCGTCGTAGATGTCGCCGCCGACGTCCTCGGCGGGAATCGAAACGGCGGCCAGATCGTATCCCGGCATCTCCGGCATGTGCAGGGGCAGCAGACTCTGCTGGATGTCGCGGGCCTGGCGCAACTGGGACTCGAGGGCGGTCTGGCGCAGTTTGATGTCGATGGCGGTGCGGATCGTTTCGAGGACGAACTGCAGATGTCCCTCGTCGTCCCGTTTGCGCACGCCGAAGCTCAGGATGAAGGACGGCGAGCGGCCCACGATGATCGCCGCATAATCGAAGTGGGTGAACTGGTACTCTATCTGGGGATCGAATCCGGGCGTATCTTCGGAGATCATCACCAGGCGATCGTGCTGCAGCGCTACGATGATGGGATATTCCTTGGGCACTTTCTTGCCGGTGATGCTGTCGCCGTACTCGCCGACGCTGGCGATCAACTCGAACATGGTCGGGAGCTCGCGGTAGAGGCGCCCGCTCTCGATGCCGTATTCCTCGGAGCATGACTCGACGATCCGCTCGAGTGTGGTCCGCAGCATCTGGTCGTTGCTTGATGAGCTGTCGATGTCCCTGAGCAGGCCCTCGATGTCGCGATAGAACTTCTTGTACACGCCGACTCCCTTTGCCGTTGGTGCTGAATCCTCCCTAGAATGATGTAGGAGATGCGCCGCCGCAACCGTTGAATGGAACTCCTTCGGTCGAGGCAGGTTGAGGTCTGGCCGGCAGTCGTATACACTGGGTGGTCGACTATAAACCAACCGGGAGGGTATCTTGGAGCAGAGCACGGGAATAGCAGGCCTGCAGCAGGCCGCGTCGCGGATGCAGACCGAGATCGGCAGCGTCATCGTCGGTCAGAACCGGGTCGTCGAAGAAATGCTGGTGGCGCTATTCGCCGGCGGCCACGTCCTGCTCGAGGGCGTGCCCGGACTGGCCAAGACCTTGTTGATCAGCACCTTGGCGCGGGTGTTGGACCTGTCCTTCTCGCGCATCCAATTCACCCCGGACCTGATGCCCGCCGACATCACGGGTTCCGAGATCCTGGAAGAGGATCCGGTCTCGCGGCTGCGTTCGTTCCGTTTCGTGCCGGGGCCGGTATTCGCCAACGTGGTGCTGGCCGACGAGATCAACCGCACCCCGCCCAAGACCCAGGCCGCCCTGTTGCAGGCGATGCAGGAGAAGCAGGTCACCATCGGCGGCGCCACCCACGATCTGCCCACCCCGTTCTTCGTGCTGGCCACCCAGAATCCGATCGAGCAGGAGGGGACCTACCCGCTGCCCGAGGCTCAGCTCGACCGCTTCATGTTCAACGTCCTGATCGGCTACCCGGAACTGGAAGAGGAGATCGAAATCGTGGAGGGCACCACCGGCGCGGCCGCCGAGCCTCCCCGCAGCGTTCTCGACGCCGCCGAGGTGCTGGCGTTCCAGGATCTGGTTCGCCGGTCTCCGGTCGCGGCCAACGTGACCCGCTACGCGGTGGCTCTGGCCCGGGCCACCCGCGCCGGCACCGCTGAAGCGGTCGGTCCCGCCCGTGAATACCTGTCCTGGGGGGCTGGACCGCGGGCCGCCCAGTATCTGCTTCTCGGAGCCAAGACCCGGGCCCTGCTCCAGGGGCGCCCGACTCCGGACACGGCCGACGTTCGGGCCCTGGCCCATCCCGTCCTGCGTCACCGCCTGGTGGCCAATTTCCACGCCGAGGCCGAGGAAGTGGCCAAGGACCGGATCATCGACCTGCTGCTCGAAGAGGTCCCGGCATGACAGCCGCGACGCTGGCCCCGGAGCAACTGCATCGCCTGGGCCGGCTCGACCTGATCGCGCGGCGGGTCGTCGAAGGATTCCTGGTCGGTCTGCATCGCAGCCCGTACCACGGCTTCTCGGTGGAGTTCGCCGAGTATCGCCAGTACATCCCAGGTGAACCGGTTACCGACCTCGACTGGCGCATCTACGCCAAGACCGACCGCCACTACCTGAAGGTATTCGCCGAGGAGACCAACCTGCGGGCCACCCTGATGGTGGATTGCTCCGCGAGCATGAATTTTTCCGGCGAGCCGGACGGCCTGACCAAGGCCGGATACGCCAGGATGCTGGCCGCCGCCCTGGCCTATATGCTGCTGCGTCAGAACGACGCGGTGGGGCTGGAACTCTTCGACGACGCGCCTCTGGTCGCGGTGCCCGCCCGCACGGTGGGCCGTCAGTTCTTCCAGATCCTGAAACAGCTGGACGACATGCCGGCCGGCAAAGGCACCAACCTGGGGCCCGTGCTGCATTCGGTCGCGGAAAGGGTCCGCCGTCGCGGGCTGGTGGCCCTTTTCTCGGATCTGATGGACGATCCCGAGGCGGTGGTCTCCGGTCTGAAGCATTTCCGCCACCGCGGGCACGAGGTGATGGTCTTCCAGATCCTCGATCCCCGCGAGATCGACCTCGAGTTCAGCGGCGAGACCGAGTTCACCGCCATGGAAAGCCCCGGCGAAAGCATGCGGGTCGAGCCGGCCCACGTCCGCTCCGCCTATCGCCGGCGGTTCGAGTCCTGGCGGCGGGATCTGCGCCGGGCCTGCCGCCGCCACCGGATAGACCTGGTGGAATTGACGACCGACACGCCTTTCGACCGGGCGCTGCTGGCTTATCTCGGCAAGCGCCGGCGGATGCGCTGAGGGAGGGACCGTGCCGATCACCTTCCTCAATCCCGGTCTGCTGCTCGGTTTGATGGCGGCCGCCATTCCCTTGGCCATCCATCTCTGGCGCCGTCGCCGCGCTCGCCGGGTCGAGTTCAGCGATCTGCGTTTCCTGGCCGAAGTCCAGGTGCGCCAATCCCGATCGCTGGGGCTGCGGCGCACCCTGCTGCTGATCATCCGGATGTTGATCCTGATCCTGTTGGTCCTGGCCGCGGCCCGGCCCCGGGTTGCCGGTCTGGCTCCCGGCGGCGGCGGCGCCGTGTCGATGGTGATGCTGATCGACGGCAGCGCCAGCATGCAGACCCAGTACGCCGGAGGGGATCGCTTCGACTCGGCCCGCGATCTCGCCGCGGCGATGGCCGCCGGCCTGCCTGCCGATAGCGAGGTCCAGGTCATCACGGCCGCCGGCTCCCCGTTGCCCCTGTTTTCGGGCTGGACCCCCGCCGCCGCGGATCTGGCCCCGGCCCTGGCCGCCGCCGCGGCCGCCGACGGAAACTGCGATCTGCCCGAAGCCCTGCGCGAGGCGGCCCGTTGGGCGGAATCGGCCCGGAATCGGCCGGCGCAGGTGATTTTCTTCTCCGACCTGCAGAATTCACCGCCCGACAGCCTGGATCTGGCGGACGCCGCCGCCGCTATCGCCGCCGCCGGTTGTGGCCGGATCCTTTTGCGCCGCGTGGGCGAGGAGGCCGCCAACGGCGGCGTGCTGTCGGTCGATCTGCCGGTCAGGACCCTCGGCGCGGGCGAGCAGATCAGCGTCGGCGCATTGACGATGTCCGCGCGCGCCGGCCTGCCCTGGGTGCTGGAACTGGATGAAACGCGTGTCGCGGAGGCGACCGCCGTGGGCTCGGCCGGATCCGCCGAGCGGATCGCCTTCGCCTTGACCGTGCCGGAGCCCGGATTCCACAAGGGAATCGTGCGCGGCGTCAGCGACCGTCTGGCGGTGGATGATGTCCAGCCTTTCGTGATCGAGGTCCGCGATCGGATCGATGTGCTGATCGCCCACGGTCCCGATCGCGGGGGCGGCGGCCGGGGCGGCTGCTGGTGGCCCTGATCGCCTTCGTCTACAGCAACAACATGAGCCTGATGCTGC
>CAZYDJ010000117.1:0-8759 GCA_964646035.1 uncultured Fibrobacteraceae bacterium | reverse complement strand
TACCGCGGCTGCTGGCACGTAGTTAGCCGGTGCTTCCTCTGGAGGTACCTTCAGCACCGACGGGTATTAACCGCCGGTATTTATTCCCTCCTGACAGTGCTTTACGACCTCTAGGGCCTTCATCGCACACGCGGCGTCGCTCGGTCAGGGTTTCCCCCATTGCCGAAGCTTCTCGACTGCTGCCTCCCGTAGGAGTCTGGGCCGTATCTCAGTCCCAGTGTGGCCGGACACCCTCTCAGGCCGGCTACCGATCGTCGCCTTGGTGAGCCGTTACCTCACCAACAAGCTAATCGGACGCGGGACCATCTTTCAGCGACAGCTTAAAACAGAGGCCGTCTTTCATCTCCAGGGCAGGCGCCCCGGAGGTCGTATGCGGTATTAGCACCCCGTTAGGAGTGTTGTCCCCCACTGAAAGGCAGGTTTCCCACGCGTTACTCACCCGTTCGCCACTTTACTCACTTCCCGAAGGAAGCTTTCTCGTTCGACTTGCATGCCTAATCCACGCCGCCAACGTTCGTTCTGAGCCAGGATCAAACTCTCCGTTGTCAAATATCTGACAAGAAGCATTGCTCCTGTGTCGCGTTCGTCTAATACTCAGCCACCCCGCTTCAGCTCCGAAGAGCTTCCGCTGGTGACCACAGAATTGACCGGGTCAATCGTACGCTATTCCGTTATCAAAGAGCCAGGCGGACGTTACCGGCCGCTATCGCCCGATGTTTGGGGCGAAGGGGCAACTTATCCAAGAGCCTCGAATTTGTCAACCTTTTTTAAGCAAAAAGTTTAACCGACTTCGGGACCCTCCCGACCGCCTTACCCCAGGCCGGTCGTGAACCCCGATGCGGCTGAGCCGACATCAGGGCAACGGGGAGGCAAACTATGCTCGGACCCAGGCATTGTCAACGAAAAAAAGGAAAAAACTTGAAGACGTCTTTACGCCTTCCCCAATAGCCCGGTACGGGGTTATCTTCTGGGCGTCCCAATACACCCCTTCAACCCGGAAATGGCCATGAAACGCTTCTGGAACATCGACATACCGCGCTCTAGAGTTCGTCTGCTGCTGCTCGCTTTGGCGGCATTATGCGTCGCCGGAGCGCTCGCCGCGGTGCTGGGCTTCGCGATTCTCTCCCGAGATCTGCCCTCGCTCGGACGTATCCAGTCGATAGAACCGACCCGCAAGACGCTGATCTTCGCCGCCAACGGCGACACGATCCACGAGTTCTATACCGAGAACCGGACCGTCGTACCGCTCGAACGCCTTCCCAGAAGGTTGCAGGAGGCGGTGGTCGCTATCGAGGACCGTCGCTTCTACAGCCATTACGGCCTCGACCCCAAGCGTCTGGTCAAAGTCATCTGGACCAATCTGACAACCAGCAGCAGCCCCGGCGCCAGCACCCTGACCCAGCAGCTCGCGCGGAACCTCTTCCTCACCTTCGACAAGACGGTCCAACGCAAGCTCAAGGAGATGATCCTCGCCCTGCGCATCGAGCAGACCTACAGCAAGGATGAGATCCTCACCTTGTACCTCAACCAGATCTATCTGGGGAAGGGCACCTATGGAGTGCAGGCCGCGTCGCACATCTACTTCGGCAAGGATGTCTGGGACTTGAACGCCGCCGAGGCCACCCTCATGGCCGGCATGATCCAGATGCCTGAGCGCTACTCCCCCCTGCGGCATCCCGAGCGGGCCTATCGCCGGCGGACGACCGTGCTCGAGTCGATGATCGCAGCCGGCTATATCTCGCGCGAAGAAGCCCATGCCATCAACGAGATCGAAGTGACGATCGTCGGCGACGAAGCGCAAGCCGAGCGTTCAGGGCTGGCGCCCTACTTCATCGAGGAGATCCGCAAGCAGATCGAAGCCCGCTACGGATACGACGGGCTCTACAGCGACGGGCTGCGCGTGACGACCACCCTTGTTCCCGACTATCAGCGGGCGATGGAACAGGCGGCCGAGGCTCACCTGGAAAAACTCGAAACGGAGAACGGCTACGAGATGACCAAGGCCCGCTACGACAGCCTGACCGCTGTCGGCGAGCGCCCCGAGAATGTGGAGTACCTGCTCGGCGCCTCGGTCCTGATGGATGTGCGCACCGGCGCGGTGCTGGCCCTGTACGGCGGCCGCGACTACGCCGACTACCAGTTCAACCTGGCCACCCAGGCCAACCGGCAGCCGGGATCGATCTTCAAACCGGTGATCTACCTGACCGCGTTGAAGCACGGTTACACTCCGTGCTCGATCCTGCTGGACACGCCCGTGGTCATCGACACCGGAGTCAGCCTCTGGCGCCCGAAGAACTTCAACAACAAGTTCATGGGCCCGCTGTCGCTGCGCTACTGCCTGAGCCACTCGAAGAACGTGCCGACGGCGAAGCTGATCAACGATTTCGGCGTGGCTCCGGTGATCGAGAACGCCCGCGCCATCGGCATCTCCAGCGATCTGCCGCCGGTGATGTCGTTGGCTTTGGGATCAGGCGAGGTCAATCTGATGGAGATGGTCTCGGCCTACTCCGCCTTCGGCAATCACGGCGTTCGCGTCGAACCCTATATGATAACCCGGGTCGAAACCGCCGGCGGCGAGATCCTGGAAGAGTCGCGCATCCACCAGCGCGAGGTGCTGGATCCGGCGACGGCCTATCTGATGGCCGACATGATGCAATCCACCTTCACCGAGGGCACGGCGAAGGGAGCCAGGTTCTATGGCTTCCGCAAGACCGCCGCGGGCAAGACCGGCACCTACAACAAGTATACCGACGCCTGGTTCGTGGGTTATACGCCGAGCTTGGCGGCCGGGGTGTGGGTGGGCTTCGATCAGAAGATCAACATGGGCCGGCGGGCGACCGGCGCCCACATGGCGCTGCCGATCTGGGCCCAATTCATGGCGAAGGTTACCGCGGGAAAGCCGGACGAACCCTTCGCCCGGCCGGACGGAATCGTCGAGAAACTGATCTGCCGGCGTTCGGGGATGCTGGCGACGGTCAACTGCGACTCGACCGCCACCGAGGTCTTCCTGGCCAATGAGATTCCGCAGCAGCCCTGTGACATGCACGGTGGCCCCCTGCACGACTTCCAGGGCTACAACAAGGACTTCGACACCCTGGACGACGAGGAGGAGTTCTAGTCGTCCTGCGGCTCTCTCAGGGCCTGTCGGAACCGAGGCGCCCCTGCACCAATTGCGGGGGCGTCTTTCTTTCGTCGGCGATGGTCACCGCCGCGGCGATCCGGGCGGCCGCGGATTCGGCGCGCGTGCGGTCGGTGGAATGGATTATCGCCAGGGGCTCGCCCCGCTCCACCCGGCAGCCGTTGGCGGTCAGGAAATCGATCCCGGCGGTCAGATCGAGGCTGTCCTCCACCTTGGCCCTGGTGCCTCCGAGTTCGCCGAGCGCATAGCCGATCTCGCGGCAGGCGATCTCCTTGACGAACCCCGCCCGCGGGGCGGGCACCTCGGTCACCGCCGGCGCGATGGTCAGGCCGAAATCATCCCGATCCGGATCCATCCTGCCGCCCTGGGCTGCGACCCAGGCCAGCAGCCGGTCGAAGGCAGCCCCGGAATCCCAGGCGTCGCGCACCGACTTCAAGGCGGAATCTTCATCAGGGGCCAGCCCCGAGGTGGTGAGCATCTCGGCGACCAGCACTTCGGTCAGACGGACCAGATCTTCCGGAGCGGTCCCGCGGCCGCCGGGGCGCAGGGCGGCGAAGGCCTCGACAGTCTCGATCGAATGGCCGACGGCGCGGCCGAGTGGCTGCGACATGTCCGAGAAGACCACAGACAAGCGGCGATCCCAATGCGCGGCCGTGCCGATCAGGGCGCGGGCCAGGGCTTCGGCGTCGTTGCGGTCGGTCATGAACGCGCCGCCGCCGACCTTGAGATCGATGACGATCGTCCGGGGGCCGGCGGCCAACTTCTTGCTGAGAATGCTGGCGGTGATCAGGGGGACGCAGTCGACGGTGCCGGTGACATCGCGCAGGGCGTAGATGCGGCCGTCGGCGGGCGCTATCTTGGGCCCCTGGCCGACGATCGAGCAACCGACATCGCCCACGACCCGGCGGAAATCCGCGTTATCGAGATGGATGCGATAGCCGGGAATGGCTTCCAGCTTGTCGAGCGTGCCTCCGGTGTGGCCGAGTCCCCGCCCCGAGAGCATTGGCACGCGCAGATCACAGGCGGCCGCCAAAGGCGCCAACAGCAGGCTGACCTTGTCGCCGATCCCGCCGGTGCTGTGCTTGTCGGCGGTCTCGCCCCCGATGTCGGAAAAATCGAGTTCCTCGCCCGAGTGGAGCATGGCGCCGGTCAGGGCCGTCGTCTCCGCGGGGTCCATCCCCTTGAACCAGACCGCCATCAGGAAAGCGGCCATCTGGTAATCAGGCACGTCGCCGGCGGTATAGCCGCTGATCAGGGCTTCGATATCGGCCGCGCTGAGGGAGCCGCCACGTTTCTTGCATTCGATCAGAGGGACGATTTTCACGCTGCTCCTAGGGAAACACGTTAACTCGCCGGGCAGGCCGCCCGGCTGGAACAATCATTATCAGGGCGCCGTCAGCGATCGCTGTCGCCGGGGTCCACGGTGAAGCTGGCGAAAGGCAGCGGCATCAATTCCTTGATGGTGATGCGCTTGAATACATCGCCCCGGCCGGCGAGCAGCAGCGGCAGATCCGGCGCGAACTCGTAGATGACCTGGCGGCAGGCGCCGCAGGGAGGCGTCGGTTCGTCGGTGTCGGTAACGATGGCCAGGCAGCTGAACTCGCGCGCGCCGTCGGCCACGGCCTTGAAGATCGCGGAGCGCTCGGCGCAGATTGACAGGCCGAAGCTGGCGTTCTCGACGTTGGTTCCGGTATGGATCACTCCGTCGATATCGAGCAGGGCGGCGCCGACACGGAAATGGGAATACGGGGAGTAGCTGCGCGCCATGACTTCACGGGCGGCCGCCAACAGTTCACGATCCCTATCTTTCAATTCTCACTCCTTACCTGTCAGCAAGGGCAGGAAACCGGTCCCGACAGCGGGATCGGGCAAATCATGGAACTGGGCCAAAGTGGCACCGAAATCGGCGAAGGTGGCGCGGACGCCGAGATCCCGGCCGGGACCGCCGCCGGCCAACAGGGCCAACAGCGGAACGTACTCGCGCGAATGGTCGGTGCTGGGAGTGGTCGGATCGTTGCCGTGGTCGGCGGTCAGCAGCAGCAGATCGCCGGGACGCAGCAGAGCCAGGAAGCCGTCGAACCAGGAATCGAAGACCTGCAGGCCGTCGGCCATCCCCCGCGGGTCGTTGCGATGCCCCCAGAGCATGTCGAAATCGACGAGGTTCAGGAGGATCAATTCGTCGCCCGCGGCAGGCTTGGCGCAAAGCTCGGCGATCGTGGCCATGCCCTGTTCGTTCGACTTCGAGGGCAGGGAGACGTTGATGCCGCTGCGGGCGTAGAGATCGGCGATCTTGCCGATCGAGGTGATCGTCACCCCGCTTGCCGCCAATTGCGGCAACAGCAGATGCGCCGGCGGCGGCACCGAATAATCGTGCCGGTTGGGCGTGCGCCGGTAGTCGCCGCTGCTCCCGGTGAAGGGGCGGGCGATGACGCGGCTCACCTGATGCGGCGGCACGAGCAGTTCGCGGGCCTTCACGCAGATGCTGTACAGATCGTCGAGCGGAACGACGTCCTCGTGGGCGGCGATCTGGAAAACCGAATCGGCCGAGGTATAGACGATCAGCCGCCCGGTTTCGACATGCTCGTCACCCAGCCGCTGGATGATCTCGGTGCCCGAGGCGGCCACGTTGCCGATGACCGCGTAGCCGGTGGCTTCGGTGAAGGCCTCCAGGACTTCGTCCGGGAAGCCGTCGGGATAGGTCGGGAACGGATCGCTGGTCACGACCCCCATCAATTCCCAATGACCGGTGGTGCTGTCCTTGCCCGCCGAGATCTCGGTCATGCGGCCGAAGCAGGCCGCGGGAGCCGCGACCGGGGGCACCCCCGTTATCGTATGGATGTTGCCGAGGCCCAGGCGCTGCAGCGTCGGCAATTCGATTCCGCCGACGACGGAAGCCGTATGGCCCAGCGTATCGCTGCCGGCGTCGCCGTAGAGCCCGGCGTCCGGAAGGGCGCCGACTCCCAAGCCGTCGAGAATTATCACTATCGATCTGGACATGGGTCCTCCGTTTCGAGTCCATTCACATTAGGCACACGTCTGCGACAAGTCAATCCGACAGACAAGGTTGCCCTTTTTCTCGACCGCCGCTTGTCTGGCGGGAGATTGGGGGTAATATGGTTCTCATGAACAACGACCTCTTCAATCCCGGCGACGGAACGGAAGCCGTACAGGCCCCGCCCCGAAATGAACACCCGGCTTCCTCCCCCCTGGCCGAGCGGATGCGCCCCTGCACCCTCGACGATTTCGTGGGTCAGGAGGATCTGATCGGACCCGGCCGTCCGCTGCGGACCCTGGTCGAGACCGACAACCTGCCCTCCCTCTTGTTCTGGGGACCGCCCGGTTGCGGCAAGACCTCCCTGGCGAGGGTGATCGCGACCCGGACCGACGCCCATTTCCTGGAGTACAGCGCCGTCCAGATCGGCAGCCGGGAGCTGAAGGCCGTGATGGCCGAGGCCCAAAAGTACCGCCGGGCGATGAACCGCCGCACGATCATCTTTCTCGACGAGATCCACCGCTTCAACAAGGCCCAGCAGGACGCCCTGCTGCCGTGGGTCGAGCGGGGCGACGTGGTGCTGATCGGCGCCACCACCGAGAACCCGTCCTTCGAAATCAACTCGGCGCTGCTATCGCGGACACGGCTCTTCGTCCTCGAACCGCTGACCGAGGACCACCTGATCGTCATCATGGAACGCGCTCTCGTCGCGGAGCACGGGTTATCCGGCAGGGCTCCCCGCTTCGAATCCGACGCCCTGGCGGCGCTGGCGGCGATGGCCGACGGGGACGCGCGCACCGCCCTGAACCTGCTGGACATGGCGGCCGCGGCATCCGGCGCGGATCCCGAATCGGCGCCCGTCGACGCCGAACGCATCGCCGCTATGGTGAGGGATCGCGCCCTGCGTTACGACCGCGCGGGAGAAGAACACTTCAACCTGATCTCCGCGCTGCACAAATCACTGCGCAACAGCGATCCCGACGCGGCGGTCTATTACCTGGCCCGGATGTTGGAAGCCGGCGAGGATCCGCTTTACATCGCGCGGCGGCTGGTGCGGATGGCCAGCGAGGACGTCGGGCTGGCCGATCCGATGGCCCTGCCCCAGGCCCTGGCGGCCCGCGACGCGGTCCATTTCGTCGGCATGCCCGAAGGGGCCCTGGCCCTGGCCCAGGCCGCCGTGTATCTTGCCTTGGCTCCCAAGAGCAACGCATTGTATTGCGGTTATTCCGCCGCGGCCGCCGAGGTTCGCGACGGGACCAACCCCCAGGTGCCGGCCCAGTTGCGGAATGCCCCGACCCGGCTCTTGAAAAAGCTCGGGTACGGCAAAGGCTATCTTTACGCCCACGACACCGCCGAAGGCGTGGCGGCGATGGAATGCCTTCCCGACAAGCTTGTCGGGCGCAGATTCTACGAGCCCACCCACCGCGGACACGAAGCGAAACTGGCCGACCGCCTCGACAAGATCCGGGCCTGGCGGGAGCAACAACTCACGTCGAGCGCCGGCGACGAGAACAAGGAGCAGAAATGAAGAGGATCGGATTATTGACCGGCGGCGGGGACGCAGCCGGCATGAACGCAGCTTTGAGGGCGGTGACCCGCACGTTGATCGGCGGAAACGCGGAAGTGATCGGAATCCACCGCGGCTGGCTGGGCCTGAGCGAGGGCCACGCCGAACCGATGACATCGACGGACGTCGGCGGCATCATCCAGCTCGGCGGCACGGTCCTGCGCACCTTCCGCTATCCGGAACTCAAGACCGCGGCCGGGCTGGCCAAGGTCAAACGCTCGCTGCGCAAGTTGAAACTGGACGGACTGGTCGTGATCGGCGGCGACGGCAGTTTCCGGGGCGGCGACCTGCTCGACCGCGAGTTGGACCTGCCGGTCATCGGCCTGCCGGCGACGATCGACAACGACATCCCCGGCACCGACACCTCGATCGGTTTCGACACGGCCCTGAACATCGCCATCGACGCCGTGGACAAGATCCGCGATACGGCGTCGAGCCACGGGCGCATCTTCGTGATCGAAGTGATGGGTCGCGAGTGCGGACTGCTTGCGCTGCAGACCGGTATCGCCTGCGGCGCCGAGGAGGTGCTGGTGCCGGAATTGGAGTTCGACCTGGACGAGATATGCTCCCGTATCGAGGGCGGCTACGACCGCGGCAAGCAGCACGCGCTGATAATTGTCGCAGAGGGAGCCGGCCGGGCGCCGCACATCCTCTACGAGTTGAAGAATCGGCTCCAGCGCAGCATCCGCATGGCGGTGCTGGGGCACGTACAGCGAGGCGGCTCCCCGTCGGCCTTCGACCGGATGCTGGCCACGCGTTTGGGGCACGCCTCGGCCGAACTGATGCTCGCCGGCAAGCGCGGGATTATGGTCGGGCTGGTCGCCAACCGCATCCGCACCAGCAAGCTGAACAAGAAGGGCCACGCCGTGCGGCGTGCGGTGAACGAGCTGGCTGCCCTGCAAAGGGAACTGGCCTAGCCCCGCTTTGCCGGAATTGACCAAAAAGGCCCTTCGCCGTAGCGGAGGGCCTTTCAAGCAGAAGGCCCCCCGCGCGAGCCGGGGGCCTTTTCCATACCGGGGCGCGCCGTCTCGACGGATGCGCGCACGAAGGTGTTGGCGTAA
>CAZYDJ010000116.1:0-8806 GCA_964646035.1 uncultured Fibrobacteraceae bacterium | reverse complement strand
CCCGCCGCGGCGGCTCTGCCGTCGAAGTCCCTGCCGTCCCAAACAGTCTCATGCCTGCCGGGGCCGAACTGAGCGCCCTCGAGCAGCGTCGCGATCAGCCTGCCGCCGACGTCGTAGACGCGCAGCGTAACCGGCGCCGTCTCGCTCATGCTGAAGGCGATGGTCGTGCGCGGATTAAAGGGGTTCGGTGAGTTCTGATGCAGTTGCAAAATCGCGGCGTCGGGAACCGCGGTCGGTTCGCTGCCGAAGGCGCCGGATTCGGAGGTCCAGGTCACTCCATCAGAGGCGGATATACCGGAGATGCGCAGCCCGTCCGTGAAGTCGAAATCGCCGTCGCCGGTCACGTAGCCGCTGCCGGTGTTGTAGTCCACCGACCAGGCGTTGCCGTTCCACAGGCCCAGCCTGATGTCGTGGGAGTAGTCGGTCGGGTGGCTCAGGGTAGTGCCCGGGGCCACGATCTGCAGGACCAGGTTGACGTCGTCGTCGACCGTGATTGTACGCTCCTCGTCGATGCCCGAGTAGAGCAGGCCCGTGTCGTAGCGCTCGGGCCCGAAGTAGACCATGATCCGGCATTGCGCGCCCGCGCCCACGGCCGAGCCGAGGCTGCCGTGTACGTACCCCGTCAAGGTGGCGAAGAGTCCTTCCGGATGGGTTCCCTGCGGAGCTGTAAAGGTGATCCGGTCGTAGAAAGAAGCGTTCTCCACCCTTCCGGTCCCGCTGCCGAAGTAGGGCCAGGTATCTGATTTCACGCCATGCGAATGAGCGTTCGCACTGACCGACTTATCCATCAGATCGACGCTGAACGAGGACGTTCCGTAGTTGCCGAAGCCGCCGTTCTTGGTGTATGTGCCGTCGGTGTAGGTCTGGTCCTGCAGGGTCTGGTCGTCCGAGATCGGGACGCCGTCGGAGACGGTGGCGTAGACGTAATAATCGAAAGTGACGAAATAGGCCGTCGCGATCGCCGGCATCAGCACCAGCAGCGCGGCAGTTGCCAGTCCCATGCGCAATAACTTCATGATAACCCCCGTGCTGTCGGATACCGTTGCACCCTGCGTACCCAGATGCCGCTTCGCGATGTCCTTCGCCGGTACGACAGGTTCCCTTTGGCATTATATCAGATTCGATCCCCCGTTTTCATCCTGTTTAAGGTTTTCGCGGAACGGGGAGGGGCCGGGCAGTGGGCGGCGGTCGCGGCCCGTGGACCGGCCGGAAGGTCCGTGGTAGGCTGACGCCGGGAGGAAAGAGATGGACCCTGTATTGCTGTTGCTTTGCCGCGGTTTCGAGGTCTACGAGGCCGCCGCATTCCACGACGTGCTCGGCTGGTCCGGCACCGAGGGCGGCCCCGAAGTTCCGGTAGTGACCGTGGGCTGCGCGCCTGAAGTCCGTAGCACATTCGGCCTGGCCGTCAAGCCCGATCGCCTGCTCGCCGACGTCGATCCCGCCGGATACAGCGCCTTGGCCGTACCCGGCGGCTTCGAGGATCACGGATATTACAAAGACGCCTACTCCGGGCCCGTGGCCGACCTTATTCGCGCCTTCGCCGCGGCCGGCAAGCCGATCGCCTCGATCTGCGTCGGAGCCTTGCCCGTGGCCAATTCCGGGGTGCTGTCCGGACGGCGCGCGACCACCTACGGTATCGGCGGCGAACGGCGCCGCGAGCAATTGGCCGGGTTCGGGGCCGAGGTCGTCGACGAGCGCGTGGTCCGCGACGGCGGTATCATCACATCCACATCGCCGGCTACCGCCATGGACGTCGCCTTCGCCCTGTTGGCCGACCTGACCGACGAGGCCAATGCCGCGATGGTCCGCGGGAAGATGGGGTTCGGGGGGTAATATTCTTGTTTCTGCGCATATTACCCGCCTTGATCCCCTACGCCGCCGTCCTGATCGGGATGTACGCCCTGAGCAGCGTCTGGCTGACGATGGGCCTGTACCACCTCGGCGTGCTCGCGTTCATGCTCCTGCGTCCGAACGGTCCCGGCCGCTGCGCGTTGCTGCGCGGCTGGCGCAACGGGCCGGGCCTGCTGCTTGGCTTGGCCTGCGTCCTGAGCGGTGTGAGCATCTACCTGGCTTTCCCACTAGCCGCGGCGATCGGCGCCGGTCCGGCCGACGCATCCGCCGCATCGGGCCTGGCAGGCGCCTTGGCCGGTTTCGGCGCCGGCGGCGCCGGTTTCTGGCTGCTTTTCGTCTGGTACGTGGCGCTCACGCCGTGGATCGAGGAACTGTTCTGGCGGGGCCGGCTGGGTTCGACGCGCCGCGGCCTCGACGCGTCCGACATCCTGTTCGCCGGCTATCACGTGCTGGTGCTGTTGAAGTTCCTGCAGTGGCCGTGGGTCGTGTTGGCGTTCGCTTCGCTGGCGGCCGCGGCCTGGGCCTGGCGCTGGGCGATGCGGGCGACCGGCGGCCTGGCGATACCGGTGGCCACGCATGCCGTGGCCGACATCAGCACGATGATTGCAGTGTATATGCTGATGGCATAGACTTGATGTGATCCGGCCTGAACCGATGCACCTCCCGCAGGAGCCCGACCATGAACGAGACCACTCTGCTGACCGGCCTGCTCTGCGGCTCCGTCGGTGTCGGTTACGTGATCTACGGCCGCAAGCAGCAGAGCATATTGTCTTTCCTGGCCGGGGTTGCTCTCTGCGCCATGCCGTATTTCATCGAGGATGTCCGCTTGCTGGTCATCCTTTCGGTGCTGGCCATGGCCGCGCCATTCGCCGCGGCGCGCCTGCGTTGATCCCGCAGCAACCGAAGAAATTTCAATGATCCGGAATTTCATGCTATAGAGATGCACAATCAGCGGTGCGTCAATTCCACGCACCGCCTCATCAACCGGGAGGCCCTCGATGGGCATCAAGCTGTATTCCAAGGGCGGAGCCGAGGAAGTCACCGGCTCGCGGCATTATCTCGAAGTCGACGGCACGACCATCCAGATCGATTGCGGCGCCTATCAGGGCAAGCGCAAGGAAGCCGAGGCGAAGAACCGGGCCATTCCCGGCGACATCGACGCCGTCGACGCCGTCGTTCTGACCCACGCCCATTACGACCACAGCGGCATGATGCCCCTGCTGCCCAAGAGCGGCTACACCGGCAACATCTACGCCACGCCCGCAACGCGCGATCTGGCGATGCTGATCATGATGGACAGCGCCTACATCCAGGCCAAGGACATCGAGTATCTGCGCCGGCGCAAAGCGAAGAATGGCGAACCGTTCCCCGACGAGCCTCTTTACGACGAGAATGACGTCGTGCGGGCGGGGGACCATTTCGTCACCCTGTCGTATAACCGGCCGCTGCCGGTGGCGCCCGACGTCCGGCTGACCTTCCACGACGCCGGCCATATTCTGGGATCGTCACTGGCCGTTTTCGACGTCAAGACCGACGACGGACGCGAAGTGCGAGTCGCTTTCTCGGGTGATCTGGGCCGCAACAACAAGGCGATCATCCGCGATCCCGAGATCATCCCCGACCCGGACTATCTGATCCTCGAGAGCACCTACGGCAACCGGCTGCACGAGAGCACCGACGACGCCATGGCGCGTCTGGCCGGGATCGTGAACGACACCGCGCAGCGCGGCGGCAAGCTGATGATCCCCGCCTTCGCCGTCGAGCGGACCCAGGAACTGGTCTACTACCTGCACCTGTTGACCGACGAGGGCCGCATCCCCGAATTGCCGATCTATGTCGACAGCCCGATGGCGACCAACGCCACGGCCATCTTCCGCGTCCATCCCGAGTGCTACGACCAGCAGACGCATACGGCATTTCTCGATCATCACGAGAACCCGTTCGGGTTCAACGCCTTGCGTTACACGGCCAGCGTCGCCGACTCCAAGCGGATCAACGACGAGCAGGGCCCGGCGATCATCATTTCGGCCAACGGGATGTGCGAGGCCGGCCGCATCCGCCACCATCTGGCCAACCACATCGCAGATCCGAACAGCACCATCCTGATCGTGGGTTTCATGGCCGTGCACACCCTGGGCCGTCGTCTGCAGGAGCGGCAGGAACAGGTGAAGATCTTCGACAAGACCTATACCCGTCGCGCCCGGGTCGAGGAGATCAACGCTTTCAGCGCCCACGCCGACTACAACGAGATCCGTGATTATGTGGGCAAGCTGGATCTGAAAAGGCTGCAGAAGATCTTCCTGGTTCACGGCGAGTCCGAGGCCCAGGTCCATCTCGAGAAGGTCCTGCGCGAACTGGGCGTACGCGATGTCGAGGCCGTGCGTAACGACAAGATCTACGAGCTTTGACCGGAACCGCCTCGTGATCCGGGGCCGGCGAACCTGATCCGAACAACACCGGGAAACCATGCTCTTCAACTCTTGGGTTTTCGCAATATTCTTCCTGGCTGTTTTCGGCCTCTACGTCCTGCTGCCCCACAGGAAACAGAACCTGCTGATCCTCGCCGCCAGCTATCTGTTCTACGGCTGGTGGGACAGCCGTTTCACGTTGCTGCTGCTGCTCTCCACTGTGGTCGATTACAACTGTGCGCTGGCGATCCGCAGCAAACCGGAACGCCGCAGATTATTCCTGTTTCTCAGCCTGGCGACCAACCTGGGGATCCTCGGTTTCTTCAAGTATTTCAACTTCTTCGTCGGGTCGGCCGAGCGCGTTTTCGAATGCTTCGGGATGAGCGCAGACGTCTTCACCCTGTCGATCATCCTGCCCGTCGGGATCAGCTTCTACACGTTCCAGACGCTGGCCTACACGATCGACGTCTACCGGGGCCAGACCGAGCCCACCCGTGATTTCGTCTCGTTCGCGGTCTACGTCGCCTATTTCCCCCAGCTGGTGGCCGGACCGATCGAGCGGGCGTCGCATCTGCTGCCGTTGATCTGCAAGCCGCGGCATCTGTCCTGGGACCGGGCCTACCGGGCGGTGCTGTTGATCATCGTGGGCTATTTCAAGAAGGTTTTCATCGCCGACGGGGTGGCGCCGCTGGTCGACACCTGCTTCGATTTCCCGGAGGCCTTCGGCGGGGTCACTCTGGCGCTCGGGGTGTTCCTCTTCGCGCTGCAGATCTACGGCGATTTCTCCGGCTATACCGACATCGCCCGGGGCGTCAGCGGATTGATGGGCATCGATCTGCGCCTGAACTTCAAGCAGCCCTATCTGTCGGCCAACATCACCGAGTTCTGGCGGCGCTGGCACATCTCGCTGTCGTCGTGGCTGCGCGATTACCTCTACGTTCCCCTCGGCGGCAACCGCAAGGGCGTGCGCCGGACGTATCTGAACCTGATGCTGACGATGCTGCTGGGCGGATTATGGCACGGCGCCGGCTGGAACTTCGTCGTCTGGGGCGGGCTGCACGGGGTCTATCTCGCGGTGCACAAGTTCATGTTGAAGGACCGCCGGATATCGTTGACCACCGCCGCCGACATCTCGAGCAACCCGGCGTCATATTTCGTGAAGGCGCTTTCGACATTTATCCTGGTCTGCTTTTCCTGGGTGTTCTTCCGCGCCGCTTCGATCGGCGACGCGGCGGAATTCATCGCCGGGATGGCCGCTCGTCCGCTCGGTATCAGCCTACCGTACCTGGTCTATGCCGTTTTCTACGGGTGTTGCGTGTTTCTCGTCGATTATTCGACGTTCAGGCGGGACGCCGAGACGCCTTTCGCATTCGATTCGCCGCGGCCGCTGGTGGGCGCGGCCTGCGGCCTGATGATTCTGCTTCTGTTCACGATAGGGAGCCCGGATGCGCAGCCGTTCATCTACTTCCAGTTCTGACGGCCGGCGGGGCCTGGCCTGGATTTTGGCCGCCCTGGTTGCGGCGGCGATCCTTTACCTGCCGTTGCGCGGCGCCGTGCTGCGCTCCCAGTCGCAGAACGGCTATGGCCTGTCGGATGACGTCGCGATATTCCTGCGCGGCGACGAACAGCCCCGCATCGTCGTCGCCGGCACTTCGCGCAACGGCCTCGGCGTACACGAGAAGGTGATCGAAGACGCTTTCGGAACAAGCTGCGTCAAGCTGCCGATCAACGCCTCCACCGCCTTCGAGGTGCTGCAATTGCTGCGGCGCCATCCCGAAAGATTCGAGGACACGAAGCTGCTCGTGCTCGACATCGAACCCTACCAGTTCAACCGGAACAGTCCCGATCTGAACCAGTCGGGCAATTCCCGCAAAGCCTTCTGCGCGCCTTTCCCGAGGTTGGAGATCCGCGAGGTCATGTTCGCGTTCCAGGTCGACCGGAATTTCAAACGCATGGACAGCATGTGGAATGACGACCCCCGGCAGGACGATACGGGCGAGGACTGCGACCGGATGGATCCCGTCCCGGCGGCGGACCGGTTCTGCTCGGACTACGTCTATAATTCCGAGGCCTTTGCCGATCTGATGGCGTTGGAGGATGTCTGCGACGAACTGGATATCGAATTGCTGATCAACGTGCCGCCGGCGCGGAAGGAGCATATCGATTATCTGAAGAGCGGCCATGCCGCCGCCTATGCCGGCTTCCTGCGCTCAGTCGATTCGTTGCGGGAATCGGGAGCCCGCGTTTCGTTCCTCGAGACGTTCTCCCCGGAATCCGGCAGCGATGACGATCTGTTCATCGACTACGGCCATCTGCGGGAGAAGGGCGCGATTCTCTACACGGACATGCTGATCGATGAAATACGATCGGATGAGACTTTGCTGCGTTCGCTGATGTGAACCCGCCCGGCATCTGCTACCGCTGGAATGAAAACCGAGACCTGAACAGTACCCGCCTGATCTTCGCGCTGCTCGGAGACCTGGCCGCAATCGTCGTGAACACCACGCGATCGCGGCTCTCTATACGGATTCGCCTATACCTTCTTCGCTTTCGGCGAGCGGGTGGGGGCGCTGGGCGTCGAGCGGGCCTGGATTCACGGCCCGGAGGTCGGAATCGTCGGCTTGGCCTTGAATCTGGTCGTTCTCATCCTCCTGTGGCGTTTGCGACTATGCTCTCCTGTCGCATGATTCAGCAAAATTACCCGTAAACGTTGACGTTTTAGGCGTTATTTGCGAGAATATATCAAAGAACCGGATATTTCATGTTATCCAGGGGTTGATCATGTTCCACACGCCCGAAAAGGAACAGGCTTGCAGTCGGCATGCACGGCTGGCTTCCTGGCTGAAAATATCGATCGTGATGACGTTCGTGCTCTCGACCGCGGGAATAGTATCGAACTGGTGGGAGATCCAGTTCATCGAGGATCTGCTGACCGGCCGCTTCTCGAACCCCGACCAGGTGCTGTTCCTGTCCGCCAGCAGCGATCATCGCCAGGGCGTGATCGGACTGTTGCAGTTGTTCGTTCACGCGGTGGTGTGGATCTTCTTCCTGCGCTGGCTCTACTGGTCGAGCCGTTGCGCGGAGTCGCTCGGAGCCAAGGAGATGACCTTCACGCCCGCCCGCGCCGTCGGCACCTTCCTGTTGCCGATTTTCAATCTCTGGCGTCCGTACATCGCGATCAATGAACTGCTCCGCGCCAGCCGCTCGCCCCGGCGGTGGAAGACCGTCCACAACGGCGCCACCTTGTTGCTGTGGTGGATGGCCTGCCTGGCCGCGCTCTATTTCGCGTACGCCGCGATCATGCTGTCGTTGGTTCCCAACGGCCTGCCTCAGCTGATCCAGGTCAACGTCACCTCGGTGTCCCTGCAGATGCTGGCGATAATCATCTACTACGGCATGTATCTGTTCGTCTCGGAAGTCGAGAGGGCCCAGAGGGTAGAAAACCTGCGCCAGGAAGCGATTCTGCAGTTATGATCTCCGCTTGGAGTCCCGCCGATCCCGGCCGTCCCGGGATCGGCGGGAAAAGCACAGGAGATCGAAGAGATGAAGCGATTATTACCCCCGACATTTCTATTCTGCGCATTGGTTCTGACGGTGATACTGCATCTCCTTGCGCCGCTGACGAGGATTTTCGACTGGCCCTGGCGTTTGCTGGGCCTGGCGCCGCTGATCCTTGGTTCGGCCCTGAACCTGATCGCGGACCAGGCTTTCAAGCGACGGGGAACGACCGTCAAACCCTTCGAGAAATCGTCATTCTTGGTTACTGAAGGGGTATTCCGCATCAGCCGTCACCCGATGTATCTGGGGATGGTGTCGATCGTGTTCGGCGCCGGAGTCCTCCTCGGAACGCTGGCCCCGCTGCTGGTCGCGGTGGCGTTGGGGATCATGCTGGACCGCATTTTCATTCGGGCGGAGGAGCGGATGATGAGGATTGCCTTCGGCGATGCCTATGGCGATTACACCAGGCGAACCCGTCGCTGGATATGATTGAGAAGGCCGGGATTTGACTTCCTGAATGCCGGCGATACGTTTGAACCCGTTAAGCTGCCGTAAATCTTCGTTGACCTGAACGAGCAAGGATTCGCACTGCCCGCCGCGTTCCTGCCCCGCCTGGTGATCGCAGTCTTTTAGTGTTCATGATTCGAGGAGATCGCAATGTATCGCACCGATGTTCTGGTTATAGGCAGCAGCGCTGCCGGGATGGTGGCGGCGACGACTGCCAAGACCGTCAACAAGGGTAAGAGCGTGACGGTCGTCCGGATGGAGGAGAAGACCCTGGTCCCCTGTGGGATTCCCTATGTTTTCGCTTCGATCTCCGGAACGGATGAGGATGTCATGCCTTCGGAGAAGATGTTTGCCGATATGGGAGTGGAACTGGAGATCGGCAGGGTCGTCTCGATCGACATCGAACAGAAGATCTGCCGACTCGAGAACGGCGAGGACATCGGCTGGGCACAGTTGGTGCTGGCGCCCGGGTCCACGCCGACGGTGCCCGGCTGGTTGAAGGGGGCCGATCAGCGGAACGTCTTCCCCGTCCCCACGAACAA
>CAZYDJ010000115.1:0-8847 GCA_964646035.1 uncultured Fibrobacteraceae bacterium | reverse complement strand
CGCGAGGGCGGCCGCACCGTCGGTGCCGGCGTCGTCGCCAAGATCATCGAATAGTCAGTAGGAGATACCGGTCATGCCGAGGGATCTTGTCATTCTTGCATGCGTCGACTGCAAGATGAGAAATTACACGACAAAGAAGAACAAGCGTCTCCACCCGGACCGCTTGGAGCAGAAAAAATTCTGTCCCCGATGCAACAAGCATACGTTGCACAAGGAGACACGCTAGGCCGCAGCAATGGTCAGGTTAGGGGTGTAGCTCAGCTGGCTAGAGCATCGGTCTCCAAAACCGAGGGCCGCGGGTTCGAATCCTGCCACCCCTGCCACCTACCGAAAGCGGCGTAACGAAGCGGAAAGCGGAACATGATAACCAGGCTGAAGCATTATCTCAAAGAAGCCGGCCAGGAGATGAGTCGTGTTTCCTGGCCCACTTTCGCAGAGCTGAAGGAATCGACGATCGTGGTTATAGTCACGGTTGTCGTTGTCACGATCTTTGTGTTCTTTGTGGACCAGATCCTGAGCTTCATTCAGAAAAAGCTCATTCTGATGGCTTGATCCCCGCCGACGCGGAGGCGAGCTCCCGCTGCGGCGGGGCGGGCCGACGCGGTCGACGGGCCGTGGAAACTGCAAAGACCCGGAGCCGAATGGAAGCCCGCCGGTGACGAACCGGTGCGGGTGTTTCTTTGTCTCCAACCGAGAGTCCCGATTCAACGGCGCGCGGCGCCCGAGGAGACGACAGTGGCTGACGACAGGAACGACGAGTTCGAGGGAAACGGTTCCGAAGACGAGGCGTTGCCCCTGTTCGCAGATCTTCCCGCAGCGGATGTAGACGCCTCCGAAGAGGCGAATGCAGCCGCCGGCGATGTTCCTGCCGCCGATTCCGACGCCCCTGCGGCGGGGGAGCAGACTCCCCTTTCCGAGGCCGAAGCGATCCTGGAGGAGAAGCGCCGCAAGGGGATGCGTTGGTACGTCATCCACGCCAATACCGGGCATGAGAACAAGGTCCGGCGCAATATCGAGATGGCCATCAAGTCCAACCATATGGAGGACTTCTTCGGCGAAGTGCTGGTGGCGACCCAGGAGGTCACCGAGATGAAGAGCGGGCGCCGCTATACGGTGAAGCGCAAGTTCTTCCCCAGCTACATCCTGGTCGAGATGGTCATGAACAAGGAAACCCAGCACTTCATCAACTCCATTCCCGGAGTGACCCGTTTCATCGGCGGCACGCAGGTCAAGCCGCAGCCGATCACGCGGGAGGAGGTGGACCGGATCCTGGGCCGCATGTCCAAGGCCGAGGAGACCGGAGCCGTGCTGGAGATCCCCTACCAGGTGGGGGACAGCGTCCAGGTGATCGACGGTCCCTTCACCGATTGGATCGGTGTGATCGACGAGATCAACCAGGACAAGGGCAAGCTGAAGGTTATGATTTCGATCTTTGGATCGGAGACACCGGTGGAGCTGGATTTCTTGCAGGTCAAGAGCGTCTAGCCGCCGTTTCTCAGGGGTTCATCCGGATGTCTGGCCGGAGGTTCCCGCGCCCGCGCAGATCTCTCACTGTCGCGGACGAATTTTCGAGATAGATGGGCGCCCGAGGCGGCGTGGGGAGCGCATGTGGACTGTGCACTAACCCCTGGACGTTTTGCCGAAGGACCCGGCCCCAATTCGTAGGAGTGTTTCGCTGATGGCGAAAAAAGTCCTCGCTATGATCAAGTTGCAGATCCAGGCCGGCAAGGCCAATCCCGCCCCTCCGGTGGGACCGGCCCTCGGTCAGCATGGCGTGAACATCATGGAATTCTGCAACACCTTCAATGAGCGGACCAAGGAACAGATCGGTTTGGTGATCCCCGCGGTCATCACCGTCTATCAGGATCGGAGTTTTTCGTTCATAACGAAGACCCCGCCCGCATCGGTCCTGCTCATCAAGGCAGCCGGATTGGAATCCGGCAGCAGCGAGCCGGGTAAGACCTCGGCCGGTACCGTGAGTCTGGCGAAAGTCCGCGAAATCGCGGAGATGAAGATGCCGGACCTCAACGCCGGTTCCATCGAGGCGGCGATCAAGATCATCGCCGGCACGGCCCGCAGCATTGGGCTCGAGGTTCGCTAGAACCCGTTCCCTCGGCTGGGAAGACACGGGGTCGGGGCTCCGAGCCACCGGCACCGGAGAAGCGGAAGGCTTGTCCTTCCATTCGACAATCGCAGTCAGTCTGGAGTTGAATCGATGAAGCACGGAAAGACATGGCGTAAAGCCAAGAGCGCGATCGACAAGTCCAAGCCCTATTCGTTGCCCGATGCTTTCTCCCTCATGGACAGCCTGCCCAAGGCCAAGTTCGACGAGTCCGTGGATTTCACGGTCCGGCTCGGGGTCAATCCCCGTCACGCCGACCAGAACATCCGCGGAACCGTGGTGCTGCCCAACGGCACGGGAAAGGATCTGCGGGTGCTCGTAATCACCCGTGGTCCCAAGGAGGAGGAAGCTCTTTCGGCCGGAGCGGATATGGTCGGTTCGGACGAGTATCTGACCAAAATCGACGGTGGGTGGACTGACGTTGACGTCATCATCGCCACCCCGGACATGATGGGTGAACTCGGCAAGCGCGGCCGGATCCTCGGCCCCCGTGGCCTGATGCCCAACCCCAAGGTCGGCACGGTTACCATGGACATCGCCAAGGCCGTCAAGGAGGCCAAGGCGGGTCGCGTCGAGTACCGGGTCGACAAGGCCGGTATCATCCACTGTCCAGTCGGCAAGAGGTCATTCACGGTCGAAGCCCTGGCCGAAAACGCCCTGGCTCTCTACCGGGAGTTGCTGCGCGCGAAACCCACCTCGCTCAAGGGCTCCTATGTCCTGTCGGCATTCGTGTCCGGCACGATGTCGCCCGCGATCAGGGTGGATCACGCAGCGATGGGCCGGTAGTCCGATGAGCCCGCAACCGCTTCCAGGTGGAGCGGCTGCATAGATTGCAGAAGGAGGGTGCCAGATGGCACGTCCCGAGAAAGTAGCCCAGGTCAAGGCGATTGCCGCGTCGCTGACAGCCGCACAGTGCATCATTCTGGCCGACTACTCCGGTTTGACGGTCGCCCAGATGACTCTGTTCCGGTCCAGGTGTCGCGAGCAGGGAGTCGAGTGCCGGGTCGTCAAGAACCGTCTAGCCAAGATCGCGGCCGACAAGGCCGAGGTCGAGATCCTGAAGGATCATCTGACGGGACCGGTGGCTCTGATCACGGCAGCCGAAAGCCAGGTCGCTCCGGCCAAGCTCGTCACGGAATTCGCCAAAGAGGCGGAGGCCATGACGCTCAAGGGTGGAGTCATGGACGGCGTCTTCATGGACGTCGGCCAGGTCGAGGCCTTGGCCAAGGTGCCGAGCTACGACGAACTGATCGCCATGATGATGGGCAGTATCAATGCGCCCGCCGGCGGCATCTGCGGCACCGTGAACGGTGTCATGAGCGCCCTGGCCCGCGTCGTGGATGCAGTCGCCAAGCAGAAGGCGGCCTGAATAATCGCAGATTGAGTGAGCGGACCGGTGGGTCCGCCTCTTAAAGCGCCGCGAGGCGCATAGTACGAAGGAGACAAGGCAATGTCCGAGAACACCGAGATCAAGCTCAGCGAGAACGCCGCCAAGGTCATGGATATGATCGAGCAGATGACCCTCCTCGAGGCTGCCGACCTGGTCAAGGCCATGGAGGACAAGTTCGGCGTCAGCGCCGCCGCCCCGATGGCCATGGCGGCCATGCCCGGCGCCGTTGCCGCGGAAGAAGAGAAGGACGAGTTCACGGTCGTGCTGACCGGCGTCGGCGACAAGAAGATCCAGGTCATCAAGGAGATCCGGGGCATCACCGGTCTGGGCCTCAAGGAAGCCAAGGATCTCGTCGAGAGCGCGCCGACCAACGTCAAGGAAGGCATCCCCAAGGACGAGTCCGAGCAGATCAAGGATAAGCTGGAAGCTGTCGGTGCCATCATCGACGTGAAGTAGGCTTTTCTCGTTTTGGCCCTCCGCCCGGGATTTTCCGGGCGGAGGGTTGCTTGCAAGGCTGCTGGTTCTGCGCCGGCGCCGGCCGACGCCCAGGGTTCCCTTTGGCGAGGAAGTGATCTCGTGACCGTGACCAGCAAGATTCCCGTCGATCGTTTTACCGGACGGGTCAATTACTCCAAGCTCCCCCGCGACAACATGATGCCGAATCTGTTGGCCGTGCAGCTGGAGTCGTACAACGACTTCCTGCAGGTAGGCATCCCGCCGGAGAAGCGCAAGGAAGTCGGCCTCGAAGCCGTTTTCCAATCCATTTTTCCCATCGAGGCCACTCGTGGGCACTTGACGATGGAGTATGACCACTACCTCATTGGCGAGCCCAAGTACGGCATCGAGGAATGCCAGGAGCGCGGCCTGACCTTCGCCGCTCCCCTGAAGGTGCAGATGCGCCTCGTCGTCAAGGACGAGGACGACTCGGCCGACGCCGAGCTCCAGATCCGGGACATCCTGGAATCGGAAGTCTATCTGGGCGAACTGCCCCTGATCACCAGCAAGGGCACTTTCATCATCAACGGTGCGGAGCGGGTCATCGTATCCCAGCTGCACCGTTCGCCCGGCGTCTTCTTCAGCGACGAGTACCATCCGAACGGCCGCAAGCTGTTCAAGTCGCGGATCATTCCCTACCGGGGATCCTGGGTCGAGTTCAGCACCGACATCAACGACATGCTGTACGTGCACATCGACCGCAAGCGGAAGCAGCCCGTGACCATGCTGCTGCGCGCCCTCGGTTTCGGCAGCAACGAAGAGGTCATCGGCCTCTTCCATGAGGTCGACACCTTCAAGGTTCCCCGCAAGGGCACCAAGAAGGCCGACGAACTCGAGGGACGCATCCTCGCCGCCGACATCTTCGATTCCGAATCTAAGGATCGGATCGGCAGCGCCGGCCAGGTGATCGACGCCCTGCTGCTCGAGTCGATCATCGCCAACGCCAAGGGCGACGTGAAGGTGGTCGGAGAGGGAGAGGTTTCGCTCAACGAGCCGAGCCTGATCCTCAACACGCTGCGCAAGGACGCGACCACGAATCAGGAAGAGGCCCTGCGCCGCTTCTACCAGCTGCTGCGTCCCGGCGATCCTCCCAACGAGGAAGTCGCGCGCGAGCTGTTCCGGCGCATGTTCTTCCACGAGAAGCGTTACGATCTGGCCGAGGTGGGGCGCTACAAGCTGAACCACCGTCTCGGGCTGGACGTCGACAAGAAGTGCGTCACCCTGACTCCGGCCGATTTCCTGGCGATCATCCGCGAGATGATCATGCTGTTCCTGGGCCGGGGCGACACCGACGACATCGACCATTTCGGCAATCGACGCGTCCGCGCGGTCGGCGAGCTGCTGGCCAACCAGTTCTCCATCGGCCTGAGCCGCATGGCCCGGATCATCAAGGAGCGGATGAACCTCTCCGACAAGGAGAAGCCCATCTCGCCGGTGGACCTGGTCAACGCCCGCACGGTCTCGGCCGTGATCCTGTCGTTCTTCGGCAGCAGCCAGCTGTCGCAGTTCATGGATCAGACCAACCCGTTGAGCGAGATGACCCACAAGCGGCGTCTGTCGGCCCTCGGGCCCGGCGGACTGCATCGCGACCGGGCCGGCTTCGAGGTTCGCGACGTCCACTATACCCATTACGGGCGGATGTGTCCGATCGAGACGCCGGAAGGTCCGAACATCGGTCTGATCGCCAGCCTGGCGACCCATGCCCGGATCAACAGCTTCGGCTTCATCGAGACCCCGTACCGCAAGGTCGAGAAGGGCGTCGTGACCAACTCGATCGAATACCTGACCGCGGACGAGGAAGACAGCGTTACCATCGCCCAGGCCAACGCGCCCCTGAACGAGAAGGGCAAGTTCAAGAATCCGGTCGTGCTTTCCCGCCGCAAGGGCGAGTACCCGGTCGCCAAGCCGACCGAGGTCGACTTCATGGACGTTTCGCCGAAGCAGATCGTCTCGGCGGCGGCGTCCCTGATCCCCTTCCTCGAGCATGACGACGCCAACCGCGCCCTGATGGGCTGCAATATGCAGCGCCAGGCGGTTCCCCTGCTGCGGGCCGAGTCCCCGGTGGTGGGTACGGGCATGGAGAAGAAGATCGCCATCGACACCGGAGCGGTCATCGTGGCCGAGGATTCCGGAGTGGTGGAGCGGGTGACCGCCGACATGATCACCATCAAATACGATCATGCCGAGAAGATCACCCAGCAGAGCTTCTTCGACGCCAGCGGCATCGTCGAGTACCGGCTGCGGAAGTACCGTCGCAGCAACCAGGACACCTGCTACAACCAGAAGCCGCTGGTCAAGCTGGGCCAGAAGGTGAAGAAGGGCGATGTCCTGGCCGACGGTCCGAGCACCGAGAACGGCGAATTGGCCCTGGGCCGCAACCTGCTGGTCGCGTTCATGCCCTGGGGCGGATACAACTACGAGGACGCCATCCTGGTCTCGGAGAAGCTGGTCCGCGAGGACATCTTCACCTCGTTGCACATCGAGGAATTCGAGCTCCAGGTCCGGGACACCAAGCGCGGCGTCGAAGAGGTCACGCGCGAGATCCCGAACGTGGGCGAGGAGGCCCTGCGCAACCTCGACGAGAGCGGCGTCATCTACATCGGCGCCCAGGTCAAGGCGGGCGACATCCTGGTCGGCAAGGTCACTCCCAAGGGCGAGACCGAGCTCTCTCCCGAGGAGAAGCTGCTGCGGGCCATCTTCGGCGAGAAGGCCGGCGACGTGAAGGACGCCTCGCTGAAGGCGTCCCCCGGCATGGACGGCATCGTCGTGGGCGTGAACGTCTTCGCGCGCCATGACCGCACCGACCGCTCCAAGAAGGAGGAGAAGCGTCGCCTGGACGCCCTGCTCCGCGAGCGGGACCGCAAGCGTTCGCTGGTCGAGAAGCTCCGCGAGGAACGTCTGAAGGAGCTCTTCGCCGGCCAGACCGCCCATCACGTGATGGACGCCAACACCGGCGAGATCCTGGTCAAGGCGGGACGCAAGTTCACCAAGGCCGTCCTCGATGCGCTGGACTTCAGCTCCGTGCACTGGGGGCTGCCCCTGGTCAAGAGCCCGGCCGTGGACGCGCGCATCCGGCGCGTCTTCGACGCCGCCTACCGGGAGCTGGACCGCGTCGACGTCGAATACGAGAAGCAGTGCGAGCGCACCCAGCGCGGCGACGAGCTGCCGCCGGGCGTGGTCAAGCTGGTCAAGGTCTACGTCGCGCGTCGCCGCAAGCTGAGCGTCGGCGACAAGATGGCGGGACGTCACGGCAACAAGGGTGTCGTCTCGAAGATCCTGGCCGCCGAGGACATGCCTCATCTCGCCGACGGCACCGCCGTCGATATCGTGCTCAATCCGCTGGGAGTGCCCAGTCGTATGAATCTGGGCCAGATCCTCGAAACCCATCTCGGCTGGGCCGCCAGCAGGCTGGGGGTCAAGGTCCAGACTCCCGTCTTCGACGGAGCCTCGATCGAGGAAATCAAGGAAGCCCTGGCCGACGCGGATCTTCCCCTGGGCGGCAAGACCGTCCTGTATGACGGCCGCACCGGCGATCCTTTCGACAAGGAAGTCACCGTCGGCACCATCTACATCCTGAAGCTGCACCACCTGGTCGAGGAGAAGATCCACGCCAGGTCCATCGGACCGTACTCGCTGGTGACCCAGCAGCCGCTCGGCGGCAAGGCCCAGTTCGGCGGACAGCGCTTCGGTGAGATGGAAGTATGGGCCCTCGAGGCCTACGGCGCCGCCAACTGCCTCCAGGAGATGCTTACGGTCAAGTCGGACGACGTAACCGGACGTTCCAAGGTCTATGAAGCCATCGTCAAGGGCGAGAATCCGCCCAGCCCGGGCATCCCCGAGTCCTTCAATGTATTGATGAAGGAGCTCCAGAGCCTTTGCTTGGATGTCCGTCTCGACGCTGCGCCCAAGGTCGGTGAGAAACGCTGATCCCCCTGCGGGAACAGCGAGGAGGTTTCAGATGCAGGACCTTGCGACCAAGCCTGAGTCCAAAAAGCCGAGCGGCCACAACTCGATCCTGATCCAGTTGGCGTCGCCGGATACCATCCGGTCCTGGAGCTTCGGTGAAGTCACCAAGCCCGAGACGATAAACTACCGGACCTTCAAGCCGGAGAAGGACGGTCTCTTCTGCGAGCGTATCTTCGGCCCGGTGAAGGACTGGGAGTGCAACTGCGGCAAGTTCAAGCGTATCCGCTTCCGGGGGATCGTCTGCGACAAATGCGGCGTGGAGGTCACCCAGAGCAACGTTCGCCGTGAACGCCTCGGCCACATCGAGCTGGCCGTGCCCATCGCGCATATCTGGTTCTTCAAGGGACTGCCCAGCCGCATGGGCCACCTCATGGACATGAAGTTGAAGGATCTGGAAAGGGTCCTCTACTACGAGTCCTTCGTCGTGATGAATCCCGGCAACACCGACCTCCAGAAAGGCGAGATCCTTACCGAGGAGGATTGGTGGGACCTGAAGGAGGAGCATCCCGACTGGGAGGCCGAGCTCGAGATGGGCGCCGACGCCATCCGCAAGCTCCTGGAGCAGCTCAACATGCACGAGCTGAGCCACGATCTGCGCGCCCAGGCCCGGACCGAAACATCGATCCAGCGCAAGAAGTCGGTGCTGAAGCGCCTGAAGATAGTCGAGGCTTTCCGCAACTCGGGCAACCGTCCCGAGTGGATGATCCTCGACTGTCTGCCGGTGCTGCCGCCCGATCTGCGGCCTCTGGTGCCGTTGGACGGCGGACGATTCGCCACCAGCGACCTCAACGATCTCTACCGCCGCGTCATCAACCGGAACAACCGGTTGAAGAAGCTGATCGAGATCAAGGCGCCGGGCGTGATCCTGCGCAAC
>CAZYDJ010000114.1:0-8891 GCA_964646035.1 uncultured Fibrobacteraceae bacterium | reverse complement strand
TGTGGTGGCGGGCGTCGCGGCCGACCTCCTCGAGATCGTTGTGCTTGCCGCTGACTCGCATGCATTTCTGGCAGGATGCGGCCCGCACGTAGTCGCGCTTCTCCATGCCCAGGAAAACCGCCTTGAACTGGTTCATGCCCGCGTTGGTGAAGATGAGGGTGGGATCGTTGTCGGGCACCAGCAGCGACGATTCGACCACCGCGTGCCCGCGCTGGGCGAAAAAATCGAGGAAGCGGGCGCGAATCTCTTTGGCTTTCAAGTCTTCACCTTTTCCCAGGTCAAGGTTTCGGCTAGATTGACGATTCAGGAGGAGAACGCCTTCGCGGGCAGGATCCGCGTCGAAGGGCCATATTAATCCCGGCCCCGACGCAGGTCAACCGGACCCGCCGGCCGACACTCTCCCCTTGAAAGGAATCGATGATCAAGACAGCACTGATCTTCGGAACCAGGCCCGAGGCGATCAAGCTTTGTCCGCTGGCCATGGCCATGCGCGAGGATCCCGACTTCGAGCCGCGCGTCTGCGTCACCGCGCAGCACCGGTCCATGCTCGACCAGGTGCTCGACGTCTTCGACGTGTCGCCGGACGCCGACCTGGATCTGATGATTCCCGATCAGACCCTCGCTGGACTGACTTCCCGCGCCGTCGCCGCCATCGATTCCTATCTCGAGATCGATAAACCCGACATGGTGATCGTCCAGGGCGACACCACGACCGTCCTCTGCGCCGCGCTGGCCGCGTTCTACCGCAACATACCGGTGGGGCACGTCGAGGCCGGCCTGCGCACCTGGCGCAAGCGTTCGCCTTTCCCGGAAGAGATCAACCGGGTGTTGACCTCCCGCATCGCCGACGTCCACTTCGCCCCGACCGAATGGGCGGCCGACAACCTGCGGGACGAGGGCATCCCTTCCGGCCGGATCCACGTTACCGGCAACACGGTGATCGACGCCCTGCACATCGCCCTCGAGCGGATCAGACAGGACCCGCCGGCGATTCCCGGTCTGCCCGACGACCTCTTCAACCGCCGCAACCGGCTGCCGCTGGTGCTGATCACGGGTCATCGCCGCGAGAATTTCGGTGATGGGATGCGTTCGATCTGCCGCGCCATCCGGCGTCTGGCCGATGATTTCCCCAACGTGCGCTTCGTCTACCCCGTCCACATGAACCCCCACGTCCGCGGTCCGGTGGGCGAGCTGCTCTCCAGCCGCGAAAACATCCATCTGCTGGATCCGCTGCCTTATCTGCCGTTCGTGCGGATGATGGACCGGGCGACCCTGGTGCTGACCGACTCCGGCGGCGTCCAGGAAGAGGCCCCGGCGCTGGGCAAGCCGGTCCTGGTGATGCGCGAGACGACCGAGCGCCCCGAGGGCGTCGATGCGGGTACGGTGCGATTGGTGGGATCCGCGGAGGATTCGATCATCGCGGCGGTGACCCGGCTGCTGGTCGACGGCTCGGCCCGCGACGCCATGGCCAAGGCCGCCAATCCCTACGGGGACGGCAAAGCCTGCGACCGGATCATCGACATCTGCCGGAATTTCCTGGACGTCACTTCACGGCGGGATCAGAACTCGAGGAAGAACCCGGCTCCCAATCCCAGCTTCTCGTAGCCGTCGCCGTCATCGCCGAGATCCAGCCATCCGACCTGGCCCTTGAGGCCCATGCGCGGCGTCAGCCAGCGCTGGTAGCTGAGTCCCAACTCGTAATAATCGTGATGAACCCTCTGCGGCGGCGCGACAACTGTCGAGACGTAGGCTTCTTCGCCGACCGAGGCGGTCAGGAACAGCCATGAGCGGCCTTCCGCGCCCAACCCCAGGCTCACCAGATGACTCCAGGAATTCTCGGCGCCGGGATCGCTCTGGTATCGCGTCACGCGGTACTCGCCGATGAAACGGCCGCGCCAGACGCGGGGGCCGACGGTCCAGTACCAATCCTGGTGGTCGCGATGGTCCTCGGCGTATCCCCCGCCGACGACCATGGTCAGCGGACCTGTGTTCAGGTAGAAGTGGTGGTCGAAGCGGTGATTGAACAGGTACTCGGACGAGCCGCTGGTGGTGTAGGCGGTGTACGTGTAGAGCAGACCCGGCACCCAGTCGGTGTAGGCCCCGACGGTCAGGCCGCCGTCCGAATCCTCGCGCTCGAACAATCCGGTCTGGATGAACGGCGTGATCCGCGGCAGCACCTTGACGTAAAGGGTGGCCGTGGCCGTGTGCCAGTCGCCGTAGTCGGCGTTCGGGCTGAGGTGGTCGTAGAGGAAGTCCACGTCCAGACGATAGCGCAGCGAGGCGCGGACCCGGGCCCATTCCTCGAGACTGTCGGCGGCGAGGGCCGCAGTGGCCCCGAAACAGATGACGGCCAGCAGCAGGGCCGGGATCAGCTGCGACTGGAAAAACCCGCGGCGGTTGCGAATCGTCTTCACTGGGACACCCTCTCTCTTGTCAGTTCGATGATCGTGCGCAAATGCGGCGGTACGTCCTGACCGCCGTCGCGCGGGTCGTAGCGGGCGGCGAATTCCCGCCAGATATGCCGCGCCTGTTCCGAATCGGGATCGATGATCCCGTAGAGCACGGGAAAGAGCTGGGCCAGGGCGTCGGGATAGAACTTCTCCCAGTCCGACGGATGCGGCCCGGCCGCGTCCAGAGCCCAGTGGAAGCGCTTCTCGGCCGGGGCGTAGAGTGTCGTTTTCACTCCCCGGCGCACGGCCCGCGCCGCTTCCAGATAACGATCCCCGTCCGGCCAGCCCAACCTGCCCCACAACGCGCTGCAGGCGATCAGGCCGCCGTATACCTCGCAGTTGTCCATCAGATACTTCGCGTCCCGGTCGGGCAGCGCCCGCACCAGCCCGTCGCTTTCCTGCAGATGCAGCAGCAGCCAGGCGATGTCCCGCACCCGGTCGGCGCGCTCGATGATCAGGTCGCGGCGGCCGGTCCGTTTCTCGAACTCGTCGAGCAGGATCATGAACGTGGCCGCGTAGCCGTCGACCGAATCATAATCCCCGGTGGCCTCTTCGCGGCCGCCCCGCTCGAGCCTGAAGTCGTAGATGCTTCCGGTCAGGCCGTGCGCATCGGGATAGTTCAGGCGGTCCAGGTACCAGGACAGATAGCGCTCGACCCTGTCCTCGCATCCCCCGCGGCGCAGCAGCGTCAGCGAGTAGAGATTGGCGAAGTAGGGCTTCAACAGATACGGCGCCCGGGCCGTCTCGAATCCGTCGATCACGCCCAGGGCGGGGTGCCGGTTCACGGCGCAACCGCCCAGAGCCAGGATCAGCAACAGGCTAGCGCAGATCCACGAAGAAGGACTTCTCATCAGTCCTCTCCTCGATGACCGCATAATACCAGCGGTCGTCCTCGGTCACCGACAGGCCGGCGGCGTCGGGCCGGCCGTAGTCCGCGGCCGGGATGGCGACGGTGATGTCCCGCAGGCCGCCCGGATTGCTCAGAGTGATCCGCATCCGGTTCCCCTCGCGGGCGTAGACCTGTTCGGTGTCGAGCATCCTCAGCATGAACCCGGCGAATTCGCCCATCGGGGCCACGGTCAATCGACCGGCGTTCTGCAGGCTGTCCAATTCGGCCAGCCAGCCGCGGAAACATTCGCGATAGTCGTTGCCGTTTACGCTCAGATAGAGGTTGTAGGGATGCGAGTAGAGCAACCGCACCGAGCGCTCCTTCGCGCAGAACCCGAGCGTCGCATCCAGCCAGCCGCGCACCGCGTCCGGCGGCAGATCGAGCTCGGAATCCATCTCGCCCAGAGAAGCCACGCCGGCCAACGGCATCACCGGGAAGGCGATCAGATCCGCGGCCAGACACTCGCCGTCGTTGAACGAACGGTTCGGAGCGCTGCCGCCGTCGCCGGTATAATAATAGGAGTTCATTCCCATCCCTGTCAGCAACCGCGCCATCACTTCGGGAGGATGGACCCCCGCCGGAGCCGAATACTCGATCACCTTCTTGCCGGTGATCTTCTCCAGGCAATCGGTGTTGCGCTGGACGTACTCGCGGATCTCGCTCTCGCCCCAGGCGCCGGAATCCACCTGGCGGGCGAAATAATTGTGGTACCAACCGCCGTGCGATCCGATCGCGCCGTGCTTGGCCAGGTCGGTCACGAATCGGCGGCCGACGCCGGCGGCGTCGAATCCCTTGCCGTCGCCCGGCTCGTCCAGCGACTCGCCGGCGCAGATATGAATCGAATAATCGATTCCGGGCGGGAAGAAACCGTCGTCCGCCATCCGGTCCAGGACCTCCCAATCGTCATTCGCGTCGATATGCCAGTTGAACACCAGGCCGCCGCGGCCCCCGGGAACGTTCATCAGATGGGGCAGCTCGACATCCGAGAAAAGGAAGCGGCGCAGGATGCCGCGCAGCGGCAGATCGTCGCAATGGCCCTTGAGATGTCCGAGCGGCAGGTTCACATAGAGGACTCGGCCCGCGCCGTGCCGCTTGACCGTGATCGCCGGATAGACGTTGCCGTCCTGGTCGACGGCTTCGGCCAGCACCTCGACGGGCGACCCGCCGGCCGGCTCCGGATGCAGCCGGCTGCGCGCCACCGGATAGGTCAGACGCCCGTAGCCGTAGCCGCAGAGATAGAATTCAGCGTCCAGCTTGCCGGGCGGGATGCCGCAGGACGCGGCGGCGGCGGCGCCGCGGAAACGGATGCCGCCGGTGGTGTAGGCGTTGCGCCCGTCCTCGGAATAGGTGGCGTGGTCGACTCCCGCGAACCCGGCGAAGAAGCTGTGCGGCAGGAAGGAACCACTGAGGCTGCGCACGCCGGCGTCGTAGACGATGGCCACTTCCCCGCCCGCCTGGAGATAGGACTCGATCCACAGGGCGAAGATGGAATTCAAGGAAGCGCAGGCCCGGTCCGGCAGGATCAGGGCGGGCACTTTCTCGACCAGCCCGGCGGCGTCGAGATCCAGCAGCGCGAAGAGATCCACCATCTGGTAGGGAGCGCCCTCTTCCTCGAGCACGCTGACAAAGGCCGCCAATTCCCCGGCGGACTCGGCCTCGAGCCGGGGGTTGTAGCCCACCATCACCCGCACTTCGCCGTCGGCGGAGATCCGGGAAACCGACTTCAAGGACGATATGCCCTGAGCCAGGGTCAGCGCCACGGCGATGGCCGCGATCGTCAGGAGGTATTTCCGCATAGCACTTTCCCTCGTCCGTCGGTGAGCACGTACCCGTGCAGTCGGACGCCTTCGGCCAATGTGACCGAGCGTTTGCCGACGAGTGTCTTGACCGATCCTGAACGCCCGATACCGGCCCAGGCCCCGACTTCGACATGTTCCTGGGAGAAGACGTTGCCGGTGACCACGGCCTCCTTGCCGATCGTGACCGAACCTTCGGCGAAGATGTCGCCGTTGATGACGGCGCCGGAGCCGATCAGAACCTTGCCGTGCACCCGGATCTGGCCCGAGATCGCGGCGCCCTTGCCGCAGATCAGATCGCCGAGCACGACCAGGGGGCCGTCGCAACGGCCGCCGTCAGGCAATTCGAAGTTGCCGGAACGGTACTCGGCCACGTCCTTGATGTCGCGAATCTTTTCCGGTTTTTTCCGCGAACCGGATGATTCGGACATCATCGCTTCGACCTGCGGGTCGTCGATGACCGACTCGCCGCCGGGCGTCGTGACCAACTTGCCGAAGAGACGGCGGAAGGTCACCGCGTTGCTCAGCGCGAGATGCCCGGCGCAGGAAGCGCTGTGGCCGAGATCGCAGTCCTCGCCCACGGTCAGATCCTGCTCCGAGTCGACCCAGCGCATGACCCGGGCTCCTTCGCCCAGAACCAGATCGCCGTCCGCGGCCAGGGAGCGCACGGAGTTGCCGCCGCCGATGCCGGCGGTGCCGGTGGCGTAGATGTCCTTGGCGAAGATGCATTCCTCGCCGGTGGTCAGATCGCCGCCGATGTAGAGCACCTGGTCCATGGCCGTCTTCGCGGCGACATCCCGCTTGCCGGAAACGACCACCTGCTCCTCGTGGGACATCCACAGCAGATGGGGTCCGTCGCCTTCCGGAGCCTTCTCCACGGCCGCGGCGAAGACCTTGCGCGCCGACTTGCCCAGGTAGCGGGGATCCTTGGTGTACTGCGTGTCGATCGGCAGCGGGTAGCGGTCACGGGGCCAATAGACCTCGCTCAGCCCGGGCAGAAACGGCAGGCAGATCAACAGGACGAAACCGATCAGCAGGACCGGCGGAGCCCAAGGGCGATACACGGCGGCCGCCCCGTCCGGTTCGGCTGCGGATGCGGTCGCATCCACGGCCGAGTCCGGTTGCGCCGACTGCGCCAGCAGCGACGCGGCCGGGACGGCGGCGATCAGGCAGAGCGCGGCCAGGAAGATCAACCACCTTCTCATCTCGCATCCGCCTTTCGGAATCTCTTCGTCTTTTCCCACTCGACCTGGCGGTTGCGTATGCGATCGCCGACGGCCAGCACGAATCCGCCGGTTATCGTCCAGATGTTCAGCAGGAAGTAGAACATCAGGAACGGCAGCAGCCGGATGCGGTGGGTCACGCCGTCGAGCAGCGACGCCGTGCCGATCTGGTAGAACGGCGCGAAGTTGCCGAACGAGTTGTAGACGGCCACGAAAACGAAGACCAGCAGACTCTCGATGATCTGCATCTCCCCCAGGAAGAACAGGATCACCGAATCGATGATGCCGGTGAAGAGGAATACAGGCACCGTATAGATCAGCAGCAGCATCAACGCGTCCAGCTTCTCGGCGAACGACAGGAACGGCGACCGCAGCAGCGGGCCGCATTGCTTGAAGAGCGTGAAGTTGTGCCCGCGGGACCAGCGGCGGATCTGACGCGACCGCACCTCCCAGGTCTCGGGCACTTCCTCGTAGCATTCCACCCGGTTGGCGTAGACCACCTTCCAGCCCTTGGAGTAGAGCCGGTAGCTGAGATCGGTGTCCTCGGCCAGGGCGCGCGTATCGAAGCCGCCCAGGGCGATGACCAGTTCGCGCCGGAAACCGCCCACGGTGCCGCCGTACTGGGGCATCAACATCATGTTGTGCCGGGACTGCTGATCGACCTGGTAACCGCCGCTGCGCTCGAGATCGAGCAGGCGCGTCAACAGGTTGCTGCGGGTGTTGACCGGGATGACCCGGCCCATCACCGCTCCGACTTCCGGATCCTTGAACGAGATCGCCAGATCCCGCAGCGAACCGCGGCTGGGCAGATAATCGGCATCGAAAACGAGCACGATCTCGCCGGTGGCGATCTGCATGGCTTCGTTCAGCGCCGCCGGTTTGCCGCGGACTCCGGAATCCCGGTGCAGGGGCCGGATGACGCGGTTTTCGGCGGCGATCTCGTCCAGGATGGCGCCGGTGCCGTCGGTGGAATGGTCGTCGATGGGAATGATCTCCATGCGGTCACGCGGATAGACGCAACGCAGCAGGGCGGCCAGCGATTGCCGCGCCACCTTCTCCTCGTCGAACATCGGGACCAGCACCGAGATCCGGGGCAGGTCCGAATCCACGATATCCTGGTAGTACAGGCGCTGACGCCCGACCATCCTGTTCATGGTGAACCGGTAGTGCCGGCCCGCATAGAGGGCCATGATCACCACGACCAGCACGACGTATATCTTGAGGATCAGAACAACCATCGCCAAGTCTCCGGGTTGTTTCGCACCTTCAGGGCAATGAAGTTGACGTAGATGGAGTAGATGGCCACCACGTAGACGAAATCGATCAACGGTCCGAGGGCGAAGAAGAGCGCCGCCATGTAGAGGACCGAGATCTCGCGCAGCAGGTAGAGGAAAGCGGCGTAGCGCACCGCGCCGAAGACCACTGCGTAGACCACGGTCAACACCACGACCGTCCACTTCTCGAACACGGGCCGCCTCAGCGGGGCCAGGGCCACCCCCAGCACCACCGGCATCAGCAGCCACATCCCGAATTGGGTTCCCATGTAGAGCAGGGAGAAATCGGAGATGTCATAGGGGAACAGATGCGGGACGAAGACGAAGAACGCCGCCGACGCGGTGTTCATCAGGCCCAGGAACACCACATAGACCACGATCACCTTCGGGATCCGGCGCAGATGCGGCATTATCAGAACCACCAGCATCCAGACCACGAAAGAGACCACCGAAAGCATCTTCGACGGGAAAGCTCCGGCCGCGTCCAGGATGGGCATGCTCTTGATCCACACCGGCAAAAACGGCCAGTGGAAGACCTCGACCCGCAGGCCGCAGGCTCCGACCATCCCGCCGACGACCTCGACGAAACGGTGCAGCAGCGGCACATGATAGATGCCGATCAGGACGTCCAACGCCGCGACCAGAAAGAGGAAGGCGAAAATGCCCCCCCGCCCCGCGCCGGCGAGTGTCTTGTACGCGCGGTGAAAATAAATTCGTTCCTTCTTCAATGTCCCCCCTCTCGGGTCATTGGGATTCGTCAGTCATCTTCGACCGCAAACAGGGGTACTTTATATTTTTTATGGAGCTTACGCCGTTTCGCCTCAGAGGGCGTGCACCGTCGCCCGGCGCCGGCGGGGTCCGTCGAACTCGCAGAACCAGATCGTCTGCCATGTTCCCAGAGCCAACCGGCCGCCGCTGACCGGTATCATGGCGGAACAGCCGTAGAGACTGGATTTGATGTGGGCCGCCGAATTCCCCTCGGCGTGGCGATAACCGTCGTCCCAGGGGACGATCCGATCGAGGGCTGCGTCCATGTCCCGCACCACGTCGGGATCGGCGCCCTCGTTGACCGTGATCCCGGCCGTCGTATGGGGCACCCAGACCATCACGGCGCCGTTTTCGACGCCCAATTCGCCCACCGCCTGCTGCACCTCAGCGGTGATGTCCACGAATTCGGTCCGGCCGGATGTCCGCACCTGCAGTTCCACCATCACGCTCACCCCCATCCCCCCCACAACCGGGGCGATCAGCATCAATTC
>CAZYDJ010000113.1:2537-8966 GCA_964646035.1 uncultured Fibrobacteraceae bacterium | reverse complement strand
GCCTGGAGCGAGGTCTCGGCCCGGGCCACCGCGGTGGCCATCGCGATCGGATTCGAGGTCGTGGCCGCCGTCCAGGCCGGGCCCGCGTACAAGCTCTTCGCGACCGCGCCCCATATCGCGGGGGTCGCCCTGCAGACGCATCACAAGGCCCTGATCCTGGTGCCTTTGACCATCCTGGTCTGGGTGACGGTCACGCTCATGACGCGTCCCGCGGATGTGGAGCGCCTGCGGGCCTTCTACAGCCGGGTCCGTCCCGGCGGCGCCTGGGGACCGATCGCCCGCCTGATGCCGGATGTCCGCCAGGACGGCCTTTCCCGCGGCGCGCTGGTCGGCTGGGCCGGCGGAGTGGCGCTGGTCTACGGTCTGACCTTCGGGATCGGCAAGCTGGTGCTGGGCGCCTGGGCCGCGGGGTCGTTGCTGCTGTCGATCGCGCTGGTCGGGGGGCTGGTGGCCTCGCGCGTGATGCGCGACTAGCAGGTGGCGCGCGACTAACGCGTGATGCACGGCTAGCAGGTGATGCGCGACTAACGCGTGATGCGCGACTAGCAGGTGATGCGCGACTATTCGGCAGTCGGTTCGCAGCAGTTGTTTTCCGGGGCGGCGGGCAAGCTGAATATGAAATCGGCGCCGTTGCCGTCGCTGCTGGTGACGGTCAGCTCGCGGCCGTGGCCGGCGACGATGCTGTGGGCGATGGCCAGGCCGAGGCCCGTTCCCTTGCCTCGCCCGGTGCGGCTGCGATCCCCGGTGAAGAAACGCTCGAAGACATGTGTCAGGTCGTCGTCTGCGATGCCCACGCCGGTATCCCGCACGTTGATCGTCACGTTTCCGCCCGAGGCCGAGATCGCGACGGTGACTTCGCCGCCGTCATTGTTGAACTTGATGCCGTTGGCGACAAGATTCTGCAGCACCTGTCCGATGCGCACCGGGTCGGCCCAGACCAGCGGCAGGTCGTCCGCGGCGGTATGCTTCAGGCGCACGCCCTTCTTCTCCGCCAGTCCTTCGCAGCGTTCGAGCGTGGCCACGACCAGCTCTTCCAGGGGGAACGCCTCATGGTGGAATTCCTGCTGGCCGCTGTCCAGGCGCGACAGCTCGAACAGGCGCTCGATCAGATCCTCCAGGCTTTCGACGTTGGCTATGATCCGGTCCATGCAGCGATCGCGATCCGCGTCGGACATCTCGCCGTCGCTCAGGGAGAGGGTTTCGACATAGCCCCGCAGCGCCGCCATCGGTGTGCGCAGATCGTGGGAGACGTTGGCCACCAGACGGCGCTGGAAGTCGCTCGACTGCTCCAGTTTGTCGATCAGGGCGGAAAGGCGGTCGGCCATGGAGTTGAAGTCGCGGCCGAGGGAGCCGATCTCGTCCGCGGCCCCGCTCTCGATCCGCGTCGAGAAGTCGCCGCCGCGGAAAGCATCCATCCCGCGCGACAGCTTGCGGATGCGGCGCGAGACCCAGGCCATCAGGATCAATCCGCTGAGAGCGGCGTAGACCAGGATCGCAGCCGTTCCCCAGATGATCATCAATCTCTGGTCGTGCGCGAATTCCTCTTCGGGAACCGCGAAGGGGCCGAGGGCGCCGATCAGCCATCCGTCCGGGACCGCGGTGGAGTCGGGATCGCTGCGGACCGGGGTCACGGCGAAGATCATGTTGGCGAAAGCGTCGAGATCGTGGGCGATCGGGAAGGACTGGAAATCCCATTCGGGCAGGGACATCGAATCCAGCAGCGAAGGGGATACCTCTTCCAGCATCCGGAAATCCCGTTGGACGCTGGTGGTGGCGCTGATCTTTCCCGATACGTCGATGAAGGAAAGCTCGACGTCGAAGTCCTCCACCTGCTTGGCGAATTCGTCGAGCACCGCCTGCAGAGCGTCGTTGTCGACCGCGACCGGAGCCAGTTCCAAAGCCAGGCTGTCGAATTCGGCTTCCTGCCGGTCCTGCCGCCACTCCTGCTCGCCTTCGACCCAGTCCGGGGAAAAGATGACCTTGTCCACCCACAGGTAATAGCTCACGGCGAAGACTGCCAGCAACAGCAGGAACAGGCCAGTCAGGCGGAAGTGCAGGCTGCGGAAGAAGGCCGTTTTAGCCATGGGGCTCCCGTCAGAAATCCTCGGTGAATCGGTAACCGGCGCCCCATACGGTCAGGATGTAGCGGGGGCGATTGGGATTGGCTTCGATCTTGCCGCGCAGCCGGTTGATATGCGAGTTGACGGTATGTTCGTAGACCTCGGCGTTGCTGTCCCACACCAGATCCAGCAACTGGCTGCGCGAGAATGTGCGCCCCGGTTTCGCGGACAGCGTGTAGAGGAGATCGAATTCCTTGAGAGTCAGGCTCACCGGGTTGCCGTCAACTGTCACCTTGCGTTTGGCCGGCTCGATCCGCAACGAGCCGAAATCCAGCTCGCGCATCTGCTCGGCGCCGGCTGCGATCTCGGCGGCCAACTCGACCCGCCGCCGCAGTACGTTGATCCTGGCCACCAGTTCGCGCAGACCGAACGGCTTGGTCATGTAGTCGTCGCAGCCCAGTTCGAGGCCCAGCACCTTGTCGGCCTCCTCGCCGCGGGCGGTCAGCATCAGCACCGGCGTGATGCGGTCGTGGACCCTGATATCGCGCAACACGTCCAGGCCCGACATCCCGGGCAGCATCCAGTCCAGGATGACCAGCGTCCATTTCTCGGCCAGGAATTGGTCGAGGCCGGATTTGCCGTCGGCGGCCACCCGCACCCGAAAGCCTTCCTGATGCAGATGCATGGTGATCAGGGAGGCGAGGTCGCGGTCGTCCTCGACGAGCAGGATCTTCTTGTTGTTGCCGGATTCGTTGGTCACGAAATACCTCGTTGCTGGCTGTTCATGCAGATAAGTATGCGCAAAAAATCTCACATTCCTATCACGGAATTACGGATTCGGGTCTCGTTTACCGGGATGAAACCCATTTCGCAATAATATGATCAAATCGTGATACTTTCGTGAGATTTCGCGGGTACATTTTCAACGTCTAAGGAAACGTAATCGATGTGGGCGCCGGATCCTTCTTGGGTCCAGTGTCCTTGGCTCGGGGTCATCGGCGGGGGTGACTCCGAGCATTTTTTTGCCCGGATGCTGAGTGATGATCGCGGCTTGCACGTCGAAACCATGAGGCATATCCTTGCAGCCGTCTACTGCGGCCGCGCAGCAGCGAATTCGGAATGACGAATTATACCGATCGGGGGGATTCATATGAACGGGGAGCCGATAGGGACGGGCGATCCCATCCTCACACTCCGCGACGTCAGCAAAAGCTATGGGCAGGTCAAGGCCGTCCAGGGGATCTCCATGTCGATTCCCCAGGGATCGACATACGGCTTTCTCGGTCCCAACGGGGCCGGCAAGACCACGGCCATTCGCAGCATAATGAACATCATCCCGCCGGATTCAGGAGAGATCACCCTGTGGGGCCGGCCCATGGATCATAGGGTTCTCGACCGGGTCGGCTACCTGCCCGAAGAGCGGGGATTGTATCGCAAGATGACCTGCGTGGAGCAATTGGCGTTTCTGGCCGAGTTGAAGGGCATTCCCCGCAAAGAGGGCCGGCGTCGGGCGAAGGATTGGCTCGAGAAGCTCGACCTCTCGGATTGGGGCGACCGCAAGGTCGACGCCCTTTCCAAGGGAATGCAGCAGAAGGTCCAGTTCGCGGCCACCTTCCTGTTCGAGCCTGAACTCGTGATCCTCGACGAGCCTTTCAGCGGTCTCGACCCCCTGAACATCGAATTGTTGCGGGATCTGATCATCGAGGAGAAGAAACGCGGCTGCACCGTGATCTTCTCGACCCACATGCTGGCCGAGGCCGAGAAGATCTGCGATCACATCTGTCTGATCGACGGCGGCGAGAAGATCCTCGACGGGCTTCTCGAAACCGTCCGCGACGAGTTTCCCCTCAAGACGCTGAGGGTGGCCTACGCCGACGGCTCCGAGCCGCCGGCCGACCTGCCCGGCATCGAGGGACGCATGTTGACCGAGGGCTTCTGGCGTCTGGCGATGGCCGCGGACACCGATCCGGCGGCCCTGCTGCCGCTGATCGCGGCGGCCGGCCCGTTGACGTTGTTCTCGGCCAACCGGCCGACTCTCGACGAGATATTCATCGCCGCGGTGCGCAGCCGCCGGGGCGCCGAAGCGGCCGAAGCCGCCCGGGAGGTGATCCGATGAAGACCCAGGCAATCATCCGCCGCGAGTATCTCGAGCGGGTACGTTCAAAGAGCTTCATGATCGCCACCATCCTGCTGCCGGCCCTGATGGCGCTGAGCATCGGGTTGCCCATCCTGCTCTCCGACTCGGGAGGGGAGGAGCAGCGCAACATCGGAATCATCGACCCCTCGGCGCAGGTTCTCGAACCCCTGCGCAACGCTCTCGCCGCCCATGGGCGCGATAATTTCGCCCTGGTGACGATCAATGTCGAGGGCCGTTCGCTGGAAGACGGCCTGACCGAGATGCGTTCGATGATCATGGACGAGGTGATCGACAGCGGCGTGGTGGTCGATGCGGACTACATCGCGCGGCCGGCGGCGACCTTCTACGGCAAATCGGTGTCTTCGATGTTGCTGCTGGACGATATCCGGCCCGCGTTGGACCAGGTCCTGCGCGAGTCGCGCTTCGAAAGAGCCGGAATTCCCGACAGCATGCACGCCTATCTCGGCGCCCGCACGGCATGGGACCGGATGACCGTCACCGCCGAAGGCGAAGAGGCCCGCCAGGACGAGGGCTCGGCCTTCATGATGGCCCTGACCCTGATCATGATCCTGTATATGATGGTGGTCATCTACGGACAGCACACCCTGACCGGAGTGATCGAGGAGAAGAGCAGCCGGGTCGTCGAAGTGATGCTGGCCAGCGTGCCGGCCCGCAGCCTGATGCTGGGCAAGGTGATCGGCATCGGGCTGGCCGGCCTGACCCAGGTGAGCATCTGGGCGGCGACGATCCTCTACCTTTCCAGCCGCGGCATCACCGTGGCCGGGCTGACAATCGACGCCTCGGTGCTCAGTCCCGTCATGCTGGTTTCGTTCCTGGTCTTCTTCGTGCTGGGATTCTTCCTCTTCGCAATGCTCTACGCCGGCGTGGGGGCCCTTTGCAACACGGTCCAGGAATCGCAGCAGTTCGCCACTCCGATCGTGATGTTCGCGGTCATCCCCATGCTGCTGCTGGCGATGGTCCTGCGCGCTCCCGATTCGACGGTCGCGGTGATCCTCAGCCTGATACCGCTGTTCTCTCCGATTCTGATGTTCATGCGCGTTTGCCTGCAAACCCCGCCGTTGTGGCAGATCGGCCTGTCGTGGGTGCTGATGGGCGTCACGATCTGGATGTTGTCGCGATTCGCCGGCAAGCTTTTCCGGGTCGGCATCCTGGCCCACGGTTCGGCGCCGAACTGGGCCAGCGTGATGCGCATCCTCAAGCAATCGGACTGATTCTCCAGGGATCAGCCGTTTTCTTCGCAGCGGCCCGGGATTTTTTCCCGGGCCGCCGTTTTTCCGGCCAATACGGACTGTTTTCCACTTGATGAATCATGATATAATCTTCCCGCGCACTCGATCCCCGGTCCGCCGACCGGGGGATTTCCGGAAAGGATCCGCATGGTAAACAGGGACAGCCTGCGCGGGGCAGCTCCGGCGGTCATCATGGTCTGGGTCTGGCTGGGGCTATGCTCCCCGGCCCTGGCGCTGACCGGCGCCGCGGTCGCCCCGGCCGGAATCCTGGACAGCCTGCCGCCCGCGGTCACCCTGAACCATCCTCTCGGTGGCGAGTTGATCGCCGCCGGAGCGGTGGACACCCTGCGCTGGACAGTCGCCGAGGATCTCTTTCCCGCCGGCGAGCCGATCTCGGTGACGTTGCTCGACGTCGATTCGGTGATCTGGACCGAAACCGTGATCCCGATGGAGGGGGGAGCCTATTCCCTGCCCTGGACCGCGCCGGTGGCCGCGGTCGATTCGGCCCGCTTCGCGGTGGCCGCGATCGATTCCTTCGGCTGGTCCGGAGCCGACACCAGCAGTTTCTTCTCCGTAATCGACGGCCCCACCGGAGTCGACGGCCCGCCCATCCCAATGACCGGGATCGTCTCGGTGCATCCCAACCCCTTCAACCCCCGCGCCGTGATCACCTTCGCCCTGGCCTCCGCCGCACCGGTGGAACTGACCGTCTACGATCTAACCGGCCGGCGCGTGGCCCGCCTCGTGAATCGGATTCTGGATTCTGGCAACCATAGCCTGGTCTGGGACGGACGCGATTCATCCGGCCGGCAGGCCGCCAGCGGCACGTATCTTGCCCGTCTGCACGTGGCCGGCGCCGCCGGGCAGTCGGTCTCCGTTGCCCGCATGACCTTGCTCAAATGACAAGGAACCGGATGCTTCGCGCGTCGATCTCCAGCTCCGGATCAGGCTTAACGCAAACGGCGGTCATCGTCGTGTTGCT
>CAZYDJ010000113.1:0-2437 GCA_964646035.1 uncultured Fibrobacteraceae bacterium | reverse complement strand
GCCGCCCGTCTGCTGGCATCCGATTCGGGTCCCCAGGGAGTTTTGAACCGCACCCCCGGCATCGCCCTGATGGGAATGGACCGGCGGGGCAGACCCCTGTTCCTGCAGGCGCACAATCTGAACTCGGCCCTCACCGTGGGCGCCGATCGGATCTGGCCCGGCGGCGCAACCGGTCTGGACCTCGACGGAGCCGGCGTCCAGGGGGAACTGGGCATCTGGGATGTCGGCGCGGTCAGGGACGACCATCTCGAGTTCGGCGGGCGGGTGGTCCAGGTCGACGGCTATTCCGTCTACGGCGATCACGCCACCCACGTGGCCGGAACCATGATCGCGGCCGGAGCAGACCCCCTGGCCCGGGGCATCGCTCCCGCGGCCCATCTCTCGGCCTGGGATTGGATCAACGATTCCGGCGAGATGGCCGCGGCCGCGGCGGACGGGTTGAGGGTATCCAATCACAGCTACGGCGCCACCTCGGGCTGGTACCAGGCCGGCGGATCGGGCGTCTGGTACTGGTTCGGCGATCCCACGGTGGATCCGGTCGAGGATTACGGATTCGGATTCTACAGCGATAAGACGCGGGACTGGGATCTCGTCGCCTGGAATGCTCCGGGCTATCTGATCGTCAAATCGGCGGGCAATGATCGCGACGATACCGGACCGGCAGCCGGCCAGCCGCATTACGTCTTTTCCGCCGGCTCCTGGACCCAGAGCGTGGCGGTTCGCGATCCGGACGGAGGCCCCGACGGCTACGATTCCATCGCCCGCTGCGGGACAGCCAAGAACGTATTGACCGTGGGCGCGGTCTACGATATTCCGGGCGGCTACGTCGACTCCGCAAGCGTTTCGATCTCCGCGTTCAGCAGTTGGGGGCCGACCGACGACGGCCGCATCAAACCCGATCTGGTCGCCGACGGGGTGGGGGTCTGGAGCGCCGTGGCCGGGGCGGCAGATTCGTATGCGGCCTACAACGGGACTTCCAGCGCCGCTCCGGCGGTTGCGGCGACCGCGGCGGTGGTGGCCGATCAGCTGGCAGCGGCGAGGCAATCGGCGCCCTGGGCTTCCACGCTCAAGGCGATCCTGATCCACACCGCCGACGAGGCCGGAGAATATCCCGGTCCCGACTACCGATACGGTTGGGGCCTGCTGGACGCCGACGGCGCCGCCGAGTTGGCGGCGGCCGCGGCCGTCGATCCGAATCTGGTGCGCGAGGCATGGCTGACCGCGGACAGGCCGGATACCGTCCATCTGGTCAGCGACGGCGCCGGCCCGATCCTGGCCACGATCTGCTGGACCGATCCTCCCGGCGAATCGCCGGAGCCGCAGGTCGATCCCGACGATCGGATCCTGGTCAACGATCTGGACCTCCGGATCGTCCAGCTCGCCAACGGCACGGTCTCGCGGCCGTGGGTGCTGGATCCCGCCGCGCCCGGCGCGGCCGCGATGCAGGGAGACAACAGCCTCGACAACGTGGAGATGGTCTACCGCAGCAGTCCGGACCCCGGCGATTACCTGGCGATCATCAGCAACGACGGAGAGCTCGCCGGCGGCGGTCAGGTCTATTCGCTGGTGACGACCGGGGCGCAGGTGCGGGGCTCGGCTCCGGTGATCGCCAACCTGAGGTTCGGGCAGTCGGCGGCTGGCGGCGGCGTGGTGGAGATCGAATTCGACATCGTGGATGTGGACAGCCCGACGGTCGACATCCTGATATTCGCCTCGGACGACGGCGGACTGAGCTGGGATCTCGCAGTGACCACCATTTCCGGGGATGTCGGCGAGGGAGTCGCGGTGGGGGCGGACAAGCTGGTGATCTGGGATTTCGCCGCCGACAATCCCGGCCGCTTCGGCCGGGACTTCACGGTGAGGGTGGTGGCCGACGACGGGTCCTAGCCGGCCGGCCGGTCGTCGTCCACTTGTCGGGGCCCGTCTTCGTCGCCGAATGAGATCTCGTCGTCCAACTCGTTGACGTCGTCCTGCTGCCAGGGGAAATGCTCGCGCAGCTTCTCGCCGATCAGCCGGATGCCTGCGCCGATTCCGTCCCCGAAATCCCCGTTCCCGAAGTGCGACGTCATCGTCGCCGCCACCTCGTCCCAGAATCCGTCGCCGACCTTCTGGTGCAACTGCTCGTCGCCGACGATCGCGAAGCGACGCGAACGGGTGGCGAGATAGACGAGCACGCCGTTGCGGGAAGCGGTCTGGTGCATGCCCAGCGATCCGAAAACCTCGCGCGCGCGCAGATAGGCATCGCCTTCGGCGGGCGGTTTTTGCGGGACATCCCGTTCGACATGCAGCCGGATCTCGCCGCTGGTGCGGCTCTCGGCTGCCTGGATCGAAGCCAGGATCGTCTGTTGCTCGTCCGGAGTGAAGAAACGCCGGGGGATGTCGCTGCGTTTATGCGAACCCATCACCAACCTCCACTGGCGCCGCCGCCGCCCGAGAA
>CAZYDJ010000112.1:3956-9054 GCA_964646035.1 uncultured Fibrobacteraceae bacterium | reverse complement strand
GCGCTCAGTGGGCCGCGCGCCCGGCGATGGCCGTGGTCGGCAAAAGTGCCGCTGGGCATAAGGTCTCCTCGGACAGTTGACAGTGGTCTGTGGCGGGATCCCGGAATGGGACACCAGCGCCGCATCTTAGGTTCCCGCGGCGGGGGCGTCAAGCCGCCCCGGAGCGGATCAGGGTTCCTGCACCTGCTTCGCCGACAAGCTGACCTGGCTGAACCCGCTCTGCTTGACCAGATCGATCAGTCCCACGACGTCCCCGTGGTCGCTGCTCCGATCCGCCCGCAGGATGATCCGGGTCTCGCCCGTGGCCGCCTGTTTCTGGCGCAGGGCCGGCAGCACGGAGTCCCGGTCCAGCGGATCGTCGTCGAGGAAGATATCCCCGGCCGCGGTCAGGTAGAGCACAGCCGGCCCCAACTGCACGCTCTGGGCAGTGACGGAATCCGGCAGCACCAGGTTGATCGCGGGCTGGGTCTTGAAGGTCGACGAGACCAGGAAGAAGATCAACAACAGGAACATCACGTCGATCAGGCTGGTGACGTTGATGATCGCCCGATTCCGATTTTTTTTCTGGGTCTGGAAGTCCATGACTCAGCTCCTCGGATCCTGGCCGGTCCGCATACCGTCGCGGCCGCGCCGCGAGCGCAACGTATCCAATACCCGCGATGCGTATTGTTCGAGGCCGAAGACGATGTGATCGGCCCTCCCCTGCAGCCAATAATGAGCAGCAAGGGTCGGGATGCCGATGATCAGCCCGGCGGCGGTGGTGATCATCGCCTCGCTGATGCCTCCGGAAAGATGCTCGGGATTGCCCAAGCCCTGGGCCGAGATGGAGGCGAAAACACGGATCATGCCGGTGACGGTGCCGAGCAGTCCGAGCAACGGGGCAACGCCGGCGATGGCTTCCAGGATGTTGAGGTGCCGGTTGACCTGCACCGATTCCTGGCGGCCGGCCTCCTGCAGGGCGTCGCGAACGATCTGCCAATCGTCTTCGGAATGGATCAGGCCGGCTGTGACGACGTTGGCGAAGGGTCCCCGATTACGTTCGAGTATGGCCTGCGCCACCGTGAAATCGGTGCTGGCGCCGAGCGTCTCGACGGCCCCGACCACTTCGGGCAGGATCACCTTGTTATAACGCAGGGCGAAGAACCTCTCCAGCACGACCGCCACCGCGATCAGGGAACAGAGGCCCAGGGGAATCATCATTATATTGCCGGATCGGATCAGCTCCCACATCTCGAGTCATTCCTTGTTGAAGTGAAATCATTCATCTTCGTCGAGCGGGGGGACCGCCCCCGTTGCTGCGGGAAGGTTGCTCCAGCTTCCACGCAGGATAATGAAGTGAAAGGATGATAACAAGATTCTCCTCGGGGAAGTCCGAGGGCAAAGGCGCGAAGGGCGCGGTAGCCCGCAAAGCCGCTTCGCTGGCCTGGTGAAGCGATTCATGGCCGATTTCGTCGAGAACCTCCAGCCCGCCGATGGATCCGTTCGGCTCCACGACGAGCCGCATCGTCGTCTTGCCGTCGATCACTCCCAGCCGGTAGGCGTAGGGCGGAATCCAGTTGGGCAGGAAATCCTGGCGGAAACGCTCCATCCAGGGCGCGAAATCCCACTCCACGGTGTTCAGCGCGAACTCGCCGATCTGGACCACGTTTCCGCTCTCGCTGCTGAGGGCCTTCTGGTCGTATGTGAAACCCGGATCCCCGGTGGCCGCCGACTCGGCGCCGTCGGTGATCGAAGGCGCCGAGCGGGCCAGGAGTTCGGCCAGATCCGGCGCGGAATTGCCGCCGTCGCCTTCGTCGCCGGGAGACGATCCCTCGGCTTCGAGTTCGCCCGCCGAGATGCTGCCGTCGGGCTCCACCTCGCGATCGACCCCGCGGCTGGACGATTCGATCTGCCCCGATTCGCCGGGACGGCCGCTCTCGTCCACCGCAGCCGGATCGGGAGTCTCCATCAGCTGCACGCCTTGGGGAGTCGATCCGGGATCGTGGCGGGTCACAGCCACCTGCTCAACTTCGGAGGTCTGTTCGCTGCGGGGCGGGCTGTTCTCGTCGCCGCCCTCTATCATGTCAGCGGCCCGGCTGTCGCGCAGGGCGAGAAAATCGGGGCTGGCCGGCGGAACGGCCGCCTCCTGCCGTTCCGGAACGCTGGTGTAGGCGTCGGGACGGGTGTCCGCTTCCGGCAGCGGCGGAATCGCGGTGTCGGGCTCCAGGAACACTTCGACAGTCTGATCCTCGGCCGACTGCGTGTCCGGAACGCGGAACAGATCCGCATTCCAGGTAAGCAGGGCGAGCAGCGCATGCAGAAACAACGAAGCGGCAAGGCCTCGCATAATGGCGCGACGGTCGGACACTGTTCTCCTTGACGCAACGAAGTGATGGCCGGATTCTATCTGGGTTCTCAAAACCATCCCACACAAGAGGATGGGTTATCCCCCGGAAAGGTAACACAATGCATCCGCGGACACCGCCTGACAACCCCGCTCCGGCTGATCCGGATCAGATCAGGTCGGCAATAGCCGTTCTGGCGGCAGCCAACCCGGGAATCGTCGAGATTGACGCACCCCTGGCGGAATTCACGACCTTCAGGATCGGGGGGCCCGCTCTGGGAATGATCCGCGTTCGTACTCCTGCGGAAGCACAGAAGTTCCTCAAGACCGCTTCGGAATTGAAAATACCGGTGGCGTTCATCGGAGGGGGCAGCAACCTGCTGATCGACGACAGGGGCTTCTGCGGGCTGGCGCTGAAAATGGAAATCGTCGATGTGGAATTCGCAGGCGACATCGTCACGGCGGGAGCCGGACTGCCCTTCGACACATTGATCGCCCGTTGCCTGGACGAGGGTCTGGTGGGACTGGAATTCGCGTCGGGAATCCCCGGCAGCCTCGGCGGAGCGGTCGTCGGCAACGCGGGATGTTACGGCCATGAGATCGGCGAATTCCTGGTCTCGGTCACCGTGCTGCACCCTGACGGGACCGTCGCGACAGCCGGACCGGGCGATTTGGACTTCGGTTATCGCCACTCCGCATTGAAGGAAAACGACGACCTGCTGCTGACCGCGACCCTGAAGCTGGGGCACGGCGACGTGGCCGCGGCGAAGGCCGTCCGCGCCGAATGGATCGCCGAACGTTCAGTCAAGCATCCGGTCACCGATCCCTGCGCCGGCAGCTATTTCAAGAATCTGGAACCTTCCGAGCCGGGTGGCCGACGCCGCGCCGCGGGGGAGTTCCTGGACCGGGCGGGAGTTCACGGAATGCAGGTCGGAGGGGCCGCGGTCTACCAGAAACACGCCAACATCATCATCAACACAGGCAACGCAACCAGCGCCGACGTGCTTGAACTGGCCGAACGGATGAAACGCGCCGTACAGGCCGAATTCGGCATCGAGTTGGTGCCCGAGGTCCGCTATCTGCCGTGGAACAGTGGCGATTCCCGCATTTGCGGTTGACAGCCCTTGGCCGAGGACTGAATTTATAATCAATGGGTCTCCCACCCAATGAGGAGAAATCCGTCCGAGGGCCCCACCCTGAAAATGACGGCCCATCCCGCTACCCGGCACGGGACGAATGTCCCGCGACAATGCACAGGCCGAATGCCTGACAGGAGCTGATCCATGTCCCAGAAACTGCTTTTCACTCTCCTTATCTGTGCTTTCACCCTCGGTGCCGTCACCGCATGGGCCCAGGACGAGGGAACCGAGGAAAAGACATTCGACCTGCAGCACGGGCAGAAGGTCGAAGATGAATACCAGATCGAGGACGAGGGCCCCGGATACGAGCCGATCATCGAGGAAGACCGCTTCGAGTTCAGTTTCACGATGGGCTATATGGGACTCGGCGGCCAGACGCTCTTCGGCCAGGACCGGATCATCTACAAATTCACCGACGAGTTCACTTACTACGGTGACGTGGAAATCGAGGGCCAGAGCGCATTCAATCCCTCGATCTACCTCAATTACAACTTCTCGCCCTGGTTGTCGTTGGAACCCACCCTGGGCATTTCCTTCTCCGAATACACGGCCAACGTGGCCAACCGATTCGGCATCTCGAACACCCCGGGCGATGATACGATCGTCCTGGATCCCGAGCTGGGCGAGTTCGATGCCGAGAACCGTTCATGCATCACGATGAACGCGGGCATCAACGCCATGTTCTTCCCCGCCGACTACGGCAACTTCGGCCGCGGTCGTTTTCATCCGTTCCTGATCGGCGGCGTCCATCGCTCCTGGTTCAGCCTGAACTCGGATTATACCGATTCCATGAGCTCCAACTGGAGCTACCTCGCCGGCGCGGGCTTCCGGCTCATCGCCGACGATCTGGTCAGCATCCGCTTCCAGGTGACCTACAACCGGACGGATGTCGAGTTCACTCCCGGCGATGACTTCATCACCCTCGAGGAAGGCACGCTGCCGGTGCCGATCACCAGCCAATCCTCGGAAGAGGGTATCGTGTCGGTCGAATCCTTCAACTCGAACACCATCAGCACCATATCCTGGGGCATCGGAGTGTTCGCGAACTTCTAGCGATCGACTGCAGCGTCCATACGGATTCAGGAAGCGGCCCCCCGGCGGGCCGCTTCTTCGTTCAGGGCCGGCACCCTTTCCCGCCGATATCCCAACGCCTCGGCGACATCGCCGCGATCGACCCGGTCCCTGTCCGCGAGTGCGGCGATAGTCCTGCCGACAGCCACGGCCCGCACCACTCCCCTGAGCGACAGCGCCAGCTTCCCGCGGGCTTCCTCCAGCAAGGCGGCGGCGCCGGGAGTCAACAACCTGCGGCATTCCGCCAGCGACGGCCTGACATCCGGCATCCCCCCGTCCCGGGGAACGATCAGGCGCTTCCGGACCTCGGTCACCCGTCTGCGCATCTCCTGCCAGCGTTCCGACTCGGCCGCAGCCGAAGCCTGGTCTCCGCTCGCGACCGCCAGCGGCAGCCGGGGCCCCTCCTCCACCTCGACGAACATGTCGATGCGATCCAGCAGCGGCCCGGAAAGCCGGCTGCGGTAGCGCGCCAGGGAAGCCGCGGAGCAGTTGCAGCTAAGGGTATCCCTGATCATTCCAGCGGCCGCGGGCCAAATCGATGAAGTCCGCAATCTCGTCCGGCTTT
>CAZYDJ010000112.1:0-3946 GCA_964646035.1 uncultured Fibrobacteraceae bacterium | reverse complement strand
GACCAGCCGCAGCGGCATGGGTTCATCGCGGCCACGAGTTGGAAAGCGGCCGGCCACGAGCGGGCGCCGGGCCCCTTGGCGACGGTGATCTCTCCCTCCTCCATCGGTTCGCGCAGCACATCGAGCACCGCGGGAGCGAACTCGGCCACCTCGTCGAGAAACAGGACGCCCCCGTGAGCCAGGGTGACCTCACCGGGACGCAGGGCGGGGCCGCCGCCGACCAGTCCGGCCCGGGTCACGGTATGATGGGGAGCGCGGAAGGGCCGCCTGCTGACCAGGCCCCGCCCCCGCAACAGACCGGCCGCGCTCTGGATGCGCGTGATGGCAACCGCTTCGGATCCGAACGGCTGGGGCTGCAGGGCCGCGACGGCGCGGGCCAGCCTGGTCTTCCCCGTTCCCGGCGGTCCCACCATCAGGATGTTCAGGAATCCGGCGGCCGCGATCTCGGCGGCACGCAGGGCGGCGCGGGGAGCCGCGGCCAGCAGCAGCGGAGCCGAATCGGGCTGCGGCGCCGGCGGCGGCGGGCCCGTCCCGGGGCCGGGCGCGAATTCCGGCAACGGTTCACCTTCACGAAACCAGGCGACCACTTCGGCCAACGTCCTGGCCCCGAGAACCCTGATGCCGGGCACCATTTTGGCCTCCCATACCTGATCGGCATGAACGACGCATATCTCCCTGCCGGCGGTCGCGGCCGCCATCACGATCGGCAACAAGCCCCGCACGGGCCGCAACTCTCCACAAAGCGAAAGCTCGCTGATGAAAACCGCTTCGCTGCGTTGCGCGGGGGGCTGCAGATCGGGCTCCTGGACGGCCACGACTCCCAGCGCGATGGCGAGGTCGAACGAGGCGCCGGCCTTGCGCTGGTCGGCCGGAGCCAGGTTGACTACCACGCGCCCCGGCGGCAGAGCCAGCCCGGTATTGCGCACCGCCGAGATGACTCTTTCGCGGCTCTCGCGAACAGCGCCGCTGGGCAGCCCCACGATCTGGAACGTCGGCAATCCGCGGCCGGCGTCGACCTCCACTACCACCGGATAGCCGTCGATACCCTCCACGGCGCCGGTGTGGATCCTGGTGATCAAATCACTCCCCCGTTCCGGCGCCGGACAACGACCGCCGCCGTCGGCGGGACCAAGCAACGACCGCGCCGGACCGGCCTCATCCCGACAGGACAGTCAACCAGGCGTCGGACACGGTGATTCGCCCGCGGGAAGCCCCGGCGGGTCGTGAACCGCGGTAGTCATGTGGGGGGAATGCGACAACCCGCAGCGGCATCGCCATCCGGCGCAAAAAAAGGGGCCCCTGAAAAGGGGCCCCGCAAACACCTGCCGTGAAATCGGTCCCGCTAGTTGAAGAGGGACTTCAGTTCGCCCCAAGTCGCGCCCTCGACGGCCACGGGCTCGGGGTAGACAAGTTTCACCCCGAACAGCCTGTCGTAGCCGTCGGGAACAGTGACGAAAAATCCCGGATCGGAGATGCCGGTCCCGGCGAACGTCCAATTCTCCAGGTAGGGCTGTCCGCCGATCTCGATCAGATCCGCCAGCCGTATGCCGTCGAAGAAGTCGCAGAGCCCCACGCCGGAGCCTGCGAAACTCATCCCGAAAGGATCGGCCAGTTGCATCTTCCAGCCGTCATGGACCATCGCGGCCAGGATCATTTCACCGTCGGTGAAAGTAGCCGGGACAGCGAAATCAGCCGGAGTGCCTCCCGCCTTGAGGTCGCGGAAGATACGGATCACGCCCCCGGTGAAGTCGGTCACCTGCTTCTGGTCGGCCATATCATAGACGAACGCCGAGACCACCATCTCGTCGATCCAGATCGTGTACTCGTAGTTGTCGAAATCCATGACCATCGGCGGCGGTGCGATAGCCGGCGGATTGGCCACGCCGGCGACCATCATCGTCGATCCCACAAAATCCAGGGTCGGAATGTACCAGCTATAACCCTCGAAGGTGATTTCCACCTCCGCGGCGGCAGGCAATGCGAATATCGCAAGCACAACCGCCACCAGGGCCGCGCGGGTCAGCTGTTTGTTCTTCTTGTTAGTAATCATTGTCGAACCTCCCTTCCCGCGCTGGTCTAGTTGTTGAACAGATCCTTGATCTGACCCCAGGTGGCTTTGGTATCCGGGACCGTCGGATCGAACCAGATATGGCCGTCGGTCTCGAGATCATAACCAATGGGGATAGTGCCGTCCTGACCCGGTCCGAGGACACCCGAAAGGGTGTAGCCACTGGTGTTCTCCAACTCCTCGTTACCCGGCGCGAAATGAGAACCGAGAGTGAATTTGATATAGCCCTGGAAACTGCCGCTCTCCAGCAACGGGTCGTAATCCATGGCGAACTGGGTGAAATCCCCGTGCAGATAGACATAACCGTCACCGAAGCTGGAAATGGCTCCGGCGTCAGGGGGATCGACCCCGAAATACGGTGTGGTGTAACCCATGTCGAGCAGCGGATCGGCCATGATGTCGATCGCGCCGCCGGCATAGAACATACGGAGAGTTCCGTCGCCGAGAACGACCTGTCCCTGGGAAACCAGACCGTCGAGCACCCAGGTGTACTGATACACCGAGAAGTCGACGCCCCAGATCAGCGGGTCACTGACATTGTCGATAAACCCGAGACCGGAAAGAACGTCACCAGGATTGCTTGGCGGAAATCCAGTGACGCCCGGGTCGTTATCGGATTCGTAGAGATAGCCGATGATGTCGAGCATCGCGTAGTCCTGGGCCGAGCAGATTCCGGCCCCCCCCGCAATACAGGCTGCGATGACAACAAAGAAGATGTAGCGAAGTTTCATTGTACCTCCCCCTTCGCCCAGAATGGAATATCCCCAATTCAATTGCATTCCATCCCAACTGTCCGTCTCGAATGAAGGCGGGTTTGTAGGAGGCGAGTCAGGTCTGGAATTTATCACTCCCTTCATGGCTCCGTTTGACTTGAAGAACGGCAAGCAGGGCGATGTTGCCTGTCTTCTCCGGGAACCGGCCCGAATTCATCATGTTTGACGGATGCAGCTTATCACAGGGAAGGTTACAGAGCAATAGCAGGAATTATAAAAAAATCCGGCGCCGTGAGCGGCGCCGGAAATGACGCGGCGGAGGCCCGAAAGCCTCCGCCGGAACCGAAAGATGCGTGCGGTCTCAAGACCGCCCCCTCCTAGAGGTCGCAGGGACGCACAGTCTTGCGGCCGTTCTCCAGGGCGCGCTTCTCGGCGGCCTTGATCAGGTCGCGGACCTTCGTGTCGAGGGCGCCGTAGAATTCACCGGAGACGTTGCACTGCGTGACGCTTTCCTTGGTCTTGCTCTTGCTGATGATCATGTCGGCCATGGATCCTCCTGCCAGGAATGGGTGGAACGGAACAGGACAAGGGCATAATCCGCGAACGGGGCCGCCCCTGTCAAGGGGTTCGATAATTTCACCTCATACGGACCCTCCGGGTCCATCCGATTCAGCGAAAACACAATCGCCTCGACACGACGATCCGTCAAGCGTAAGTTTTGCCCGAACTGCCCCGTTCCCCATTGGAGCGGGACGCTATCGCCAAGGAGGCAACATGGCCATCGACCGGATCATCACATACCTGGACGAGCACCGCGACCGACACTTGGAACAATTATGCGACTGGCTCCGCATCCCCAGCATCAGCGCGATCGCCGATCATAAGCCCGATGTCGTGAAGGCCGCCGAGTTCCTCGCCGACGAGTTGAAGGAACTGGGCCTGCACGTAGAGTTGATCGAAACCAAGGGCAATCCCCTGATTTTCGCCGAGACCGAACAGCGCCCCGACCGCAAGACCCTGCTGCTCTACGGCCACTACGACGTGCAGCCGGTCGATCCGGTCGAGCTGTGGGACTCTCCCCCGTTCGAGCCGGAGATCCGCGACGGGATCATCTACGCCCGCGGCGGCAGCGACGACAAGGGCCAGCTCTACACCCACGTCAAGG
>CAZYDJ010000111.1:0-9302 GCA_964646035.1 uncultured Fibrobacteraceae bacterium | reverse complement strand
AGGCCAGGCTCAGCGAGAAGAAGATCTGCCCGTAGGCCCGCAGCCAGATGTTCGGATCGGCCAGCCGCGAGAAGTCGGGAGTCAGGTAGTAGCTGATGCCGTCGATCGCGCCCGGCAGGGTCAGCCCGCGCACCAGCAGCACCGCCAGCAGGATCAACGGCAACGGCACCGTGACCATCACCACCTTGCTGACGTTGCGCACCCCGTGGCGCAGGATCAGCCAGATGGCGCCCCAGGTCAGGGCCATTCCCAGCACCAGGTACCAGATGGGAGCGCCGTTCTCGCCGGGACCGCCGGAGCGTTGCAGCACCTCGCGGACGAAGAATCCCTCGGCGTCGGTTCCCCAGGCCGAACTCAACGAATGCCACAGGTAGACCCAGGCCCAGGCGAGGATGGTCGAGTAGTAGATGACGATGCCGGCGCTCAGTCCGGCCGCCCACCAGCCGAACCACTCCCACTTCTCGCGGATGGCCGCGAACGCGCCGGGAGCGCCCTTCTGCATGCGCTGGCCGAGTCCCATCTCCAGGATCAGCATCGGGATGCCGGCTGTGAACAGGGCGGTGAAGTAGGGGATCAGGAAGGCGCCGCCGCCGCTCTGGTAGGCTACATAGGGGAAACGCCAGACGTTGCCGAGTCCGACCGCCGATCCGACGGCGGCCATGATGAACGCGGCCCGGCTGTTCCAGCGATCACGTTTTTCTGCCAAGGGACCCCTCCCGGGTGATGATGGCGCGCATGTCCGTGCGATCATACTCCAGGCGGTATCAACGAACAACGGCGGTCCGTCAGCTGAGCACCACCACCAGCAGCTGGGTGGAGATCGTCACCAGGATCAGGGCCACCGGATAGCAGGCGGCGTAGCTCACGGCCGGGATTTCCGACTCGGTCTTTTCGGTGATGGCGCCCATGCCGGGCGTTGAGGTCATGCCGCCGCAGATGCCGCCGAGCAATTGCAGCAGGTTCAGCTTCAGCACCTTCGCGGCGAAAACGTAGCCGAGAGCCAGCGGGATCACCGCCACGGCGCAGGCCATCAGCACCAGCGCCGGCCCGAAATCCTGCAGCACGGCCAGGAAACGACTGCCGGCGGAGACGCCGGCCGAGGCCAGGAAGAAGCTCAGGCCGATTTCGGTCAGCACCAGCCGGGCCGGTCGGGGCAGGTGGCCCTTGAGCTTGCCCACGCCGCCGAAATGTCCCAGGAAGAGAGCGACCAGCAGGGGCCCTCCGGCCAGGCCGAGAGTGATGCGGGCGCCGCCGGGCAGGGGGATGGGCAGCGAGCCGAGACCTACTCCGAGCAGGATGCCCGCCGCCAGCGAGATCAGGTCGGTCTCATCCAGCAGACGCATCCGATGACCGGCGAATTCGGTGAACTGCTGCAGACGCTCCGGCTGACCGACGACATAGAGCAGGTCGGCCTTGTGCAGGCGGGTGTCGAGGCTGGGCACGAAGCCCACGTCGTTACGGATCACCCGGGTGATGATGACGCCGAAGCGGTTGGGCAGCTTCAGATCCAGCAAAGTCTTGCCCACCACGTCGCCGGAAGTGACCACTACTCTTCGGCGCTGGGAATCCGTGTCCAGGGTGTAGGGCAGGTCGCTGGGCCGGCCCAGGAACTCGACGATGTCGGGAAGGTGCTCGTTGTCGCCGATCACCAGGACGTGCTGGCCCTCCTCGAGCGTCGCGTCGCCGTCCAGCGGCACCAGCAGATCGCCCCGCATCACTCGGGAGATCTGGCCGCGGGCGTGGGTCAGGAAGTGGATATCGCTGATCCGGCGGCCGAAGACGGCGGGATTGAGCACCTCGACCAAAGCTCGTCTGATCTCGCGCTTGTCGGCGGCCGCGGATTCGATCCGGCCGGCCTCGCTGTCGATGTCCCGGCCCAGGACCCGCGGCAGCAACTGCACGAAGAGCACCACGGCCACGACCCCGAATGGATAGGCCAGGCCGTAACCGATGGTGACCGAAGAATCCGGCGGCAGGTTCTGGATCGCCGCGGCCAGTGCGGGCGTGGATGTCAAGGCCCCGGCGAAGATGCCGGCCGCGAGATCGACCGGCACGTGCACCAGCTTGGCTCCGGCGGCGGCGGTCAATGCTCCGACGACGGTCAGGAAGATCGCCAGCTTGGCCAGGCTCGATCCCTCGCGCATGAAGGCCCGGAAGAATCCCGGTCCGGCGCCGAGACCCACGCAGTAGACGAAAAGCACCAGGCCGAGCGAGCCCACGATTGCCGGCAGCTCGGCGCCCATCGCGCCGAAACCCAGAGCCGAAAAGATGATGCCGCTGCTGCCGAGCGAAACGCAGTTGATGCGGATTCTGCCCAGGAGCAGCCCCGAGCCGATGATCAGGAAGAGGACGACGACCGGATTATCCAACATGATGATTCCTTCCGGCGCCGTAAAACAGGAAAGGCGCCGAGAAGAACTTGATATCCTGAAGAGAGGAACGCAATGCCGAATGCCGAGGGGCGGCCCCGGCTTCGCGCTCCGCCGCCGCCGCGGGGTATGAACCGTCCCTGGGCGAGGTCGGGTCGGTGAACGTCGGCGCTAACGCTCCGACGGCGGCCGGCGGAAATCGCGGGGCGGACGTTTCTTGAACTGCCGGTGATGATCGTTGAATTCCTCGATCCACTCGGCGGTCTGCTCCGGACCGAGCAGGGCGGCCACCTCGTCGCGGAAGTTGATCGACAGGCTGTCGAGAGTGGGGGATACGGTCGCCCGCACCTCGTTGAAGCGTTCGTCGTGCTCGGCGACGATCTGCTGCAAACGTTTTGCCTGGCCGTCGTCCAGATTGAATTTTTCGGCGATGTGCAGCGAAGCTTCCAGGGGATCGAAACGCGGGTGCCGCATCTCGTGGCTCAGCCGGTCCCACAGAACCAGGGTGGTCAAGGCGCCCCCGATCAACACGCCGCACAGCAGTATGGCCAGACCGGAAAGGAACGGCCGCATCCAGGGGCGACCGACGGAGGGCAGCTTCGATTCGGCAGACATCGCTTCGACCTTTCTTACTGGATGGTGTTCATGGCCTGGATCATCAGGGCCAACGGATCCTTAAGGGTGTTCAGCACCGGCGCCGCCAGCAACACGGCGACCACGGCGGTAAGGGCCGAGAACGCCGCCACATAGAGCAGCGGCCGGTCCGGCGACCGGACCTTCAGCCCGGCGATCCTGACGCCGACGCGCCAGGAGACATCAACCTCGGGCGCCTGTTCGCGGCGGGCGGTCGCGGCCAGGTCAGCCAGACTCCGCAGCGGATCGTTCATTTTCTTTCCTTCCGAAGCCGATCTCTTCGAGCATCGCCTGCAGTTTGCGGCGCGCCCGGAATGATCTCACCTTCACCGCCGCCCGGGTCCATCCGGTTCGGTCGGCGATTTCCTGATTGCTGCAGTCCTCGAAGTACTGCAGCGTCAACACGAGCCTGTCTTTCGGGCCGAGCCGCGCCAGCAGTCCGTGCAGGTATTCCGCGGCTGCGGAAGGGGAACTGTCGACAGTCGCGGTCGGTATCTCCGCTCTCCACTCCTCGATCGCCTCGCGCCGTTTGCGTTCCCGTGATTCCCGCTTCCAATGGCTGTAGCCGGCCCGGGTGGCGATCCGGCGGAGCCAGTGTTCGAACGGAGCGTCGCCGCGATAGCCGGCCAGACCGATGTAGGCGGACACGAAGACCTCCGCTACGAGATCGTCGAGCAGGTCGCTGTCGCGGGTGAAATGCCACATCTGACGGGCTATCTCGCCCTCGTAACGGTGGACGATGCGTGCGAACGCCTCCTCGTCCCCGCCGAGAGCGGCCTGGATGTCCCGCTGGTCCGCGCTGGCTTCGTGCCTGCTCACCTAGCTGCTCCCCTACCGGATCGGCTGGTGGTGATTATTAGTTCCCGATTCAGCTTTGAGGGTTTCCAGGCCGAGCGTGCAACAGAATGCGTTGCTGCGTCAACCGGGGCTCATCGTTTCCGGTCTGCATATACGGCAGAGGCCCCATCCCTCCAGCCGGTTACATCCAGTTGTAACCCATCCGGCATCCCCGTCCACTACCGGGATGTCCCCCCTGATCGGAGCGAACCCGATTACTGCAAAACGGAGGAGTATTTTATGCGCAGGTTCATCGGATTGACGTGGGCCCCGAACCGGTTCGCGGCGTGGGCCTTGGCGGTTTGCCTGACCTTGTTCGCGCTGGCGGCGGCGGCTGCTGATTCGGAACAGGTTATAGCGACCGATACTTCGGCTGCCATGGCCGATACCATGGCCAGCGGCGTCTCGCGACCGGATCTGAGCGGGGAATGGATCTTGAACGAAAGTCTGAGCGACGATCCGCGCGAAGTCATGAAGAAGCAGTTTTCCGGCGGCCGTGGCGGCGGCCGTGGCGGCGGATCCGGCGGGGGCGGGGACCGGAGCGGCGGCGGCGGCGGCCGCGGCGGCATGGGCGGTCAGAGGGGCGGCAACAGGGGAAGCGACATGGGTTGGGAGGCCGGCGGCGGCGGCGAGGAGAAAACGCAGGACGGCAATTTCACGCCCGACATGAAGAGCCTGCAGATATTGCTGGCCGATCCGGAGTTGAACATCACCGACAGCCGCAACCGGACCAGCCTCTACTACACCGACGGCCGCGAATGCGAGATCTGGACCGACAAAGGGCCGGTCAAGGCCGAGGCGACCTGGACGGGCGCCATCCTGATGGTCAAATCCGAGCCGGAAAACGGACCGTCCAGGGTCGAGGAGTACATGATCGTTCCCGAATCGGGACGGATGATAGTTTCGCGCACGATCACCCCGCCCCAGGGTGGCCAGAGCGTGATCATCAAGATGGTTTACGATAGAGTCGCCCCGGGGAGCGAATAGGATTTACCGGTAGTTCGGGCAGGCGTCGTGGGGTATGAACCGTCCCGACCGTATCATACGGAAATGAGGATCCTGATACCCAGCGCCAGCAGCAACGCGCCCACGACTCGGCTGAAAGTCCGCTCGGACACGGCGAAGTGGGCGCGTGAACCGGCCACCAGACCGGCCGCCACCGCGGGCGAAATCAACAGAGCCAGGGCGGGCACATTACCGTCCCAGACCGACACCGCGCGGTAGATCGCCAGCTTGATTATTCCCTCGGCCAGGAAAACGGCCACCAGCACCCGGCGCAGGGTCGTCTTGTCCAGCAATGACGCGGCCCCGGCGACCACGAACGGGGCGCTGATTCCCACCAGACCGCCGGTGAAGCCGCCCAAGGCGCATCCGGCCCAGATCCGTCGCCCGGCGGCCGGAACCGATCCGCCGGCTCCGGGCGACGAGGAACGCGAGATGATCCAGCGCAACCCCATGGCTACCACCGAGACGCCGATCGCCAGCAGCACGACCGCCCGCGGCGCCTTGCCGGCCAGCAATGCGCCGGGCAGGGTGCCGGCGGCGATGGCCGCCACCATCCGCAATGCTATCGCGAGTTCGCGTCGGTTGAAACGCAGGGTGGTCAAAAGGGCCAGTCCGACCCAGAGGTCCACGAACGCCGATCCGGCCAGGGCGAAGGAGGGGCCGAAGATCAGGGTCAGGGTGGGGATCAGGATCAGGGCCGGGCCGAAACCCGAGAATCCTTTGAGGAAATAGGCGGCGAAGCATCCTGCTGCGAGCAGACCGATGATGCTCGGCGACAGGGTCTGCCAGAATTCGGGCATGCGTCATCCTTTCACAATTCGCAGTCGAGGGGCCGAGGCATTATCGTTGTCAATCACGTTACGCCTCAAGTACGGAGATGCGACAATGCCGATGTTCTGGCCTCATATCCTGATCGGAGCGGCCGCGACGGGATTTCTTTTCCTGTTCGCGATCACATCCGTGCGCGAGAGCAAGGGCCGCGCCGCTAAGATTTCCGGCGCCCTCGCGTTGGCGACCGCCCTGGTCTGGGCCGCGCCGCTGGTCTTGGGTGCTCCCTGGCCGATACCGGCGCTGATGGATTTCCTGCTGCTGCTGCTGCTCGCCCTGTTCTTCGCTCCGGTCGGCGCCAAGCGTCCGATCCGGTCAACGGGCCCGGTTCCCCGGGTGGATGAGCGCGACATGATGTTCTCCCGCGAGGATTATCGCGAAGGCACCCCGCAATACGAAGAGTACTATTCCCGCCGCCCGGACCTGAAGGATGTCGACGACCGCATCCGCCGGCTGCCCGAACTGCTGGCGCCCGGCGGCCTCTTCTACGATCCGGTGCGCTCGACCTACGCCGACGCGATGTTCAAGGTGATCGATGAACTGCTCGATATGGCCGACGGCCCGGTCGCCCAACGCGCCGAGGACCAGCCGCGGCCGGATCCGGAGCGGATGAGCGCGGTGATGAAGGAACTGACCCGGGATCTGGGTGCTGCCGAGGTGGGAATCACCGAGCTGGATCCGTCATGGATCTATTCCCATGTCGGCCGCGGACCGGAGCCATGGGGAAGCGAAATCGATCTCAAGCATCGCTACGCGATCGTTTTCTGCCTGGAGATGGACCAGCAGAAGGTGGAGCAGGCGCCGGGAGTGGGGATCACCGAGGAATCGGCCCGCCAGTATCTGCAGGAAGCCATCGCCGCCATCACGATCGCCCGGCATATCCGGGACATGGGATTTCCCGCTCGCGCCCAAATCTCGGGCAGCAACTACCAGGTGATGCTGCCGCCGCTGGCTGTCGACGCCGGCCTCGGCGAGCTGGGGCGGATGGGCTATTTCATCTCGCATAAGCTCGGGTCGCGGGTCCGTCTCGGGGCCGTGACGACCGATCTGCCGCTGATTTCCGATTCGCCCGACGGAGCGCGCGGCGGCGGAGTGCGCGAGTTCTGCGAGGTTTGCAGACGTTGCGCGGACAGCTGTCCGTCCGGATCGATTCCCGACGGCGATCCGGTGATGGTTCGCGGCGTGCAGAAGTGGCCGATGCAGGTCGAGCCCTGCGTCCACTACTGGCGCGTGCTCGGCACCGACTGCGGGATGTGCATGAAGGTCTGTCCGTACAGCCACCCGCGGACATTCGTCCATCAGGTGATCCGGCTGGGGATCGAGCGCTCGGCCTTCGCCCGCAGGGTCGCGGCGCTGGGCGAGGATCTTTTCTACGGCCGTATCCGCAAGGGCCGGTACTGCAACATCTCGCGCGAAATTCCGGATACCCGGGTCTCCGACTAGGCCGGAATGCGGCTCGGCGAATCCATCAGCTTGCCGCCGTCCTTGTCGTGGACCGCGAATTGGAATCCGGGCTGGACGCTGTAGGCGCCGACCTCGCCGCCGCGGGCCATGGCCAAAAACCCCACCTGCACTTTTTCCCAGCGCGGATTTCGCCGAACGATGCGTTCGATGGCTTCGTGACATGCCTCCCGCGGCGTGGCGCCCCCGCGCATCAGCTCGACGACCAGGGCGCTGCCCGCGGTCTTGATGACCTCCTCGCCGTTGCCGGTGGCGCAGGCGGCTCCGACCTTGTCGTCGACGAAAAGGGCCGAGCCGATGATGGGCGAGTCGCCGACGCGGCCCCGCATCTTGAAGCGAGCGCCGCTGGTGGTGCAGCCTCCGGCGAGGTGGCCGTGCGCATCGAGGGCGAGCAGGCTGATCGTGTCGTGGTTCTCGGCGTTGGGGGCGAACTCGTACTCGGACCCGGCGGCCATCCATGAGCGCCACTCGGCCTCCGCGTCGGGTGTGAGCAGGTTCTCGCTCGCGAATCCCTGGGCCAGGGCGAAGTCGGCGGCTCCCGCGCCCGCCAGCATCACGTGCGGCGTCTCGGTCATCACCTTGCGCGCGATCGACAGGGGATGGCGGAATCCCTCGAGGAAGCAGACCGCCCCGGCTTCGCCGTCCGAGTCCATGACGCAGGCGTCGAGGGTGACGCGGCCTTCGCGGTCGGGATAGCCGCCGTAGCCTACGGAGTGGATTTCGGGGTCGGCTTCGACGACCTTCGCTCCGGCTTCGACGGCGTCCAATGCGTGTCCGGCGTGGACCAGCACGTCCCAGCCGGCGGAGTTGGCCTTCGGGCCGAAGTTCCAGGTCGAGACGATTCGCGGCGGGCCGGCCGGGGGCAGGGCGCTGCAGGCGCCGGGTCCGGCCAGGGGAGCCAGCCCCACGGCGGCGGATCCGATGATCGATCGGCGCAGGAAGTCGCGTCTGGACATCATGAGTCTCCTCCTGGAATGCGTTCGGGTGCGACGCTCATTCTAGACCCTGGACGCGGCCCGAGAAAGCCCGGGAAACGGCATCGAACCGGATTCCTGCTTGTCAGCGGGGGCGCAGCGTTAGAGGATCGCCCAATCCCTAAAGGACCAACGGTTCACTATTCGCCCAGGGAGCCGAAATGCCCGCCGATACTCCTGACCTGATTCCCGCTCCGGTATCGATCGAGCGGCGCGATGGATTCTTCACCCTCACGCCGACAACCGAGATCGCCGCCGCGGAGCCATTCCAGGCCGAAGCCGAACTTTTCGCCGCCGAGATGAATCTGCCGCTGGCCGCGCCTGGAACCGCGCCGACCGGATCCATCCACATGGAGGAGGATCTGGCTCCGCTGCCTCCCGGCTCCTATCACATGACCATCAGCCGCTACGGGGTGAGGATCTCGGCCACCGGACCCGCCGGGGCTTTCCACGCCACCCGCACTCTGCGCATGCTGCTGCTGGACGGGCCGGTGCTGCCGGCGGCGCGGATCGAGGACCGGCCGCGTTTCGGCTGGCGCGGCCTGATGCTGGACAGCTGCCGCCACTTCATATCGACCGATTACATCAAGCTCACCATAGACCGCATGGCGCTGCTGAAGATGAACCGTCTGCATTGGCATCTGACCGACGACCAGGGCTGGCGGCTGGAGATCCCCTCGCTGCCCCGGCTGACCGAGGTCGGCGCCTGGCGCGACGACGGCAAGGGCGGTCGCTACGGCGGTTTCTATACCGCGGACGACGTGCGTGAACTGGTGGAGTACGCCGAGGCGCGACAAGTGATGCTGGTGCCCGAGATCGAGATGCCCGGCCACTGCACCGCCGCGCTGGCGGCCTATCCCGAACTGTCGTGCACCGGCGGACCTTTCACGGTGGCGACCGACTGGGGCATTTTCGACGACGTGCTCTGTGTCGGCGGCGACAAGGTACTGGGTTTCATCGAGGAAGTCCTGGACCATGTTGTGGATCTTTTCCCTTCGCGATATATCCACATCGGCGGCGATGAATGTCCGCGCACCAGGTGGCTCGATTGTCCCCGCTGCCGGTCCCTGGTCGAGACCGAGGGCCTGGGCGAGGTTGACGGGCTGCAGAGCTGGCTGATGTGGCAGGCGGGTCAGATCCTCGCCAAACGGGGTCGTCGGGCGATCGGCTGGGACGAGATCGCCGATGGGGGATT
>CAZYDJ010000110.1:6887-9305 GCA_964646035.1 uncultured Fibrobacteraceae bacterium | reverse complement strand
TGGCGGTCTACGTCCTGGCCGGCGGCAATCGCGGCTCGGTCCGCAGTTCCGAGGCCGGTTTCAAGTACCTCATCCTCGGCGCCTTCTCTTCGGCCTTCCTGCTCTTCGGGATGGCTCTGCTCTACGGACAGACCGGCGGCACCTCCTTCGCCGGCATCCGCGAAGCCCTGGCCGCGGGTGAATCCGGCGGCCTGCTGCTCTCGATCTCGGTCGGGCTGATCCTGATCGGATTCGGTTTCAAGGTGTCGATGGTCCCCTTCCACATGTGGACCCCCGACGTCTATGACGGAGCCCCGGCCTACGTGTCCGGCTATATGGCGGCCGGAGTCAAGGCGGCCGGCTTCGCGGCGTTGATCCGCTTCGTCTGGCTGCTGCTGCCGCTGATCGCCGATATCTGGTTCCCCCTGCTGGCGGTGCTGGCGGTGGTCACGATGACCGTCGGCAACCTGGTGGCCCTGACCCAGACGTCGATCAAGAGGATGTTGGCGTGGTCCAGCATCGCCCACGCCGGTTATCTGTTGCTGGGCGTGCTGGCCTTGCTCGAAACCGCCCGCTCCATCGGCGCCGCCTCGCGGATGGTGCCGGTGGCTACCGCGGCCGGCGGCGGCCTGCTCTTCTATCTGGTCGGTTATGCGGTGATGAATCTCGGCGCTTTCGGCGTGATCAACTTCCTCGGCAAGGCGAAAAGCGAGGCCGACACCATCTCCGACTATGCCGGCCTGTCCGGGCGTCAGCCATTGGCCGCGGCCGCGATGGCGGTGTTCATGTTCTCGCTGGCCGGCATCCCGCCCACGGTCGGCTTCGTCGGCAAATTCTATATCTTCGACGCCGTGGTGAAGGCGGGCATGGTTCCGCTGGCGGTCTGGGGCGTGATCAATTCACTGCTCTCGGTCTATTATTATCTGCGGGTGGTCGTGGTGATGTACATGCATCCCGCCGGCGACGAGGCCTACGACGGACGCAGCTGGGAATCGACCTTCGCGACCGGGATCCTGGCCCTGATAGTGCTGCTGCTCGGAGTCTATCCCGGCGCCTTGTTCCGGATGGCGGCCATCACTTTCCGCTATTTCGCTTTCTGAGCGCGGCAGCGGATCCGTTATCGCAGCAGGGGCGGGAGTCGCGACTCCCGCCCCTGTCTCGTTCGGGGAGGATCGTCTCAGCGGAAGGCCTGGATACCTGTAATTTCCGCGCCCACGATCAGGGTGTGGATGTCGTGGGTGCCTTCGTAGGTGTAGACCGACTCCAGGTTGGTCAGATGCCGCCCGACCGGGTGGTCGTCGGTGATGCCGGCGGCGCCCAGGATATCGCGCGCCATGCGGGCGCAGTCCAGGGCGGCGGCCACGTTGTTGCGCTTGGCCAAGGAGACCAGGGGAGTCTCGTTCACTCCGCTGTCCTTCAGCCGGCCCAACTGATGCACCATTCCCTGGGCCGCCACGATCGCCGTCAGCATCCGTACCAGTTTCTGCTGCACGAGTTGGAACGAGGCGATGGGTTTGCCGAACTGCTCCCGCTCGAGCGAGTACTGCAGCGCGTTTTCGTAACAGGCTGAAGCGGCCCCGACCGCTCCCCAGGCGATCCCGTAGCGGGCCTCGTTCAGACAGCTCAGCGGAGCGCCCAGGCCCACCGCTCCGGGCAGCCGGGCGGAGTCGGGCAGGCGCACCTCGTCGAGGATCAACTCGCCGGTGTCGCTGGCGCGCAGGCTGTATTTGCCCTCGACGGCCTGGGTCGTGAATCCCGGCGTTCCTTTTTCCACCAAAAAGCCCAGGACGCGTTCCGGGCCCCGGGCCCAGACCAGGGCCACGTCGGCCGACACGGCGTTGGTGATCCACATCTTGCCGCCGGTCAGCACCCAGCCGTCGCCGTCGCGGATCGCGCGGGTCTCCATGCCCCCGGGGTCGCTGCCGTGGCCGGCTTCGGTCAGGCCGAAGCAACCGATCCTGCGGCCGCCGGCCAGCTCGGGCAGCCACTTCTGCTGCTGCTGCTCGGTGCCGTAGGCGGCGATCGGCCACATCACGAGACTGCCCTGGACCGATGCGAAGCTGCGCAGCCCGCTGTCGCCTCTTTCGAGTTCCTGGCAGATCAGGCCGTAGATCGTTTCGCTCAGGCCCGGACAGCCGGGTCCCTTGATCGCGGCCCCGAGCAGCCCCATTTCCCCCATTTCGGGGATGATCTCGGCGGGGAAGGTGCCGGCCCGGTGGTGATCCCGCACCAGGGGCAGGAACCGGTTTTCGACCCAGGTGCGGGTCGTGTCGCGAATCATTCGTTCCTCGGCGCTCAGGTTCTGCTCGTGGCGATAGAAATCACAGCCGGCGTACGGGCGCATCATCTGCCTCCTGAAGCAGGTTGGGTGCTGGGCTCAACGCAGAATGTGCAGCAAGGATCACTTGACCGCCACCTGGATTTTGACTAGAAAGAGCA
>CAZYDJ010000110.1:0-6787 GCA_964646035.1 uncultured Fibrobacteraceae bacterium | reverse complement strand
AGAATGTGCAGCAAGGATCACTTGACCGCCACCTGGATTTTGACTAGAAAGAGCAATGATCCGGGATGTTCTTCGGGAAAGCCCGTCAGGAGTCCAATGGAGGATAGCGGATGTTGAGATGGCTCAAGGCCTGGCCCGCCGCGGCTTTGTGGGCCTTCGTTCTCGCGGCTGGAGTCGCGCTGATCGAAGGTCTGTATATGTGGCTGCGTTTCGATGTGATCGGCGACGGCGACGGTGGCGGCATCGTAGCCAAGTTGTTGCCGGCAATGGCGCTTTACGGGTGGTGGGGAGGCGTGTCGGCGGCCCTGCTCTTCCCGCTCTGCGGGCTGCTGGCGCAGGCGACCGACCGGCCGCGCAAACTGGCTTTCTCGCTGGCGGTGGCCGGAGCCATGGCCGCCCTGGTGCTCGTCTACTGCAGCTATGCCCTGCGCGAGCATCTGCTGGTCGACTGGTGGGCGGATCACGGGACGGGTTCGGGACGGATCGTTCTGGCGTTGATCTGGGCGATCAGCTTCTTCGTGTTGCGTCATCCGGTGGCCCGGGTCGCTGATTTCCTGGTGCGCAGTCCGGGCAAGGGCATGGTCTTTCCCTTCGCCCTGCTGGTGGTCGCCAGCGCCACCTGGCCCGATTGGCGCGAGGAGGGAGCGGCCGTGCGCACCGGCACTCTCGGCGAACGCGTCGAGGCGGCTGCGGATGCCCCCAACCTGATCCTGGTGACCATCGATACCTGGCGCGCCGATCAGCTCTCCTGTCATGATCCCGAGTCGCCGCCCACTCCGGCGTTGGACGCCTTCGCGGCAGCGGCGGTCGATTACCGCAACGTCTGGACTCCGACCTGCTGGACGCTGCCCTCGATGGCGGCGTTCATGACCGGGCAGCCCCCGCGGGCCCTGGCCCTGGACAAGAAATCGCCCTTGCCGCGATCGGCGCCGACCCTGGCCGAGATCGCCTGGCGCAACGGCTATCACACCGCCGGCATCTCATCCAATCCGTATCTCTCCTCAGATTACGGCTTCGACCGGGGATTCATCGAGTTCGATCATTCCCTGGTCCGTGATCCCCTGCAGCCGGCCGGCCGTTCGCTGCTGGTGCGTGAGTTGACCAATTTCGTCGAGCAGAATCTCGAACCCGAGGACGCGTCGGTGCTGCTGGGCAAGGCGTCCCGCTGGATCGATCTGCGGCAGGACGAGCGACCGTTCTTCCTCTGGGTCCATCTGATGAACCCGCATCTGCCGTACGTCTGGCGTGATCTGCCTGATCCGGCGGTCGCCGGCGGCCCCGGCCGGGTTCCCGACCTGGCCGCGGTGCCGCAGTCGGATCCCCTGTTCGACGGAGCCCGTCTGGAGCGCCGGGTGGACGTCGAGGCAAGGATCGCCGCCGGGATCGACCCGGCCACCATCGCGGCGATGCGTACGCTCTACTCGCGTGAGGTCCAGTATACCGACGCCTGGATGGGGCGCTTTCTCGCCTCCGTGACGGCCGGTGGATTCGCCGAGAACTCGTTGGTGGTCGTGACCGCGGATCACGGCGAGGAATTCTTCGAACACGGCGGCTACGAACACGGCCACAGCCTGATGCCCGAGGTTTCCTGCGTGCCGCTGCTGGTGCGCCTGCCCGCCGGCCGTTGCGGCGGCACAGTCCGCAACGAACCCGTCTCGACTCTCGATCTGCTGCCGACGATCTGCGCCGAAATGGGTTGGAGCGCGCCTGCTGATATTCCCGGCTTGGCCGACCTCTGGCCCGCTCCGGGGCGGGAGTTCCCGCCGGTGGCCGCGGACAGGGTTCTGCGCCTGGAGAACATGCTCTACGGAGCACCTAAAGTGGGATTGCTGAAATGGCCCTGGTATTTCGTGGGCGGTCTCAACGGCGGACGATCCGGTTGGTACGATCTTTCCGCGGCGGCGGATGCGTCAAAGCTGGCGCAGCCGCCGCGGGATCTCGCGCTCGCGGTGATCGCCGAGGGTCGGAGGTTGGCACAGCAGTGGGACGCCCACGCCGTCGCGCTGGCCGACACGACGAACGCCGTCGAGCAGCCGATCTCGGCCGATGTGCAGCGGAAATTACGCAGTCTGGGTTATTGAGATCCCGGCAGCCGGGCAGACGAAACCCGCGGCATTTTACCGCGGGCTTCGTCTGTCGGAGCCGGATATCCCTAGAGGGATACCACCGATTTGACTTCGGGGATGGCTTCGCGCAGGCGGGATTCGATACCCTGCTTCAGCGTGATGGCGGCCATCGGGCAGGAGCCGCAGGCGCCCTTGAGCCGCACGGTGACGACTCCGTCATTGAAATCGATGAACTCGACGTCGCCGCCGTCGGCCTGCAACGCGGGGCGGACACGGTCCAGGACGCTCTTGATCTTGTCTTCCATTGCGGTTCCTTTCAGGCGCAGTCGATTTGCTGCCGACGAATCACTCTTCAAAAGCTACTTATTGTCTGGGATCTGTCAAGAAGCGCTCGAGCCCGGGGTTGTCGGCGTGGGTCCGGCGTTCTATGATCCGATTACGCCGGCTCAGGGGCCGGCGTCCACGGAAGGACTGATGAAGGTGGGTTATGGCCAGGATCGCGATACGGCCCGGGATATAGCTTTGGCGGCGGGCGAAATCCTGCTGCGCGAAAAGGGACGGCTCAGAAGCATCGACTATAAGTCGGCCACCGATATGGTCACCGATCTCGATCGGTCCGTCGAGGAACGGATCTGCGCCGATCTGCTGCGCTCGTTTCCCGGAGACGGCTTCCTGGCCGAGGAGGGATCCCGTCACGAGTCGGCGACCGGCCGCGACTGGGTGGTCGATCCTCTCGACGGTACGACCAACTACGTTCACGGCCATCCTTTCTTCGCCGTCTCGATCGGCTGCCGCGACGCCCAAGGAATGTGTATCGGAGTGGTCTACGCGCCCGAGTTGGATGAGCTCTTCCTCGCCGTCCGCGGCGGCGGAGCCAGGCTGGAAAGACCGCTGCGGGGTGGCGGCCGGGACCTGGAGCGCCGCGAGCCCGTCGAGCTCGAACGCGCCCTGCTGGCTACCGGATTCCCCTATGTCCGCGATGAAATCGTTTCGCTGAATTGCGCCCTGGTCGAAACCTTCCTGCTGCGTAAATGCCACGGCGTGAGGCGTGGCGGCAGCGCCGCTGTCGATCTCTGCCACGTCGCCGCCGGAATACTGGACGGTTATTGGGAGATGGAGCTGAAGCCCTGGGACGTGGCGGCGGGATCGCTGATAGCCGCCGAAGCCGGCGCCGTGGTCACCGATTTCCGCGGGGCGGCCGGACCCTTCGACGGGAGTTCGGTCCTGGCCGCGGCTCCCGGCCTGCAACAGCGGATGCTGGCGATCATCGCCGAGACCAAAGCCGAAAGGGAAGCCTGATGGATCATGGTTGGCTTTCCGTCCTGCCGCCCTTGATCGCAATCGGACTCGCGCTGGTGGCGCGGCAGGTGGTGCTGGCCCTGCTGCTGGGCGTCTGGGTCGGAGCGGTCATCATCCACGGCGATCCCCTGACGGCCTTCCTGCGCCTGGGCGATCATTATCTGGTCGATGCGCTCGCCGACAGATCCCATGCGTCGATCGTGTTGTTTTCGACGATCCTCGGCGGGATGGTCGGCATCCTTTCCCGATCCGGCGCCACCGACGGCGTCGTCGAGGCCCTGGCCCGCCGGGTGCGCACCCGCAACGGGGGACAGGCCGCCACCGCGGCGATGGGCACAGCCATCTTCTTCGACGACTACGCCAACACCCTGCTGGTCGGCAACACCATGCGTCCGTTCACCGACCGGCTGCGCATCTCGCGCGAGAAGCTGGCTTATCTGGTGGACAGCACCGCTGCTCCGGTGGCGACCGTCGCGGTGATCTCGACCTGGGTCGGATTCGAGGTGGGACTGATCCAGGACGCGATGGTCCGCGAAGGTCTGGCCGGTTCCGGCTATGCCTTCTTCCTGCGCTCATTGCCCTTCAACTTCTATCCGCTGCTGACCTTGGCCTTCGTCTATATGGTGGCGGTCAGCGGCCGGGATTTCGGCGCGATGCGGCAGGCCGAGCAGCGGGCGCAGACCAGAGGCGAAGTCCTGCGCCCCGGCGCCCAACCGGCGCTCGACACCTCGGGCCTGGCTCCCGAGCGCAGCGGATCTCCCGCATCTCCCTGGCTGGCTGTCGGACCCTTGTTGCTGGTCATCCTGACCACCGTCGGCGGCCTGTTGTGGAGCGGACGGCAGGCCGTGCTCGCGGCCGGCGGCGAACCCGGTCTGCGCGCCCTGCTCAATTCGGCGGACAGCCTTTCGGTGCTGATGTGGGCTTCGCTTACCGGTTCTCTGGTCGCCGCGGCCGCGGCCCGTCTCTCGGGCCGGCTCTCCCTGCGCGCCGGCGTCGAGGCCTGGCTGGAGGGCGCCCGCGCCATGCTCATCGCCATGGTCATCCTGGTGCTGGCCTGGTCGCTCGGCGCGGTCTGCGAGGATCTGGGCACCGGACGCTGGCTGGTGGAGGTCTCGCGCGGCGCGCTGTCGGCCCGGCTGTTGCCGGTATTCACATTCCTGGTCGCGGCCGCGGTCAGTTTCGCCACCGGCACCTCTTGGGGAACGATGGCTATCCTGATGCCGATAATCTTTCCCCTGGGCACCGCGTTGCCGTTGGCCGGCGGCCTGGCGGCCGGCCCCGCCGAAACCATCCTGCTGGCTTCGGTCAGCGCCGTGCTGGCCGGGGCGGTTTTCGGCGATCATTGCTCGCCGATCTCGGACACGACCATCATGTCTTCGATGGCTTCCGGCTCAGATCACGTCGATCATGTCCGGACCCAATTGCCCTATGCTTTGACCGTGGCCGTCGCCGCGGTCCTGCTCGGTTATCTGCCCGCCGGATTCGGTTTCAAGCCCTGGTTGTCGCTGCCGGCGGGGGTGTTGTTGCTGTGGCTGTGGCTGCTGCGACGCGGCCGCCGGCCGGATCCGGCAGCGGAGGCGGAATGATGGCTCCGTGCGTCTGTCTGCTGAGTGATTTCGGCCTGGACGATCCCTATGTCGCCGAGATGAAGGCGTCTCTGCTGGCCGAATGGTTGCGCTTTCCGGACGCCGGGCCTCTGCCGCCGATCATCGACCTCAGCCATGGCGTCGAGCCGGGAGACATAGCCGCCGGAGCCTGGATGCTCGAGCGCAGCGCTTGGCGCCATCCGCCGGGAACCGTGTTCGTGGGGGTGGTCGATCCCGGTGTCGGATCCGGGCGGCCGGCTCTGGCCGTTTCCGCGCGGAGCCGGTTTTTCGTCGGCCCGGGCAACGGGCTGTTTGCTTTTCTGGCCCGGGAATCGGATCTTCAACTGACGATCCTCGACGATCCGCTCTATCATCGTGGTGGGTCCGACGGGCCCGCTGCGACTTTCCACGGGCGCGACATTTTCGCCGTTGCGGCCGCTCAACTGGCCGCCGGAGTGCCGCCGGCTCAGTTGGGTTCGCCGGGTTCGCTTGTTCAGCTGGGTGAGAAGCCCCAGGCCGGCGAGTCCGCGGAAGGGGCCATCGGCCACATCGTCTGGATCGATCGTTTCGGCAATGCGATCACCGATATCGCCCGCCGCGGCGAACCGGGCGCTGGCCTGGACTCGGGAGCCGCAGTCGGGGTCGGGCGGGATATCGCCCGCGGACCAGTCGCGACTTTCGCGGCCGGCGCCGCCGCTGAACTCTTCTGGTATTGGGGCAGCGGCGATACTCTCGAAGTCGCCCTGCGGGACGGGAACGCGGCCGAATTATGCGGACTCGCCCGTGGCATGTGCGTATTCCGCCGTCCGGAAAACGACTCCGGCCGGTCGACCGATTAGGAGGACCGATGATTCGCAGCCACCGCTCAGGCCTGGTCACTTGGGGATTGGCGCTCGCCGTCGCGGCGGCGGCTTTGCTCTGCTCTTCCTGTTCGCGGCCGACCATCGATTTCCCCTATCCGGGGGAGAAGATGTCGTTCCCCGGCATGGGCGGGGGCCTGCCGACGGTCACCATCGGTTCGATCCTGGATCTGCGTCCCGATGAGCAGCGCCTCGGCGACGGTCATTACTCGGGCATCACCTATCCCGCCGACCGTTACTGGCGGATGCCGGTCGATGATCTCTATCGCGCCGCCCTGACCCGTGATATCCAGCAGACCCGGCTGGCCGAGTTGGTGCCGCTGGCCAGTCAGGCCGATTATATCCTCGAGGCCGAGATCCACTCGTTCCACTGCCGACTCGAACGCCACAGCTTCTCGTTCCTGCTGCCGCCGGCCCTGGGGATGACCGTGGGCATGGTCTGGGGCGATGACGGATCGAGCAAGCTCAAGCGGGGCCTGTTCGCCAGCTTCATCGGCCTGGCCCTGATGCCTTTGCCCGCCGCCAACAGCGGCGAATGCGAGGTCACCCTGAGCTTGCGCGACCGGACCGGAGAAGTCGTCTGGCAGCAGACCTGTATCGGCGAGATCGACGGCACCGTCTATGTCGAAGCCACTTCCCGCGACGACAAGAAGCTGGCTGAAAAATTCATGCCCCAGGCGGTCAAGCGTTGTAACGCCTGCCTCCTGGGGCAATTGCGACAGTTCTTCTTCGGCTCGGGCGCCGCCGACAGCTAGAGCAGTTCCGCGGCCAGACTGGCCAGGGTGCTGCGCTCACTCTTGGCCAGCGTGATGTGGCCGAATATCGGGTTCCCCTTGAATCTCTCCACCACGTACGACAGACCGTTGCTGGCGGAATCGAGATAGGGATTGTCGATCTGCCAGGGATCTCCGGTAAGGATCACCTTGGTGTCCTTGCCGGCCCGGCTGACCGCGGTCTTGATCTCGTGCGGCGTCAG
>CAZYDJ010000109.1:0-9472 GCA_964646035.1 uncultured Fibrobacteraceae bacterium | reverse complement strand
TGCACTGGAAGCATGTACCGATGACAATGATGTCAAAGTGGTCATCATTACCGGCTCGCCGCTGCAGTTCATGTAGAGCAGGGGCTTCAGCAGGACAACACCGTCGGGGCTTTCCGGATCACCGGCGGCGACACAGCCGTGGCGGGCTATCCCGAAAGAAATTCCCATCCGCTCGGCGAGCTTGTCAACGACCCTGAAACCGATGTTGTGGCGGGTCCGCTCGTATTTCGCCCCCGGATTGCCCAGGCCGACTATCAGCCTCAAGTCCACCCTCCCCGGTTCTGTCTCCTCAAAAAGAAAACGAGGCGACCGCAGCCGCCTCGCTTCCCACGTCCTTTGGGCGCTGTCGGGCGCCGCAAAAAGCGTTATTCGGAATCGGGAGCGGCCTCCTCGCCCTCGGCGGTCTCTTCCTCGCCCTCGGCGGCTTCGCCTTCCTCGGTCTCGGCCGGCTTCTCTTCCTCGAGCACCAGCGTATTCGGATTGATCTTGGCCAGCACCTCTTCGCGGTCGGTCAGGATCTTGATGGCGCCCGACTCGATCTCCGCGGCGGTGATCTTGTCGTTGACCTCGAGGCCGGAGATGTCGACCTGGATCATGTCGGGCAACTCTGCCGGCAGGCACATGACCTGCACGGTGCGCTGGGCGATCTCGAGCAGCCCGTCGCCGGTCTTGACCGCCTTGTTCTCGCCGACGAAGTCCAGGGTGACCTCCATCTCGAGTTCCTTGTTCTCGGGGATCTCGAAGAGGTCGCAATGATAGAGGATATCGGTGACGGGGTGGCTCTGCACCTCGCGCAGGATGGCGACCGTCGGCTGCGAGCCGTCGGCGTGGTTCAGCGAAAACACGGGGTACTGGCCCGAGAAGGAATCCATCGCCTTGCTGAACTCGACGGTGTCCACCTCCGAGATGACCGCGGCGTCTCGCTTGTTGCCGTAGATGACAGCCGGAGTGCGGCCCTTGTCACGAAGACGACGGTTGGCGTTCTTGCCGGTTTCGCTGCGGGGATGGACGGTAAGATTTATCAGACCCATGACGGCTGCCTCCAGCAATACATATTCCCGGGCGAGAACCCGGTCCGGTCACACGAAATCGACTCCGCTCGTAATGGACCGCGGACCCGCGAACGCTAGAATCTCAAAAGGACCGCTTAATAAAGCAGTTTCCCGCCTCATTGTCAAGTCGGCCGTTCACCCTAGACGAATAACGAACTGACTGTTTTTTCCAGATGGATCCGCTCTATCGCATCGGCCAGCAGGGGCGACATGTCCAGAACCTTCACTTTGGGACACTCGGACTGGCGTGTGAACGGTATCGTGTTGCTGACCACTATCTCCTCTATCGGCGCGGCGTTGAGGCGTTCCAGCGCCGGGCCGGAAAACAGCGGATGCGTTGCGCAGACGGTCACCCGGGTAGCGCCGGCCGCCTTGCAGGCCCGGGCGGCGTCGGTGATCGTGCCGGCCGTATCTATCATGTCGTCGAAGATGATGACGTTCTTGTCGGTCACGTCCCCGATGAAGTTCATGACCTCGCATTGGTTGGCGGCGGGCCGCCTCTTGTCGATGATCGACAGCGGGGCCTCGAGCCGCTTGGCGAATGACCGGGCCATCTTGATGCTGCCGACGTCCGGGGCCACGACCGCCAGCTTCTCGCGGGGCCAGTCGTTGAAATGCTCGAGCAGGATCGGCGCCGAGTAGAGATGGTCGAGCGGGATGTCGAAGAAGCCCTGGATCTGCGGAGCGTGGAGGTCGATCGTCAGCACCCTGTCGGCGCCGGCGGTGGTGATCAGGTTGGCCAGCAGCCTGGCCCCTATCGGCACCCGGGGCTGATCCTTGCGGTCCTGGCGCGCGTAGCCGAAGTACGGCATCACGGCGGTGACGCGGCGGCAGGACGCCCTCTTCACCGCATCCAGCAGCAACAAAAGCTCCATGACGTTGTCGGCCGGCGGATGGGTGGGCTGGACGATGAATACATCGGTGCCGCGGATGTTCTCCAGGATCTTGATCTGGATCTCGCCGTCGGAAAAACGACTGATATCGACATCGATCAAGGGCAGACGGAGATTCTCGGCGATCCGCTCGCCCATTGCATGGTGGGAGGCGCCGCTGAGGATGACCAGATCGTTCATGGGTAGGAGTCCTTCGGTCCGAGCGAAAGAAGCCATGATCGGAGGCGGAGGGAATCCGCTCGCGGGCAAGATAGTCCAATACTCAGCCGCGGTAAACCGGAAATCCGAATGAAGAAGGGATGGCTGGGGCGGCAGGATTCGAACCTGCGAATGCAAGGACCAAAACCTTGTGTCTTACCACTTGACGACGCCCCAGCAAACGAACGTCTAGTAGCTCTCCTCGAAAGCGGAGAGATCGGCGGGCTGGGCTCCGGAAGCGCCGTTGGATCCAACTGATCCACTGCGGCTGAGCTCTTCCTTGTAAGCCGCGATGATGCTTGATTCCATCAACTCGCGGGTCTTGGCATTGATGGGATGGGCAATATCCTGGAACGTCCCATCCTTGCGCCGACGGTTGGGCATGGCCACGAACATTCCTGTCGCGCCCTCGATGATCTTCAAACCGCGAACCACGAAACAATCATCGAGAGTGATGCTGGCGAAGCCGCGCAGCTTCTCGTCGTCGCGTAACGTGATTCTGATTTCGGTGATTTCCAAGACAGCACCTCTCCGTAGAAGCTCTCCGGATCACAACGGGTTCAGGCGAGTGGTCTGTTCTTCCATGAACTCCACTCCGGTGGAATGCGGTTTCACTACCCGCGAAAACCAACCGGGACTCACTATGCCTTCCAGCAATTTCGGCTCCTTGGTGCCGTCGGGAACGACGGCGAACACGGCGGAACCGCTGCCTGACAACATAGCGACAGGAGCACTGTCCTTGAGATGCTGCAACAATCTCTGCAGCACCGGATGATCCGGCAAAACAACTTCCTCGAGACGGTTGATGCCGAACCAGGAACCCGTTGGAAAACGTGCTATTAACGACTCTACTGTTCTGATGTTAGCCGTGGGGCTGCGTCTTGTCAATCCCATATTAAGTCGGTTGTAGACCTGACTAGTCGACAGATCGATGTGCGGCCGGATGATAACGAAGCGTCCGTTCTGAATGGGAGTCAGGCGGGTCAATTCGTTTCCCCGACCGCGGCCGAGCTGGGTTCCACCCCTGAAAAAGAAGGGAACGTCGGTCCCGATCTCCCCCCCCATCTGCTCGAGACGCTGAATTCCCAAGTCTGTTCCGCAGAGACGGTCGCAGGCCAGCAGCACAGCGGCCGCGTTGCCGCTGCCGCCGCCCAGACCGGCCGCCGAAGGTATTTCCTTCTTCAAATGGATGTTGAAGCTGCCGGTGATCCCGGTTTCGCGCCGGAACAGGTCGGCGGCCATCCAGCAGAGGTTCGCCTCGTTCGCGGGAGCGGCGCCATGGGGCTCGATCGCGATTTCGATGTCTGCCCCGGCGTTTGCAGCGGGGTCGTAGGTGACCGTGATCTCGTCGAATATCTTTACCGCCTGCAGGATCGTCTCTATCTCGTGAAAACCATCACGGCGGTGGCGCAGCACCTCGAGATGAAGATTCACCTTCGCCGGCGATCGCAGCCGCGCGGTCCGCCGAAGCGCATGGTGCGCGTTCGGGACGTTCGGTTCCATCACAAATCCCCCACCGGGCGGTCGGCCCGGACGTTCGGATCGGGTTGCGGAAAAAGCGGATTTCAGCCGGAGAAACCGATCACGGCGCAGACAGCCACGATCCAGCAGACGACGGAAATCTTGATCAACATGTCGCCGAGCAGGATCTCATGCGGCCGCCCGCCCTGACCTTCCCGGAAAACCAGCATAAGATAACGCCCTATGCCCAGGAAAACGAAGGGAGAAGTTAGAACGAGGTTGGCGGTGCCGAAATGGCTCACCGTGGTCGGCCATACCGTGTACATGACATACGACATCAGCGCCAGGCCGGTGGAGGTGCCGATCAGCAGGTTCAACAGCGGTTCATTGTAGTGGTGCAGGCTCGGGCGGGTGTCGCTGCCGTTGCTGAATACCATAACCAGTTCCGATCGCCGTTTGCAGAAACCGAGAAAGAGCGAGAGGAAAAGCGTGCAGAGCACCAGCCATTTCGACAGCCCGATCCCCGGAGCGGCTGGCCGCAGGACCTCGACGCTGGCCACGGCGCGCAGGATGAACCCCAGAGAGATCCCGAAGACATCCAGGATGATGAACCGCTTCAGGAGTTTGGTGTAGCCCAGGTTCAGGACCAGGAAAGCCGCCGATACCAGGAAGAAGGGACGGCCCATCAGCCAGGCGCAGGCCAGCGCCACGATCAATGCGGCCGCGCCGAGACGGGCCGCTACCGGGATCGGGATCACTCCGGCGGCGATCGGCCGCGTCTTCTTGACCGGATGCCTGCGATCGAAATCGATGTCGGCGATGTCGTTGAAAAGGTAAACGACCCCGGACAGCAGGCAGAAGATCGCGAACCCGGCCGCCGCGCGCAGCCCGAGCTGGGTATGCTGGAGGTTCTGGGAGAAGATCAGACCCGCGAAGAGGATCAGGTTCTTGGTCCATTGGCGCGGCCGCAGTGTCGTCAAAAAAGCATTGAAGATGTTCGGACTCAAGTCGAACCGGTCCTTCATTGATGTTTCAATACGCGTTCTCGGCCTTCAGCACGTGGTGGATCGTCATCAGGATGATCCGGATGTCGAGGCCCAACGACCAGTTCTCGACATACCACAGATCGTAGACGGTCCTCTCCTCGATGCTGGTGTCCCCCCGCAAACCGTTGACCTGGGCCCATCCGGTCAACCCGGAACGCACCCGATGCCTCTCGAAGTAACGGGGCAACCGCAGGCTGAATTCCTGGACGAAATGCCCCCGCTCGGGTCGCGGGCCGACCAGGCTCATATCGCCGGCCAGCACGTTCCACAACTGGGGCAGCTCATCCAGGCTGTAGCGGCGCAGGAATTTGCCGATCGCGGTCACGCGCGGATCGTCGGCAACCGTCCACACCGGCCCGCTGGCGGCCTCGGCGTCGGGGCGCATGGTGCGGAACTTGATCATCTGGAACTCGCGGCCGTCGCGGCCGATCCGATCCTGCCGGTAGAACACCGGTCCGTGAGAGCTGAGCTTGACCAACAGGGCCAGCAACGTGTAGACGGGCGTCAGGACCAGCATCCCCAGCGATGTGAATACGACGTCGAACATCCTTTTGACGATGCGGTCCGCCCCGCTGAGAGACGCTTCGCGCACCGCCAGAAAAGGGATGCCGCCGAGTTCGGTCAGACGGATCCGGCTGATGGCGAGCCCCCGCATATCGGGCACCATATGCACGTCGACGTTCAGGTTGTCGAGCATATCGGTGATCTCCCCCACCAGATGCTGCTGCTCCACCGGCAGGGTCAGGGCCACGACATCGGTGCCGCTCTCGGCGACCACTTCGCGCAGATCGGCCAGCCCCCCCAGCCGCACGCAGGGTCCGCCGGTGTCGGGGCCGCCGGCCCCTGATCCGCTGTCGATCCAGCCGATGACTTCCAGCCCCAGGTTCGGGTTCCGGGCCGCCGCCAGCCGCACCTGCTCGCGCATCGGACCGCCGCCTACCAGCAACAGGCGCCGGCCGCCGACGGTCCGCAGCGATCTCGAAATCAACTTGTATGAGAAAAGGCGGCCGGCACAGACCAGGATCGAGGCGCTGAGTACGAAAAGTCCGAAAAATGAACGGCTGTAGGTCAGGGCTCGGAAGAAGAACGTCAGCGCCAGAACTCCCAGAGCGCCCAGGGCGACGCCCTTGAGCACGCCGACGATCTGCTCCTCGATCGAGAGCATGCGCCGCTCCGAATACAGGCCCAGATAGTAGAAAATGCCGAAAAAGACCACCAGCACCACGGCGCTGCTCAGCAGATAGACGCTCAGCGGAGGAATGCCCAGCGGAACCTTCCAGACACCTGCCTGGAACCGGAACCAGTAGGTGACGATGAAGGCGACCTCCAGCAGCAGGAGGTCGAAGATCATCTGCAGCGTCGGACGCAACAAGGGACGCCTGCGTTTGGACGGTTCACTCACCTGCGATCCCTTCTTGATGCTTGGCCCAGGCCGTGGCCAGAGTGGATTCCATCTCCCGGCGATAGCGGTCCCGGCCGAAACGGGCGGCATGGGCCGCCATGGCGACCGGATCCCAATCCGAGTCGAGCCGCGGATCCGCCAGCGCTTCGCCGAACGACTCGGCGTTCAGCTCGTCGAAGAAGATACCGTTCAATCCCTCGACCACCGTGTCCAGGGCGCCGCCGGCGCGCAAGGCGACGACGGGGCGGCCGCAAGCGGTGGCCTCGAGCGGAGTAATACCAAAATCCTCGAGGCCCGGGAACAGAAAAGCACGGCAGTGGGCATAATAGGCGGGCAGATCGGCGTCGGGCAGGGCCGACATGAAACTGACGCGGCCTTCCCCTGTCGTCGTCCGAGCCAGTTGCCGCAGCCGCTCCAGTTCCGGTCCCTTGCCCACCACGACCAGATGACGGCCGGCGCGGATCTCCGCCGCCACCGCCAGATCGATCCGCTTATAGGGCACCAGCGCCGAGAGGACCAGGTCATAGGATCCCGATTCCAATCCGGCTGGAGGCTCGGGCGCCCTGTCGCGCCGGAAGCGGGAAGTGTCCACCGGCGGATGGACGATGCGGATGCGCGAATCCGGTACGCCGTAATAATCACGGATACGTTCGCGGACGATCCCGGCGTTGGCCAACCAGAGATGGACCCGATCAGCCGTCGCCCGGTCCCAGCGGCGCAGACCGGCGGCCACGGCTCCGATCGCCAGCCGGAGCGGCAGCGGCTTGCCGCCGAAATAATCATCGAACCGATCCCAGACATAGCGCATCGGCGTGTGGCAGTAGCAGACCGACAGAGCGCCGGGCGCCGGAACCGCCGACTTGGCCACGCAGTGGCTGCTGGACAGCACCAGATCGTAGCCCTTCAGATCGAAGCTCTCGATCGCCGCCGGGAAAAGCGGCAGGCCCCAGCGGTACCAACTCGGGAATCCGGGAATCTGCTGCAGCAACGGGGTGTGGATGCGGTGCCGCTCGATGGTTTCGCTGACCGCGCCGGGGACATGCAGCAGGGTGAAGATATCCGCGTCGGGAAATATCTCGCAGAAGACTTCGAGGCATTTCTCTCCCCCGCGCATACCGTTGAGCCAGTCGTGGATCAGGGCCACGCGCAGGCCGTCGGGCAGCCGGGGATCACTCATCGCCGCCTCCGACCGCGTCGCGCACCGACTCGAGAGTGCGGCAGAGCAGATGCCCCATGGCGATGTGGATCTCCTGGATGCGGGGCGTCTCCGCCGAGGGAGCCACCATGGCCCCGTCGACCATCCCGAGCAGCCGTCCCCCGTCGCCGCCGAGGAAACCGAATACCTTCATGCCCCGGGCTCGTGCGGCCTCCACCGCGCGCAGGCAGTTGGCCGAGTTGCCGGAAGTCGAAATCACCAGCAGCACATCCGCGGGACCGCCGAGACCCTCGACCTGCCGGGCGAAGATCGAGTCGAAACCGTAATCGTTGCCCACCGCGGTGGTGATCGAGCTGTTGGCGGTCAGCGCCAGGGCGCCGTAGGCGGGACGGTCGTGATGGAAGCGGCCGACCAGTTCGGCCACGATATGCTGGGAATCGGCTGCGCTGCCGCCGTTGCCGCAGACCAGCAGCTTGCCGCCCCGATTCCAGGCGAAGTCGACGGCCGCCGCCAGATCGAGGACGGCGTCGCAATGGGTCGAATCGAGACGGGACAAGGCCTCGCGCAAGGCTGTGACATCCTCGCGAAAGAAACCTGCGCCCATCCCTCGCCCGCGATCGAATCCGTCGCTCGTCGCACTCATCGCGCTTCCTCCCGGTGGTCCGCCCGAGCAGCTCAAAAGCTGCGGGCGGCTTGATCAGCCGTTGGTTTCGAGCCAGGAAATATAGCGTCCAAGTCCGTCCTGCCAAGGCGGCCGCTCCGGACATCCGATCGCCTCGAGCCGGCTGCTCAGCAGCACCGAACAGGCGGGACGGCGGGCGCGGGTGGGATAGTCGGCCGTCGCGCAGGGGACGATCAGATCGGGATCCATGCCGCTGATGCGGGCTACTTCACGGGCGAAAACGAACCAGGTGCAGCTACCGCTGTTGGTCGCGTGATAGATTCCGCCCTCGCCGTTCTCGGCCAAAAACAGCAAGACATCGGCCAGATCCGGAGCGTAGGTGGGGCAACCCGTCTGATCCGCGACGACCTTCATGCCGCCCCGCTCCCGCAGCAGACGCAGGACGGTCAACACGAAGTTGCGCGGCCCCTGTCCGAAGAGCCAGCTGGTCCTGACGATCTGGCCGGATGCGCCCATCGCCAGCACGTGGTCCTCGCCGAGAGCCTTGGTCGCTCCGTAATGGTTGATCGGATCACGGACGTCATCCTCGCGGCAACCATCCACCGCGGTGCCGGGGAAAACGTAGTCGGTGCCGACGTAGGTCAGGCCGGCTCCGACGCCGGAGCAGGCGGCGGCCAGATATCCGGTGGCGTCGGCGTTGAGCGCGACCGCTTCCTCGCGCCGGTCCTCCGCCCCGTCGACATCGGTGAAAGCGGCAGTATGGATAACCCGGTCCGGGCGCTGTCGGCGGATCAGCTCATCGACCTGGGCTTGATCGGTAAGGTCGCAATCCGGCAGATCCACTCCGACAACTTCGTGCCGGGAGGAAGCAGCTTTCAGCAGCACCCCACCCAACATGCCGGCCGATCCGGTAACCAGGATCTTCAATGGTCCTCCCTGTCGGCCGGAGCCTCGGCGCCGGCCGCCTTGCGCGCCACCGCCGGCGGGAATCCCCGGCCGGCCAGATAACGGGAAGCCTTGGCTATCTCGGCGAATCCGACTCCGCCGCCGCCTCGCCGTCGCCACCAGCGGCGGGCCGCGGCGTGGGCCAACTCTATTTCGGCGGCCGGATCGAGTATATCCGCGGCCACTTCGCGGGCGAGCTCGGAATCGATTCCCTTGCCGATCAATCGCGACTCCAGATAACGCCGCCCCACCGGCCTTGAACGCAGAGTGTCACGGCACCAGGCTTCGGCGAAGCGCCGGTCCGAGACCAGGCCCTCTTCAGCGAATCGGTCCAGTACCTGGTCGATGGGACCGCCCGCGAAACCCTTCTCGGCCAGCCTGCGGCGCATGTCGGCCTTGGTCCGCAACCTGCGGTCCAGCATCCGGAACACCAGGCGGGCGATCTCCTTGCGGGCGGACGCATCGCGCAGTAGATCGAGAACGGCGGGAGAAACAGGCTCCCCCGCCGCAGGCATCGCCGCCGGCAGGGATCCCGCCGCCAGCTCCAGTATCTCGCCGTTGCTCAAGCTGACCGTCACGCTCCGATCGGTGCGCCGACAGGTCAAGAGCAGGATTTCATCCTCGCGGCACACGATCCGTCCTAGGAAGCCGGAGTTCAGATGGGCGTAGAGTGGCTTAACTCGGTAATTATGGGACA
>CAZYDJ010000108.1:0-9707 GCA_964646035.1 uncultured Fibrobacteraceae bacterium | reverse complement strand
GCCGGTGCAAGTCGCTCTTTCCACCATCGGGCTCGCCGGGGTCGCTGTGCTTGCCGGGCGTGAGGTGCTGCCTTCCTTCATCGTCGGTGCGACGCTCGCTCTTTCCTCGACCGCGGTCGTTGCCGGCCTCCTCGCGGATCAGCCGCATCACCTCGGCGAACCGGTCCAGGTCTTCCTTGGATTCGGTCTCGGTCGGTTCGATCATCAGGGCTTCGTCCACGATCAGCGGGAAGTATACCGTCGGCGCATGGACTCCGTAGTCGAGCATGCGCTTGGCGATGTCCAGGGTCCGCACCCCGTACTCTTCCTTCCAGTCGCGGCCGGTGGCGATGAACTCGTGGAGGAAGCCTTCCGCATGGTCCACGGTCAGCACCCCCTCGACCTTCCGGCGCAGGTAGTTGGCGTTGAGAACCGCCAGCTCCGAGGCCCGGGTCAGGCCGTCCCCGCCGCAGCGCAGGATATAGGCCAGGGCGCGCAGGGCGACGCCGACATTGCCGAAGAAGGAATGCACCGACGGCCGGCACTCGCCGGGGTGGGCATCGAGGCGGAAGCGCCCGTCCTCGGCGGTGATCGTCGGGGCGGGCAGATAGGGCGCCAGTTCGGCGGTCACGCAGATGGGACCGCTGCCGGGGCCGCCGCCGCCGTGGGGAGTGGAGAATGTCTTGTGCAGGTTCAGATGCACGACGTCGAAGCCCATCTCGCCGGGACGGGCCTTGCCCATCACCGCGTTCATGTTGGCGCCGTCCATGTAGAGCCTGCCGCCGGCCTCGTGGACGATGGCGGCGACCTCCTGGATCCGTTCCTCGAAAAGGCCGAGGGTATTCGGATTGGTGATCATGATGCCGGCTGTCTTATCCGATACCGCCGCCCGCAGGACGTCGAGATCGATGCGCCCGTCCGGTCCCGACGCGATCGTGCGCGGCTTCATCCCCGCCATGGCGACCGAAGCCGGATTGGTGCCGTGGGCGGAATCCGGAATCAGGACCTCGTTGCGATCGGGTTCGCCGTTCTGCAGGTGGAAGGAACGGATTACCTGCATGCCCAGGTATTCGCCGTGCGCCCCGGCCGCCGGCCGCAGGCTGCAGGCGGCGAAACCGGTGATCTCACAGAGGGCGTCCTCCAGGAGCTTCAGGGCGCAGAGCAGACCCTGCATATCGTCCTGGTCCTGCTCCGGATGCAGCTGGGCGAATCCGGGCAGCGCCGCCACCTGCTCGTTGAGGCGGGGGTTGTACTTCATGGTGCAGCTGCCGAGCGGATACATCCCACGCTCGATGTGGTGGTTCAGGTTGGACAGCAGCGTGAAGTGACGCATCACCTGCGGCTCGGACAGGGACGGCAGGTCGCAGAGGACCGCCCGCCGGTCGGTATCGGCCAGGGAATCCGCAGTTTCGGCTCCGGTCCAGGCCGGGAAGGTCAAGGCCCGGCGCCCGGCCCGGCCCTTATCGAAGATGCTGGCCTGCAGATCCGCGCCCCAGCGGGAAGCAACAGCATTGGTGTTCTCGTTCGCCATTTCGCTCACCTTCCTTCCCGGTCGCCCAGGAAGTCCCGCAGGACCTGGCCGTAAAGATCGATCTCGCCGGCGGTGCGCCTCTCGGTCAGCGCCACCAGCAGATCACCCTCCGCGCAGTCGGCGAATCCGGCCAGCGGGATGCCGGCGAGGATGCCGCGTTCACGGGCGAAGGCCCTGAACTCGGCCGCCGGCCGCGGCAGACGGATAACCACTTCGTTGAAGACCGGACCGTCGAAAGGCAGTTCCACGCCGGGGATTCCCGCGGCCATGGCCCGGAAAGCCTCGCAGCGGGCATGGTTGGCCTCGCCCAGGTCCCGGAAGCCGTCGGTGCCGAGCAGGGACAGGTAGACGGCCGCGCGAGTGGCGTTCAGCCCCTGGTTGGAACAGATGTTCGAAGTGGCCTTCTCGCGGCGGATATGCTGTTCGCGTGTCTGCAGGGTCAACACGTAGCCCTGACGGCCCTCGCCGTCGGTGGTGCGGCCGACGATGCGGCCGGGCATCACCCGCTTCAGGGCGTCGCTGCAGGCCATGTATCCGATCAGCGGTCCGCCGCAGGAGCAGGGCACGCCGAAAGGCTGGGCCTCTCCCACCGCCAGGTCGGCGCCGTATTCGGCCGGCGCCCGCAGCAGCGAGAGCGATACCGGATTGGCCGCGGCCACCAGCAGTGCGCCGCCGGACTTGGCGGCTGCCCCGAGTGCCATGACCGGTTCGACCCGGCCGAGATAATTGGGGCTCTGCAGCACCACGGCACCGGCGTCGGCGGCCAGATCCTCGAGACCGGCGGCGTCGGTCACGCCGTCTGCCGTGGCCGGCGCCGTGACTATTTCGATCCCCTGGCCGGCCAGACTGGTCTCGACAACAGACCGGTAGCGCGGGTTCAGCAACGCCGGCAGGACCACCTTGGGCCGGCGCGACTTCGCCGCCGCGACGAGGCAGGCCTCGGCCAGCGCCGTGGCTCCGTCGTACATGCTGGCGTTGGCCACCGGCAGGCCGGTCAGGCGGCAGATGTAGGTCTGCCATTCGTAGATGACCTGCAGGGTGCCTTGGGAAACCTCCGCCTGGTAGGGCGTGTAGGCCGTCAGAAACTCGCTCCGACTCGACAGGGCGTCGACCGCCGCGGGAATGAAGCTGTCATAGACTCCGCCGCCGAGGAAGGAGGCGCAGTCGGCCTGGCTGGTATTGCGTGCGGCCAGGTTGGACATGATCCGCGCGACCTCTTCCTCGCAGAGGCCGTCCGGCAGATTCAGCCCGTCCTTCACCCGGACCGCTTCGGGAATCGTCCGGAAAAGCTCGTCGATGTCGGCGGCTCCGACTACGTCCAGCATCTCCCGGATCTCATCCGCGGTATGTGGCGTATAGGGCATCTTGGAATCAGCCTCCGATCAATTCGGCGTAGGCGGCCGCGTCCATCAGGCCTTCGATCTCGGCGGGATCCGCGATGCGGATCCTGACCAGCCAGCCGTCGCCTTGGGGGTCCTGGTTGACGGTCTCGGGAGCATCGAGAACGGTCTCGTTGATCTCGACGACTTCGCCCGACACGGGGCTGAAGAGGTCTTCGACGGATTTCACGGTCTCGATCGTTCCCACCGCTTCGCCGGCCGACACCGTGGCGCCGGGCTCGGGCAGCTCCAGGAAGACGACGTCTCCCAGCTCGTGGGCGGCGTACTCCGTGACGCCGATCGTGCCTATCTCGCCGTCGGTCTGAACCCACTCGTGATCCTTGGTGTACCTGCGGTCGTCAGCCACCATGCTGTTGCCTCCTCGAAAACCGGAAACCGGTTCAGCGCTCGGCGCGGGGGTCGCCCTTGACCCGCGGCGCCAGGAAAGGATAGTCGACGCGTTGGACGGGAACCATCTTGCCCCGCACCTCCACGACCAGATCGTCTTCCAGATTCTCGGCCGCCACCAGAGCCAGGCCCCGGGCGCCCTTGAGGCTGGGGCAGAAGGTGCCGCTGGTGACGTGGCCGACCTCGGCTGCGCCGGCGAAAACCTTGCAGCCCTCGCGGATGATGCCGCGGCCGACGGGTTCGATGCCGATCAGACGGCGCGGGATGCCGGCCGCCTTCTGGGCCTGCAGGGCTTCCCGGCCGACGAACTCGTGGTTCTTGAAGCGGATAGCCCAGCTGATGCCGGCTTCGAGGGGCGTGATGTCTTCGGCCAGTTCATGCCCGTAGAGGCAGTAGGCCATCTCGAAGCGCAGGGTGTCGCGGGCCGCCAGCCCGATCGGAGCGACGCCGAGGTCATCCCCCTCGGTCATCAATTCCAGCCACAGGGCCAGGGCGTCGCCGCAGGGAATGTAGATCTCGTAGCCCCGCTCGCCGGTATAGCCGGTGCGCGAGACGATCCACTCGCGATCGCCGCAGTCGCAGAGGACCGTGGTGTAGAACTCCAGCTCGGCGATCCGATCGGCGAACGGCCGCAGCGCCTTGATCCGGCCGACGAGATCGAGTGCGTCGGGCCCCTGGACTGCGATCAGCGCGGTCTCGTCGCTCTGGTCGCGGACCGTGACACCGTCGGCGCCGGCGCCGAGTTCGATCACTCGCGAGGCGATCTTCGCGTGGTTGGCCGCGTTGCAGACGATCAGCCAGTCGTCCTGGCCGAGATGGTAGATCAGCATGTCGTCCAACACGCCGCCGTCATCACGGCACATGGGGGTGTAGACGACCTTGCCGATCTCCCCGCCCGCGACACGGTTGGCCACCAAGCCGTCGAGCCAGGCCTCGGCCCCGGGTCCCTGGACCCTGATCTCGCCCATGTGGGTGATGTCGAAGAGGCCGACCCGCTCGCGCACTGCGGTATGCTCGGCGATCACGCCCTCGTACTGGACAGGCATTTCGAATCCCGCGAACGGGACCATGCGCCCGCCGTTGGCCTGATGCCACCCGGTCAGCGGAGTCGATTTCAGGTTCTCATGTTCGTCAAGAGTCACAGCGCGTTCCTCCTTGCCCGAAGTAACGCGGCAGGCGGGATGCCCTGTCGCCGGATACCCGCGAGGCGCGGCAAGACCGCAGGCCGGGACGGGCAGGACAAACTTAAACGGGAGCAGGCCTTTAGCCAAGTAGGATTCTGACCCGGTTCAGCACGGTATCCGGAAGGCTATGGGACGTTGCGCAGGATCTCCTTCAGCATGATCCCGGTATAGGAAGCGGAAGCGGCCATGATGTCGTAGAGATCTCCCTGGGCGACTATCTCCCCGCCGGCGGCGCCTCCCTCGGGGCCGAGGTCGATCACCCGGTCCGCCCGGCGGATTACCTCCGGATTATGCTCGATGACCACCACCGTATGCCCCTGGGCCACCAGCCGGGACAGGATGTCCATCAGCCGGTCGACATCGCAGAAATGCAGGCCGGTGGTGGGCTCGTCCAGGATGTAGAGAGTGCGGCCCCGGCTGCCGCGGGAGAGCTCGCGGGCCAGTTTCAGCCGCTGGGCCTCGCCGCCGGACAGGGTGGCGCCGGTCTGGCCGAGCCTGATGTAGCCGAGGCCGACACCGACGACGACTTCCAGGATATGGCGGCATTGGGGCACGTTCTGCAGGAAGTCGAGGGCCTGTGCGGCCGGCATCTCCAGAACGTCCGCGATGCTCCGGCCGTTGAAGCGGATCTCGAGGGTCTCGCGGTTGAAGCGTCTGCCTCCGCAGGCTTCGCAGGGAACCTCGACATCCGGCAGGAAGTCCATGGTCAGCCGCCGCACGCCGGCCCCCTCGCATTCGGGGCAGCGGCCGTCGCCGGTATTGAAGCTGAAACGTCCCTGGAGATAGCCGCGCATCTTGGCCTGGGTCGTGGACGCGAAGAGCTTGCGCACATGGCCGAAGAGCCCGGTGTAGGTGGCCGGGGTCGAACGCGGGGTGCGGCCGATCGGCGACTGGTCGACCAGGGCCACCGATGTCAGGTTCTCCAGTCCCTCGAGTTCGGCGAAGGGCTCGGGTTCGGTTCCCGCCCGGTGCAGGCGCGCCGCCAACGCCCGGTAGAGGGTATCGTGCACGGCGGTGCTCTTGCCCGAGCCGGAGACTCCCGTCACGACCGTCAGGCGGCCGAGGGGAATCTCGAGGTCGATGTCCTTGAGGTTGCGGCCGGACAGGCCGGTCATGCGCAGCAAGCCGTGCTCCGGGGAACCGGCGCTGACCGGATCCGGGCGCGAGGGCTCGGCCCGGCCGGCCAGGTAGGTGCCGGTGATGCTGTCGGGACAATCCGCTACTTCGGCCGGGGTTCCGGCGGTCACCAGATAACCGCCCTGCTCGCCGGCGCCGGGGCCGAGATCGATCACGTGATCGGCGGCCAGCATCACATCCAGATCATGCTCGACGACGATCACGCTGTTTCCCCGGTCGCGCAGGGCCTTCAGGATTCCGATCAGCCGGTGGATGTCGCGGTGGTGCAGCCCGATGCTGGGTTCGTCCAGGATGTAGAGCACGCCGGTGAGCTTCGACCCCACCTGCGTCGCCAGGCGCACCCGCTGGCCCTCGCCGCCGGAGAGCGTGCTCACCGAGCGGGAAAGCGAAAGATAGCCGACGCCGACCTCGATCAGGAAACGGCAGCGCTGAATGATCTGCTCGATGATCGGGGCCGACACCCGGCGCTTCAGTTCAGTGGTGAATTCGGCGGCGGACGCCCAGTCCAGCAGGTCGGTGATCGGCAGCAAGCTGGCCTCTCCGATATGCAGGCCGCCCACCTTCACGCCCAGGGCCTCGGAACGCAGCCGGAAGCCGGCGCAGGCCGGGCAGGTTTCCATCGTCATCAGTTTCTCGATACCGGACCGCACCTTGTCGGACTTGGTCTCGCGATGACGGCGCAGCAGCTCCGGCACCATCCCGCGCCACTCGTCCAGGAAGGCGTGATAGAGACGGTGCGACCGCAGCCTTTCCCGCGTCGGATCGTCCATGCCCGAAATCAGGGTGTCGCGCACCCCGGGCGGCAGTTCGGACCACGGTTGCTGCAGCGTGAAGTCCAGGGCCTCCGCGAACGCCTCGATCTGGGTGAAGAGCCAGCCGCTCTCCTTGCCCCGCAGAAATACGATCGCCCCGTCGGCCAGCGACAATGCGGGATCGGGCACCAGGGTCTCGGGCCGGATGGCGGGCAGGGTGCCCATCCCCTGGCAGTCGGGACAGGATCCGGCCGGGGAATTGAACGAGAACAGGCGCGGCTCCGGTTCGGGGAAGCTGCGGCCGCAGGACGGACAGGCGGCGTCCCGGCTGAAGAGGGTCCGCTGCCCGTCGCTCAGCACGCAGACCGTCCCTCCGCTCAGTTCCACCGCCCGGTCGAGGGATTCGGCGATGCGCTTCTCCACCCCCGGGCGGGCGGTCAGGCCGTCGATGACCACGTCGATGTCGTGGCGGCTGCCGGGAGCCAGTTCGCAATCCCCTTCGAGCTCGACCATCTCGCCGTCGATGAAGGCGCGCAGGAACCCCTGCCGCAGCAGATCGGCCAGCAGTTTGCGATGGGCTCCCTTGCGCCCGGATACGACCGGCGCCAACAGCCAGAAACGGCTGCCCGCGGGAGCGGTGGCGATGGCATCGCGGATCTCGGACAAGGGCCGGGAAGTGGCGGCGACCCCGCAGTCGGGACAGGTCTGCAATCCGCAGCGGGCGAAGAGCAGGCGCAGGAAGTTGGTGATCTCGGTGACCGTGCCGACGGTCGAGCGCGGATTGTTGCCCAGACCCTTCTGGTCGATGGCCAATGCGGGCGAAAGTCCCTCGATCCGGTCCACGTCGGGTTTGGGAAGCTGGTCGAGGAATTGGTGGGCGAAGCTGGACAGGCTTTCGATATAGCGGCGCTGGCCCTCGGCGTAGAGGGTGTCGAAGGCCAGGGATGACTTGCCGGAGCCGCTGGGCCCGGTCACCACGACCAGGCGGCGGCGGGGCAGGCTGAGGCTGATGTTCTTCAGATTGTGGACGCGGGCGCCCTTGACGACTATCTGCCCACCGGTCATGATGCGGTTCAGCTCCTGGATGGCGAAAGGGCGCGTACTGGTTCGGTCCCGCGGCGGCGGGCAACCCTTACCAGTACCAAAGGGGGGCCCGGGCGTCAAGCCGGCTGGATAGCATCTGCAATTACGCTACCGAAAGGCGATGACGCCGGTGATCGGCACCACTGTCCGAATCAAGCCTCGGCATCTGGTTCCCGCGGCCCTGGTAGTGCTGGCCGCCGCGCTGCGTTGCTGGCATCTGGACCACGGCCTGCCCGACTTCACCGAGGAGGCCATCCCGTTCAAGCAGGCGATGGAGATGTGGCTGGCCGAACCGGGCCGGATCGACTGGAACCCCCATTTCTTCAACTACCCCTCGCTGTCCATCTATCTCCACTTCTTCATCCAGCAGCTGCACTTCCTGGTCGGCAAGGCAGCCGGCGTCTTCGGATCGACGGCCGACTATGAACTGTCGTTGTTCATCGACCCGACCCTGCCGGTGCTGCTGGGACGATCGTTGGGCGTGGTCTGCGACATGCTCACGGTATTCTTCGCCTGGCGTATCGGCGAGCGGTTGCGGCGCGGATCCGGGATCTGGGCGGCGTTGTTGATCGCCTTGGCCGCGACCGCCGTCGACACCTCGCGGCAGATCTTCAGCGACACGGTGATGACGACGCTGGCTTTGGCCTCGCTCGAAAGGATGATGGCCTGCGTCGTCGACGGCGGACGCCGCCGCTTCATAGCCGCGGCCGTACTGGCCGGGCTGGCAGCCAGCGCCAAGTATCCCGCGGGCCTGCTGGTCCTGCCCCTGATCTGGGTCGCCTGGCGCCGGCAGGGAGTGAACTGCTGGCGTTGGCTGCTGATCGCCGGCGGCATCAGCCTGGCCGCCTTCATCGCCACCTCCCCCTACGTGGTTCTCGATTTCGATTCCTTCTGGACCAATTTCATCACCGAGCGGACGCACATGGCCGAGGGACACATGGGAGTCATCGGCCGCAACGGCGCCGGATTCCTGCTCGGGAAGGCCGCCGGCGACCTCGGCATCGGCGGCCTGATCGCGGTGGCGGCCGCCCTGATCGCGAGCGCCGTTTCGGTCTCACGCCGAAACCGGGCGGACTGCCGGACCGTGCTCTGGCTGTTCCTGGTCCCGATGGCCGTCAGCGTTTCGCTGTTCCGGATGGAAGCCACGCGCTACGTGATGCCGCTGCTGCCGCCGGCGGCGCTGCTGATCGGCGACGCGCTGACCTGGGGAGTCGCCCACAAGCGCCGCCTGTTGCGGATCGCGGCCTGGACCCTGGGGGCGGCGGCGATCATCCAATCGGGGGTCGGCGGAATCCGGACCGCTGCGTCGGGCGCGACTACGACCCAGTTGCAGGCCCACGCGTGGCTGATCCGCAACTCGGACGACGAAACGCTGCTGATACAGGAGCCCTACGGCGCCGAACTGCTGACGAAATACGATTCGACAGAAATGATCGCGAGCGAAACCTTCGCCGCCGCGAAACCGGAACTGCGGCGGCTGTTCAAGGAGATTCCGGTATTCCATTCGGTGATCCTGCCGATGCTCGTCAGCGGCAACTACATCTTCAAGCTGGAAGACGAACAGGGGCGGTCGCGAACGATCGTCGCCTTCGATCACGCCTCGGATCTGGTCGCGGCCTTCTACGACCCGCGCCTGTTCCGTTCGGCCGATTTCGTCGTTATCAGCGACGCAGTGCACGACAGGTACGTAGCCGATCCCGGGCGCTACCCGGTCCAGAACCGGCTGTACGGATTGCTCGCCGATCACGCGGAAATCGCGGCGGTCTTCAAATCCGGCGGCAAGACATCCGGACCGGGAATCCGGATCTACCGCGTCGGCGAAAAGTTCACGCGGATGCTGGACGAAAGCTACGGCGAATTGCCGCCGTACTGGTGGACCGAGCCGGTGCCCAATGCATTCCGCCGCGAGATCTCATCCCACGTCGCGGCCGGCGCGGCGTCAGGCGACGACCCGGCCCGGCCGGACGGCGAACCCGCTCTCTGGGTGAAATCGCTGGACAATCTCTTCGCCCATCGCGTAATGCCGTTCGCCATGGAGCTGGCCCTGTACAACGCCGAGTAGGGGCACGAGGAGAATGCGAAAGCACTGACGGCGTCGCTGCTGAAGATGCAGCCGGAACTGGAAACGGCCGCCATGGTCCACGCCCACTGCGCAGCCGTCCTGGGGCTGTGGTCCGAATCGCGGCGGGTGCTGGAGCGCAGCCTGGCGGCCATACCCCCCGAGGCCGTTTTCCGCCCCCGCCTGCGGCTGGAG
>CAZYDJ010000107.1:0-9728 GCA_964646035.1 uncultured Fibrobacteraceae bacterium | reverse complement strand
GCACCTTGCCGGTGTCCACCACCGTCTCGCCGTGGCTGACCTGCAGCTTGTCCGGAGACAGGAAATGCGCGTGGCCGCCGAGCTGGGTCATCCCGGCCTCCATCGAGTTGCGCGTGCGGGTGCTCTGCTCGAAGAAGAGCAGGAACAGGGTGCGGTCGCGCAGCACGGCGTGGGGGATGTCGGCGTGGAACTCGTGCTTCAATCGAGCGGCGGTTTCCATCAGCAGCTCGAGCTCGTCGTCGTTCCAGTCCTGGCTCGATATGTAGTTCTTGCCTGTCAGCAGTCGATCCATTTTTCCTCCTGAAGCGCCGGTCAGGGCGCCGATGTATTGCTAATCCTGGGGTGTCTCGTCGCGCCACGCTGCCGGAAAGGCCGCGTAGAAGGCGCAGGCGTTCACCAGATGCGAGATCGGGACGTGCTCGTCCGGGGCGTGGGCCAGGGCCTCGTCGCCGGGTCCGAAGCCCACGCAGGGAATCCCGTGCAGGCCGTTGATCGCCACGCCGTTGGTGCTGAAGATCCAGCGGCTGACCTCGGGGTCCTCGCCGAAGAGGTCGCGGTGGGCGGTCTTGCCGGCCAGCACCGCGGGATGATCCTCGGGCATCGTCCAGGTCGGGTAGTATTTCTCCATGGGATAGACCAGGCCGTTCCACGATTCGCGCTCGTAGGCCAGGATCCGCACTTGGGCCTCGACCCCGGCGCCGGCCAGGGCCTGCTCGACCTCGCGCACGGCCGATTCCTTGGTTTCGCCGACGGTCAGGCGGCGATCGATATGCAGCTCGGCCCGGTCGGCCACCGCGCAGAGGCTGGGGCCCTCGCCGTGGAACCAGGTCACGCAGCAGCTGCCTTTGCCCAGGAACGGGTCGTCGGCCAGGCGGCCGTTCAACTCGTCGATCGCGGCGCAGGCCGGAGCCAGCTTGGTGATCGCGTTCTCGCCCCGCTCCGGAGCCGAACCGTGGCAGCTCAGGCCGCGGGCGGCGACCCGGATCTCCATCCGGCCGCGATGTCCCCGCAACAGGCGCAGGTTCGTCGGCTCGGTCGAGACCACGACCTCGGGCTTCAGCACGCCTTCGCTCAGGATATAATGCCAGCACAGGCCGTCGCAGTCCTCTTCCATGACCGAGCCCACCATCCACACGGTGCAGTCCTTGGCCAGGTCCAGCTCCTTGATCAGCTTGCCGGCGTAGACCATCGCCGCCATGCCGCCCTTCTGATCGACGGTGCCGCGTCCCCAGAGGCAGCCGTCGGCTTCCTTGCCCTGGAACGGGTCGCAGCTCCAGGCGTCGGGATCGCCGACGTCGACGGTGTCGATATGGGCGTCGAAGGCAACCACGCGGGGACCGTCGCCGATGCGGCCGAGCACGTTGCCCAGGCCGTCGAAGAAGACCTCGTCGAAACCGACCTTCTCCATCTCTTCCTTGATGCGGTGTACGACGTCGCGTTCTGCGGCCGAAACGCTGGGAATGGCCACGATATCGCGTAGGAACTGGGCCAGCGGATGCTGGAGGCCGCGGGCGGCGGCCGTCAGGGTGTCCAATGATGGCATGATTCAACCTCTGCGGAGCCGGCCGGAAGCGGATCCGGCCGGCCGAGTGGGATTACATACGGATCATGCCGTCCCAGATACGCTGGGCGGCATTGCGGCAGGCTTCCCCGTCGTAGGGTTCCTGGTCGCCGCGGGCATAGACTCGCCGGCCGTCGCAGTAGACGTATTGGATGTCCCAGGGATGGAATCCGAAGAGCGTCATGCTCAGCCAGTTGTCGGTGGTCAGCGGAGTACGCTGGCCGGGGTTCAGTACGATCAGGTCTGCCGGAGCGCCGGCGTCGAGCGAGCCGAAGGGCTCGCCGAAGATCTCGCGGGCCAACTGGTAGCAGCCGATCCAGAAACGCGACACGCCGGTGAACCCCAGCGGTCCGCGGCCGGTCTCGTTGCCGCGGAAGAAGGTGGTGCGCATCTCGCCCCACATGTTTCCGTCCAGGCCGTCGGTGCCGAAGGTGGAGCGGGGGGGGAAGATGTCGACCGGGGCGCGGCCGACTCCGTTGTTCATGTTCGACCGTCCGTTGTGGGCGATCCAGGATCCGCGCTCCTCGATCAGCTTCAGCTCGTCGGGAGTCAGATCGACGCCGTGGGCCAGGACCGTGTTGCGCCGCAATAGACCCTGGGCGTCGAGACGGGCCACCGGATCGGGCCAGCCGCGCTCGCGGCAGATGTCGCGGTCGGTCGTTCCCTCGCAGAGATGGATGTGCAGGCCGCAGTCGAACTCGTCGCAGAGCTCGGCCAGGCGCATCAGCGTGCGCTCCTCGAGAGTGAAGTTGGCGTGGGCGCCGGCCATCGACTTGAAGAACGGCACTTTTCCGGCCTTGTCGCCGGCGTTGCGGACCTTCTCCAGGTAGCGCCGGGATTCGGCCAGGGTCGTGTCGCGGCTGCCGGGGCCGCCGCGGTCGGTCACCTCGTAGCAGAGGCAGCCGCGGATGCCGATTGTCGCCAGCCCGTATTCGATGTCGTCCAGGGATTCGCCGACCGACGTCAGGCTCGAATGGTGATCGAAGACCAGGGTCGTGCCGCAGCGGGCCGAGTTCCAGGCTCCGGCCAGCGCGCTCATGCGGTTGGTCTCGGAGTCGAGGGTGCGGTCCAGCTTCCACCAGATCTCGGTCAGGATGTCCTGGAAGTTGCGCGGCGTCCGCCCGGGCGCGGGCATTCCCGGCGCCAGGGTGGAGTAGAGGTGGTGATGGGTGTTGATGTGACCCGGGATGACCGACTGACCGTTGACGTCGATCAGTGTTTCACCCTTGGCCGGCGCCAGATCGGTTCCGCGCTCGACGATGCGGCCGCCGGCGATGCGCAGATCGGCCCGGGCGACCTTGGGGGCGGGAGCCGCGTCCATCGCGACCGGCAGATAGTCCAGCACATTGGCGTTCTTCAGCAACAGGGGCTGAGGGTCGGTAGCGGGACGGTTTTGCTTCTGGTCGTTCATGGTATCAGCCTCCGGGCCGAGGTCCGGCTCAAGGTTCATGGTTGACGTTCCAGAATCCTACCGTGTAGCCGAAATATCAAGTTCAAAGCAACGCCCGGGCGCTGCTCGCGCCCGGGCGCCGGGTTCGGATCCGGTTTTCGGCCTACTCGTCGGGCAGCAGATCGTCCATCCCCTTGAATATCTGGTCGACCAGGTATTCGCGGACGATCCAGATCGTTCTGTCGTCGGAAGTCATCATGTAATAGCCGGCCGGGACACCGTCGGAGCCGGGACGCTTGTCGCCGAAACGCATCTCGAAGACGCTGCCGTCGCCGAGCGTCACCTCGACCCTTTTCGCCGCCCGCCACAGGCCGTAATCGAGCAGTTCCCGGTCGGGATCGTCGATGTCGGCGGCCCGCACGTTGGCCAGGGCTCCGAGCACGACATCGCATTTGGTCTTGGCCGCCGGCCGGGTCTGCGGCGCCGTGATGCGCCACTCCCAGATGGAGCGGTCGATCGCCGCGGCCGCCGTGTCGCCGGCGGCGGCGACCGGCTCGCTGAAGATCTTCTCCAGGGCCAGGGGCTCGCCGTCGGTGTACATGGTGATCTTGTCGATCGCCTGGCGGTCGAGCTGCTTCACCTTCAGGTCGAGGAACTGCTGCGGCTTGGGGTTCTCGGGTCCGCCGTAGATTCCCAGCTTGCCCAGCAGGTCGCGCCGGGTCAGGAAGACCGCGTTGCTGTTCGGCGACCGCACGAAGACTCCATTGCCGCGGGCGGGTTTCTTGCCCAGTTCGATCCCGAAGATCTCCTGCCAGTCCTTGCCGTAGAGGGAGATCCGCAGGGCGTCGTCGCCGCCGAGGTCGTAATCCGCCAGCACGCTGTCGGAATCCGAGCGGAACTCGCCGCGCAGACCGTTAAGCGATGTCAGCAGGGACTCGACGCGTTCGCTGTTCCCCGCGTGGCTCCAGCTGTTGCGCAGCACCCACTGGTCGGGCAGACGCTCGATGACGATGCCGGTGGAGTCCGGGTCCTCGCCGCGGCCGATGACTATCCGGTTGATCTCCTCGTTCGCGAAATCCACCGCCAGCACCGGATCGGTGTCCGGCTGCGAGGCGGCGTTGTTGCGGCCGGCCTTCTGGGCCACGCTGATCACGACCAGCAGGACGAGGACTCCGGCCAGGATCAACAGGTTCCGATTCTTCATCCGTTGTCCTCCTTCCTAGCGGCGCAGCCGCAGTGATTCACGGTAGATGGCGGCTTCCTTGCGCCGCACGCCGACGCGGAAAACGCCGTAGGCGATCAGCAGCACCGGCACCAGGATCACGACGAACATGCGGTAGAACAGCTTGTGGCTGTCGCCGACCATCTTCAGCGAGCGTTGCGTCATGACCTTGGACCGGATCGAGATCAGGTCGTCGCCGTGGACCAGCGAGTCGACGATGTTCATCAGGAACAGCGCATTGTGCTGGCCGGACTGCAGGACCATGTCGTCGAACATCTTGGCGCAGCCGATCAGCACCAGGCGCGCCGGCTGCGGATCCAGCGGTGCGGCGGTGTCCGGGGGCGGGGGCGCCTGGCCCTCGGCGGCCGGTGCGGCGGGCCACTCGGGCAATGTCTCGCCCTGGAACCCGTCGGGGAACTCGCCCTCGACCAGCAGCGCCAGCGGCAGGCGACCGATCATCTCGGCGCCGGTCGGATTGAAGACGCTGCCGGCGACCGGGCCTTCGTTGAAAGGCTCGACCCAGGTGCGGTCGCTGGAGGTGAATAGGGTCGTCGCCGTGAGCCCGTTTTCGGTGAGCTTGGCGCCGTCGGCCTCGACCGGCGTGCCCCACAGATAGAGCAGGCTGCCGATACGATTGGAAATGGCCGTTTCCTGACTCATCTGGTCGGCCGAGATCATCACCTGGACCGGCAGACGGACCGGCTCGTTGCTCTGGAAACGCAACCCGCCGATGTTCTGGGTCCGGGGCACGCTCAGCACCACCAGGTTCTCATCCATGTAATGTTCGTTCGCGACCTTCAGCCCCGCCGCGTCAAGCACGCGCTCCAGCCCGCTCTGCTGGCTCATCGCGCTGATGTCGAAGCCGCCGCGGGCCCCGGGCTGGTAGTTGTAGTTGTGGTTCTGCACGGCCAGCAACACGTTCAGGCCGTTGCTCAGAGCCCGGTTGATCTCCCAGGCCTGGCGCTCGTTCAGGGCGTTGGGATTGAGCACCAGCAGGATGTCGGCGTCCGGCGGGATGGGCGACTCGCGGGTCAGCTCGATCCGCCGCACATCATAATGCTCCTGCCCCAGAAGCTGCGGCAGGGCCGAGAAGCGGTCGGGGGGCTCGGGCGGCTGCATGCCCTGCTGCATGTACATCATGGCCACCTGGGGGTCGATCTGCTCGCGCGGAGCGAAGACCGCCACCACCGGGTTGCGTTCGCGGGTCAGGCGATAGATGCGCGACAGCAGCTCGTATTCCAGGCTGCTGAGCGACTGGGGCAGCACCTGGGGCAGCACTTCTTCGGGATAGTCCTTGTAGGCGATGGTCATCGCGCTCCAGACCAGCTTGACGCCGATCTCGTCGCGATCGATCGACTGCACCTGGAAAGGACGCAGGCCGCGTTCGGTCAGCGAGGTCTGCATGTCCTCGTCGCCCTGGGGATGGAATATCGAGTACTCCAGCATCCCGCCCGAGGCGTTCTGGTAGTCGCGCAGCTTGTCGGTGACATCGCGCTCGAGGGTCTTCAACTCGGTGGGCATCTCGCCGGAGGCGGTGATGTAGAACTTCAGCTGCACCGGCACCTTCAGCTCACTGAGGATCTTGCCGGCCGAGGGAGACATCGTGAACAGCTGGTCGGATGTCAGGTCGACCCTCGCGCCGGAGAAATCCCCCAGCACCGAGGTCAGGAAAACGGCGATCGCTATCAGCAGCACTGTGGTGACGGCGAAGGTGACCCGGAAGTTGGTTCGCTTGCGTGTCATTAGTACTTCCTCCCTTCCAGCCAGAGGGTGTTCAGCGCGAGGAACACGCCGGTCAGGGTCAGGAAGTAGGCCAGATTGCCCAGGTCGATCACTCCGCGCAGCAGCGCCTCGTAGTGGGGAAGCATCCCCAGCGATCCCTGCAGGAATGTGCCCACGCCGGGCAGCCAGCCGTCGACGGTCGCCGCGATGCCGGGATCGCCGACCAGGAACAGGAAGAAGCAGGCCAGCACACCCAGGATGAAGGCGGTGATCTGGTCGCGCAGCAGGCCGCTGACGAAGATCCCCACGCTCATGTAGAGGGCGCCCAGCAGCAGGGCTCCGATATAACCGCCGGCGATCGCTCCCATGTCGGGGCGGCCGAGCAGGGCCAGGGTGATGGGGATGGGCAGCGTGCCGAGCAGGGCCACCACGTAGAAGGCCAAAGCGGCGAAGTACTTGCCCAGCATCACGCGGCTGGCGCCCATCGGCAGGGTCATCAGCAGCTCGAAGGTGCCGCTGCGCCGATCCTCGGCCCACAGCCGCATCGTCACCGCCGGGATGAAGATGCTCAGAAACAGGGGCAGGATGCCGAAGTACGAGCGCATTTCGGCCAGCCCCTGCAGGAAGAAGCTCGTCATGAACAGCCCGCAGGTCAGCGCCAAAAAGACGATGATGAAGATGTAGGCGATGGGGCTGTTGAAGTAGGCGGCGAATTCGCGCCGGAAGATCGTGGCGACGTTAGACATTGCCGACCACCTCCTGACGATCCGCCGTCTGGCGGGTCAGTGCGATGAACGTGTCCTCGAGAGTGTAGCGGGATTCGTGCAGCTCGATCAGTTCCCATCCTTTGTCGCGGGCCGTCCGCGAGATCGAGCCGACGATATCCGCTTCGAACCTGCCGCGGACCTCGTAGCGGGGGAGGGAGCCGTCCAGCCGCGTGACCGAGTCCACTCCGGCCAGGCCGCCGATCGCCTCGGCGTGTCCGTCGCCGCCGGCGAATCCGGCGAAGATGCGGTTGGTGCCCATGGCCTGTTGCTCCAGGTCGCTGATCAGACCGTCGGCCACAACGCAGCCGTCGTTGATGATCACGACCCGGTCGGTGACCGGCCGCACTTCCTGCAGGATATGGGTCGAAAAGATGATCGTCTTCTCGTGGGCCAGGCTCTGCAGCAGTTCGCGGATGCCGATGATCTGCAGGGGGTCGAGTCCGCTGGTCGGCTCGTCCAGGATCAACACGTCCGGATCGTGGATCAGGGCCTGGGCCAAACCCGTGCGCTGGCGGTAGCCCTTCGATAACTCGTTGATGGCCTGCTTGTAGACCTCGCGCAGACCGCAGGCTTCGACCACCCAGGCCAGCCGGTCACGCAGCCGCGCGCCGTCGATGCCGCGGGCGCGGCCGACGAAGTCCAGGTACTCGTGGACTCTCATGTCCACGTACAGGGGATTGTTCTCGGGCAGATAACCGATCCGGGATCGGACCGCCAGGGGATCGGCCAGGACATCCACGCCGTCGACTTCGACCGAGCCGTCATCGGGGGCCAAGAAGGTCGTGATGATCTTCATCGCGGTGCTCTTGCCCGCCCCGTTAGGCCCGAGGAAACCCAGGATCCCGCCGCGTTCGAGGCGGAACGAAACCCTGTCGAGGGCTACAGTCGTCCCGAACCTCTTGGTGACGTTGCGTACCTCGATCATCTGGAGACTCCTCCGAAACTGTTGGGAATACGATAGATTGTTGATTGATCAGACGACACAAGGGCCTCCGGGGACATCCGGCCCCCGGAATCGAGCGGCAAATATACACCAACCGGCCCGTCCGGTTCCAGTTCAGGCTGCATTCTCTGCCTGATGCCGATTTTGGGTCTCGCCTCGACGGGAATATCGTATATTAATGATGTCATGCCCAAAGACTTTTGGACGAGGTGGCTGAGATGGACGACACGGCCGAATTCCAGTGCCCACACTGCGGCGCTCCGGTGGTGGTCTCAGTCGATGTGTCCGGCGGCAGCCGCCAGCAGTACATCGAGGATTGCCCGGTCTGTTGCTCGCCCTGCACCTTGAATGTCGAGTTCGACGAAGAGGGACTTGTGAAAGTAGTGGCGGATCCGGAATGAATGACGATCGGCAAGGACGCCGGGGCCCGCCCCCGCTGCAGGTCCACACCTACGAATTGCCCGGCGGGTGGACGGTGCTCGCCGGCAGGACCGAGGCCGACAACGACCGGTTGTCGTTGAAGGAGGCCCGGCCCGATGATTGGTGGTTCCATCTCAGGGGTCGCGCCGGCAGCCACGTGCTGCTCAGGGCCCGCGAGGGAATGGAGCCGGACAGGGATACGCTGCGCCGCGCGGCCGCGATCGCCGCCTGGTACAGCAAGGCCCGCAAGGCCGGTATCGCGGCGGTTTCCTGTACCCGGGCCCGCTACGTGACCAAGCCGCGCGGGGCCAAGCCCGGCACGGTCGCCATCCGCAAGGAGAAGGTGATCAAGGTGCCGCCCGGTCTGCCGGGGGATTGATACGGGCGGACGATCGCCGGTGTCTGCTCACTCCAGCCAGGGAGGAACGACATGGAAGAGCGCTTCATCCTTCTCGAAAGCAAGGTCGCCGACCAGGATCGGATCATCGAGGAGTTGAATTCCGTCGTCGTCAGGCAGCAGAATCAGATCGACAAGATGGAGGAGCAGATGAGGCTGCTCACATCGCAGTTGCAGATCGGCGATCCTTACGCGGCCACGGCCGAACGGCGGGATCCCAACGGTTTCTGACAGGATGACGGCAGCCGGAAGCGAGCGATGCCCGAGGAAATCAACACCGCACCCACTGCGACCGACACTTGGGCCGGCCGGATGGTTTTCGCGGCCCTGATCGCCGTCGCGGCGCATCTGGGCTGGTTCGTGCTGAGGGGCGATACCGTCTCGGTGCTGAACATCTTCGCCGACGACGCGGCCTACTACCTGCAGATCGCCCGCAACGCCGCCGCGGGACTCGGTTTCACCTTCGACTCGATCCACGCGACAAACGGTTTCCAGCCGTTATGGCAATGGCTGCTGGTGCCGCTGGCCGCCGTCCTGGGAGACGATCCCGGCCGCCTGGTCCGGGCCACGCTCCTGGTCCAGATCATCATGCTGACCGGCGCGTCGCTGGCGCTGTTCCGCTCGCTCGCGGTTCGCCTGCCGGGGGCGGCCCTGCTCCCCGCCGCCGTCATCTATTGTTTTTTCGTCGTGGCGCAGGCGGTCAACGGCATGGAGTCGTCGTTGCTGCTGACGATCGCCGCCCTGCTGGCGGTCGCCGCCATCGACGGGGATGCCTTCCGCGGTGAGCGCTCCGGGCCGCAATGGCTTTTCGGCCTGGGCCTCGGTCTGGCGATGCTCGCCCGTCTGGACGCTGTCTTTTTGGGCGTCGCGGCGGTGGCGATCGCCTTGGGCATGGCCGTTGCCGATCCCGCTCGCCGGTCCGGACATCTGCGGCGCGCAATGCGCCTGGTCGGCGGCGCTTCGCTGGTGGTGGCTCCCTATCTCGCCTTCAACACGATCCGTTTCGGTGCGCCTTTCCCGATCAGCGCCGTTTTGAAGAGCAGCTTTCCCGCGGTTTCCGGCCAGGGCATCGATTTCCTGACCTGGCGGGATGTCGGCGCCGGCGCTCTGGCTTGCGCTTGGCTCGCCGCCGCCGCCGTCGACGTCCTGCGCGGCCGCCGGTGGCTCAGCGGCGGGCGAATACCCGGCGATCTGCGTTTGCCGGTCTCGGCGCTGGCGCTCTGGGTCCTGTTGCATCTGCTGCACACTGTGCTGTTTTTGGATTGGGCGATCTTCTCCTGGCATTTCGCGCATTACGGCTTCTTCG
>CAZYDJ010000106.1:0-9796 GCA_964646035.1 uncultured Fibrobacteraceae bacterium | reverse complement strand
TCTCGGCGGTGCCGATGGCCGCCAGGTCGCCGTCGCCCTGGTACGAGATGACCACGGAGTCGGGATGGGTCCGCTTGACGCCGGTGGCCAGCGCGGGGGCGCGGCCGTGGGCCGCCTGCAGATGGCCGCAGTCGAAGTAGTAGTACCCGAAGACCGAGCAGCCGACCGGCGAGATGAAGATCGTACGGTCGGTGATGCCGAAATCGACCATCGCCTCGGCGATCAACTTGTGGATGTTGCCGTGTCCGCAGCCCGGGCAATAGTGGGTCGTCTGCTTGGCCGGACCGCTCTTGCGCTCGAACCTATCGTAGAAGGAAGCTGGTTTCTCATAGACTTTCACGACTGGCCTCCTTCCAGGATCTCATCGAATCGCTTCAGTATCTCTTCGGTCCCCGGCACCATCCCGCCGCATCGTCCGTAGAAGTGGACCGGCTTGCGGCCGTTGACCGCGAGCTGGACGTCTTCGACCATCTGACCTGTGCTCAGTTCGACCGACAGGAAGTTGTCCGCGGTTTCGGCCAGCTCGGCGAGCCGCTTGCTCGGGAAAGGCCACAGGGTGATCGGGCGCAGCAGGCCGATCTTCTTGCCCTGGGCGCGGGCCTGGTCGATGGCCGAGTAGACGATCCGCGAGACGATGCCGAAGGCGACGACGATCAGGTCGGCGTCCTCGGTCAGGTACTCCTCGAAGAGCACCTCGTTCTTCTGGATCTCCTGATACTTGCGGTCGAGCTTCAGGTTGTGCTGCTCGAGATCCTCCGCCTCCAGCCAGATCGAGCTGATGAGGTTCTTCTGGGTCTCGGGCGTGCCGCTGACGCACCAGCTCGTGTGGTCGTAGGGCACTGCCTTGGGCTCGGGCACCTCGACCGGCTCCATCATCTGGCCGCAGAATCCGTCGGCCATGACGCAGGCGGGATTGAGATACTTGTCGGCCAGATCGAAAGCCTTGACCGTCAGGTCGCACATCTCCTGGGCGCAGTTGGGAGCCAGCGTGATCAGGCGGTAGTTGCCGTGGCCGCCGCCCTTGGTCACCTGGAAATAGTCGGCCTGCTCGGGAGCGATGTTGCCGAGGCCGGGCCCGCCGCGCATGACGTTGACGACCACGCAGGGCAACTCGGCGCCGGCGCAATAGCTCAGCCCTTCCTGCTTCAGGGAGAACCCGGGGCTGGAAGAGGCGGTCATCGCGCGCACGCCGGTGCCGGCGGTGCCGTAGACCATGTTGATGGCGGCTACTTCGCTTTCAGCCTGGATGAAAGTGCCGCCGAGGGCCGGGAAATGGAGAGCCGCGGCGTGCGCGATCTCGCTGGCCGGCGTGATCGGGTACCCGTAGTATGCCCGGCAGCCCGCCGACAGAGCGCCAATGATTATGGCGTCGTTCCCTTTCATGAACTTCCTGGTCATATCCGCACTCCTGATCTCTGAAGGCTCACGGTTTGACGACCCGGATGGCCGCCGGCTCGGGGCACGCGTAGAAGCAAAGGCCGCAGCCCGTGCAGTCGTGGCCTAGATATTGAGCCGGATGATAGCTGGAACTGTTCAGCTTATCGCTGATGCCGATCACGTGCTTGGGGCAGACGTCGATGCAGAGCTTGCAGCCCTTGCAGAGTTCTACGTCTACCTCCATGTAAGGCGCGGTGGCCTGAACCTTATCACTCATGCCAAATCTCCTCGCTGTGGCGGAAAAGTTCTGGACCCCGCAAAGATAGTCATTGGAAACGGCAGAGGAAAAAATCTTTGTGGGATAATTACCAAGTGCGTCCCGGCTCCAGGACGGGCGGCGGCAATGACCGGCCGCGCGCCCGCGTTAGATGCCGCGTTAGAGACCGAATTCAGGAATCCTTGAATTCAGGATCTCTTTTTTCCAGAAAAGCCCGGCAGCCCTCGGCCGCGTCCCCGGTTCCCCCTGCGACAGCGAAAAGGGCCGATTCGAGCCGCGTGCCGTCATCCAGCGACATCCCCAGCCCCTCGTTGACCGCTTTCAGCGCCAGCCGCACCGTCACCTGCGACTTGGCCGCGATCTGTTCGGCGGCCTCCATCGCCTTGGGGATCAGATCGTCCTGGGGCAGGACCTTCTCCACCAGGCCGAGTTCCAGGGCCTGCTCGGCGGTGACCATCCCGCCGGTCAGGATCAGTTCCAAAGCCCGGCCGCGTCCGATCAGCCGCGGCAGTCGCTGGGTGCCGCCGTAGCCGGGGATCAGGCCCAGCGTGACCTCGGGCAGACCCATCCTGGCCCCGTGCGCCGCATAGCGGAAAGTGCAGGCCAAAGCCAGCTCGCAACCGCCGCCGAGAGCGAAGCCGTTGACAGCTGCGATCACCGGCTTGCCCAGATGCTCGATCTTCCACATCAGGGACTGGCCCTTCTCGGAAAGCTCGGCCAGTTCGGCTCCGCTGCGCGCCGCCAACTCGCCGATATCCGCGCCGGCCACGAAAGCCTTCTCCCCCGAACCGGTCACCACCACCGCCCGGACCGCGGCGTCGGCTCCGAGTTCGGAGAAGCAGCGCCCCAACTCGGCGATGGTGGCGTCGTTCAACGCGTTCAACTTCTCCGGACGATCGATCGTGACCAGGGCCACGCCGCCGTCGCGGGTGATCTTCAGATTATCGTATTTCATCGGGTTCTCCTCCTTGCGCAAACCGGCCCGGAACGGGGATGCGCGAACCGGCGATAGTTTCGTTCAACGGAAATCCGAATATAGCAGACCGGATACGACCGGAAACACACCGATTAACCTACTTGGGTTATAGGAAAGGAATAATCCCATATTTTATGATGAATGATGATATAATATGATGACCAAGCAAAAGAATGGCCTCTCGCCCGCCGATCGAACTCGTCTCTCGGGGGTAGCAAATGAAGTACATCCTGATGCTGATCCTGCTCGCGGCGGCCGCCACTGCGGCCTCGGCTGCGATTATCGATGACTTCCAGGCCGGGGAATTCGAACTGGGCCGCGATGACATCGCTCCCCCGTCGACTGTTTCCGATTCCCAATACGACCTGACCCTGGAACATATCCTCGGCGGCAGACGCGACGCCACGCTGGAGAAGCTGGCCGGTTCGGGGACCCAGCCCTATGTGAACGTCATCCCGACCGGAGGCGAGGGCCAGGGCGTCTTCACCTATAACTCCGATTTCGGTTGCAGCGCTGTCCTGACCATGGTCTACGGCGCGGGCGGTCCGATCGACGCCGACCTGACCGACGCCGATTCCGACGCGATCCTGATCAACCTGGTCAGCGGCGACATGTACTCCGGCCCCCGTCCGGTGCCGGTCACGGTAGAGGTCTCCGGCGCCGGAGTCACCGCCGCGGTCACGGTCGAGATGATCGACGAGGGAATCTACATCCTGCCTTTCGCTGATTATCCCGGCGTCGATTTCAGCCACGTGACCAGGATCACCGTTACGATCACCCAGGACAGCACGATCAACGACGCGGTCGATTTCGCCCTGGGCTACATCATGACCGGAAGCATCGAAGCCGTGGTCCCGGAATCGGACAGTTCCTGGGGCTCGCTCAAGGCCATGTTCAAATAGCATTGCGTCCGACGGCGATGAGAAAGGTTCCTGTCCCCGCCCCTCATCGCCGTCGGGCCTCCCCTCCTTCTCCAGTCCAAGCTCCAGACCGAACTCCCGCCATTGCCGCCGCCGCATCGCTGAAATCCCTCCAATTGCGCAGTTTCGCAAGTTGACCTATGCGAACGTGTTGTGTAGGATGACGGGTCGGGCCGCTATCGGCCGCAGGGGCGCTGGGGTGTGATCTGCATCGGGAGGGATGATGAGCGGGACTTTCGAGGAAAAGCTCCACCGGTTGAACGAGCTGCGGACCGAGGCGAATCTCGGCGGCGGGCAGCAGAAGATCGACAAGATACACGCCAAGGGCCGGCTCACCGCCCGCGAGCGCATTCATCTGCTGCTCGACGAGGGATCGTTCCTCGAGACGGGAGTCTTCGTCACCCACCGCGAACCCAGCGTCGAGGTCGAGCCGGTCGGCGACGGGATGATCACCGGCAGCGGGCGCATCGACGGCCGCCAGGTCTACGTCTTCGCCCAGGACTTCACCGTCTTCGGCGGTTCGATGAGCGAGAGCAACGCGATGAAGGTCTGCCGGCTGATGGACCAGGCGCTGGAGAACGGCTGCCCCCTGATCGGGCTGAACGACAGCGGCGGCGCGCGGATCCAGGAGGGCGTGAAATCGCTCGGCGGCTACGCCGAGATCTTCTGGCGCAACACGATGGCCAGCGGGGTCATCCCCCAGATCTCGGCGGTGATGGGTCCCTGCGCGGGCGGCGCGGTCTACTCGCCGGCGATCACCGACTTCACGCTGATGGTCGACAAGACCAGCCACATGTTCGTGACCGGCCCCAACGTCATCAAGATGGTCACCGGAGAAGAGGTCAGCTTCGAGGAACTGGGCGGCGCGACCACCCACAGTTCGAAGAGCGGGGTATCGCATTTCATCTCCGCCAACGACGCGGAATGCCTGCTGACCATCCGCCGCCTGCTCGGGTTCCTGCCCCAGAACAACATCGAGGAGCCGCCGGTGGAGAACCCCACCGACCGGTCCGACCGCTGCGATCCCGAGCTGAACAGCGTGGTGCCAGACGATCCGCGCAAGCCCTACGACATGCACGACGCCATCCGGAAGATTGTCGACGACGGGGTTTTCCTGGAAGTCCATCCCCTCTACGCCACCAACCTGATCTGCGGCTTCGCGCGGCTCGGCGGCCGGTCGGTAGGCATCGTCGCCAACCAGCCGAAGGTCAACGCCGGGGTGCTGGACATCGACGCCTCGCTGAAGGGCGCGCGATTCGTGCGCACCTGCGACTGCTTCAACGTGCCGCTGGTGGTGTTCGAGGACGTGCCCGGATTCTTGCCCGGCACCGAGCAGGAGTTCGGCGGGATCATCAAACACGGCGCCAAGCTGCTCTACGCCTTCTGCGAGGCGACCGTGCCCAAGCTGACGGTGATCACCCGCAAGGCCTACGGCGGCGCCTACGACGTGATGAACAGCAAGCACATCCGGGCCGACTACAACATCGCCTGGCCGACGGCCGAGATCGCGGTGATGGGACCCGAGGGCGCGGTGAACATCCTGCATCGCGAGAAGCTGGCCGCGGCCGAGGATCCGGACGCGCTGCGGGCCGAGCTGGTCGAGCGCTACAACGAGCGCTACGCGAACCCGTATATCGCGGCCGGGCTCGGGTATCTGGACGACGTCGTCGAGCCGAAGAACACCCGTCCCCTGCTGATCGCCGCCCTGCACAACCTGCGCAACAAGCGACAGGTGCTGCCGGCCAAGAAGCACGGCAACCTGCCGCTGTAGCGGCCGCACCGAGAGGAGTCCGCCATGACCGCCGTAAAAGGGCGCCCCTTCAGGAAAGTGCTGGTCGCGAACCGCGGCGAGATAGCCGTGCGCGTGATCCAGGGCCTGCGCGAATCGGGGATGTTGAGCGTGGCGGTGTTTTCGGACGCCGACCGCACCGCGCTGCACGTGCTGGCCGCCGACGAGGCCGTCCACATCGGCCCCTCGCCGGCCAACGAGAGCTACCTGGACATCGACCGGATCCTGGCCGCCGCGCACGAGACCGGCGCCGAGGCCGTCCATCCCGGCTACGGTTTCCTGGCCGAGAACGCCGGCTTCGCCCGCGCCTGCGAGGACGTCGGATTGATCTTCATCGGCCCGACGCCGGAGTCGATCGAGCTGATGGGCAACAAGCTGGCCGCCCGCCGGCTGATGCAGGAAAGCGGCGTGCCGGTGATCCCGGGCACTTCCGAGGCCGTTGTCGATCCGGCGGAAGCCGAGGCCGCGGCCCAAATGATCGGATTTCCGGTGCTGCTGAAGGCCGCGGCCGGCGGCGGCGGCAAGGGCATGCGCGTGGTGCGCGAAGCGTCCGAACTGGCCACGGCCCTGCGCCAGACCATGGGCGAGGCCAAGTCGGCCTTCGGCGACGACGCTGTTTTCGTGGAGCGCTTCATCGACGAGCCCAAGCACATCGAGGTGCAGGTGCTCGGCGACGGCGAGGGCAACGTCATCCACCTCTGCGAGCGGGAATGCTCGGTGCAGCGGCGGCATCAGAAAGTGATCGAGGAATCGCCTTCGCCCAGCCTCGATCCCCTGCAACGAGAATCCATCTGCGCGGCGGCCGTGGTCACCGCCGAGGCCGTGAACTACCGCGGCGCCGGCACCGTCGAGTTCATCCTGGCTCCCGACGGCAGCTTCTTCTTCCTGGAGATGAACACCCGGCTGCAGGTCGAGCATCCCATCACGGAGCTTGTCACCGGCGTCGACCTGGTGCGGGCCCAGCTGCGGCTGGCGATGGGCGAAGGACTGCCCTGGCGGCAGGACCAGATCACGCAGCGGGGTTGGGCCATCGAGTTCAGGATCTACGCCGAGGATCCGGCCAAGAACTTCGCGCCGTCGATCGGCCGGATCACCGCCCTGCACGCGCCGACCGGACCGGGAGTCAGGCTGGACACCGGCGTCTACGAGGGCTTCGACGTGCCCATCCACTACGATCCGCTGCTGGCCAAACTGGTGGTCTGGGCCGAGGACCGGCCCGCCGCGATCGACCGCGGACGCCGCGCCCTGATCGAATGCGTGCTGCACGGCCCGGGGCACAACATCCCGTTCCACCTGTGGGCGCTGGAGCAGCCGGCTTTCCACGACGGCCGCTACACCACCAATTTCATCGACGAGAACTTCAACCCGGCCGACTTCGTCGACCCGTTGCCGCCGGAGGATCGGGAGGCCCTGCTCGCCGCGGCGGCGCTGTTCGAGGCCGACCGCCGGCTGGCGGTGGTGCGCAGCCCCGATCCGTGCGGGGAATGCCCGGAAGAGATGCAGAAGAAACGGATGTCGAACTGGCGCCGCGCTGCCCTGCGCGAGATGACCGGACGCAAGTGACCCGGCGGCGGCCGGCGAGGCCGCGGCGCCCGAGGCGAGCCCCGAAAGGAACCCTGCGATGTGGCTGAAGAAACGATACCTCCTGCGCCACGGGGAAGAGCAGTTCACCGCCGCGGTCGGCTATCGCGGCACCGAACTGGCGGTCCAGCTCGACGACGGGCCGCTGCAGGAAGTCGACGCCCGGATCGTGATGAACGGCCGGGCGATGTCGCTGCTGCTGGGCAACCGGTCCCACCTGGTCCATCTGACCGGCTCGGACGAACCCGGCCGGCTGGAAGCCACGGCGGTGGGCCGGTTCCTGGATCTGCTGGTGGTCGACGAGCTGCACGCCATGGTGCTGGACACCGAGGCCGAAGCGGGCGGCGGCGTGCTGAAGGCCGAGATCCCCGGCGTGGTGATCGACGTGCTGGTGTCGGTCGGCGACGAGGTGAAGCGCGGCGATCCGGTGGCGGTGGTCGAGGCGATGAAGATGCAGAACGAACTGGTGGCGCCGGTCTCGGGAACCGTGACCGAAGTGCCGGCGGTCAAGGGGCGGTCGGTGAACGTCGGGGAGATTTTGGTGGTCATCGAGGCGGTGGCGGATTGAGGTCACCGAAAGTTACGAGGGCGATGTGAGAGCCGGATAAATACCATACCTGAGTATTAGCTCAATCAGCCATTTATTCCCTGAAGTAGACTGCTGCCGCGCCCACTCCATCGGCCTCACTCCCGGTGACCACGTCGAGGTCGCCATCCGAATCGATTCTTCCGACTGCGAAGCTGGTAGCCCAGGTGGTCCCCAGAAATTGATCCGTGGGAGTGAATCGCCCCGAGCCTCTATTCAGCCATAGCCTGTTGCCTGTTTCGATGTGTGAAGCGATCAGGTCCAGGTCTCCGTCGCCATCCGCATCCAGCACTACGGTTCTGATCGTACCAGGAAAGAAGCGGGATCCTTCTTCAGCGAATATCCCCGTGTGATCCTGATTGAACCAGACTCCGATGCCATTCCTGATGCTGGATATGACAAGATCCGTATCTCCGTCGGCGTCGATATCTCCGGCGACGACACAATCACATTCAACCTGGTCGCCCAGCACTTGATCCGTGCCCCGGAAATTGCCCGAGCCGTCATTGAACCAGACCTCGCCCGGTTTATCGAGGAAGCCGAAAAACAAGTCGGGATACTTGTCGCCGTTGAAGTCCGCCAAGGTCATCACCTTTGCCGTTCTTCCCCCATATTCGGCATCAGACCGCGTAAAAAGGCCGTCGCCGCTGTTCACCCATAGCCTGTTCGGTTTTCGGGGATAAATGATGAATGCATCCATATCGCCATCACAATCAACGTCACCCAGCACAACCGATGTCGGGGAATCGCCGGCCGCTCCAATGTCCTGTCGGCTGTCGACGAATTTTCCTGATCCGTCATTCAGGAATACCCTGCTCGGAGCGTCGTGGCAGACCAGGAAAATATCGGGACGTGAATCTCCGTTAAAATCCGCGGCCGCGACATCATGCGCGCGTTGGTCAGTGGATGCTTCGAATCTCTGAGTGCTGTCGGTGAACAGACCATCGCCATCGTTCAACCAGAGTCTGCTCGGACCTATGTAGTTGGCAATGAACAGATCGTTATCACCGTCCGAGTCGACATCCGCAATCGCCAATCCGAATGTCCGAACCTCGCCAAAGCTCTGCCGGCCTTTTGCATAAACGATCGCGGCCGAGGATTCGGCAGAAGCCGGATTACCGACCCTGGCTTGCGGTTCAGGCGGCTTTTGCATCGCTGACGTTTCGTTCGCCTGAACGACGGAGCAAAGCAGACAACCCAGAACAACCGGGCCGGAGAGTGCGTGTTTCAGCTGAGTTCTCATTTCAGGCGCCCCTTTTCTGTCGATGCCGGGAGTGGTCCGCCGGCTAACGTTGGCCAGACCTGTAAAGGCGTTTGGCGCGTCCCGTCCGCCGCCTCAATTCGATGCCTCACTCAGCCTCTCGATAATATCCGCGCTCACCCAGAATACATCTTCGTCGTGGTCGCGGGTACGCTGGGTGAAGAAGAGATACTTGCCGTCCGGCGAGACTGCGGGAAATCGATCCACCCTTGGAGAATTGATCGCTTCACCCAAACCGACGGGCTCTCCCCAGTTCCCGTCGGGCTGCCGGAAGCTGATGAACAGATCTCCCTGGTCGGATGCGGGAAGCCCTCGAGTCGAACAGAAGATCAGGTAGCTTTCGTCCGGAGCGATAAACGGTGTCCAGTTGCGCATGCCGCCCAGGGTGTTGATGCTCGACGGCAGCAATTCCGGCTTCGCATATTCACCGTCGATGAGCTCCGACCGATAGATGCCGATATTGGCCCACTGCCCTTCGAGATAGCCCATGAAATAAAGTGTGCCGTCGCTCGTGATGGAGGGAAAGTAGGCGTGCTTCACCGCGGGGAAACGGGAGACGAGGCCGACCGGCTTCGGCTCGCTCCAACCGTCACCCTGTCTCTCGACGAAAGTGAGGTCGTCTCCCTCTTCCTTGCTGCCGAAATACAATCGATTGCCGTCGGGAGAAAAGATCGGCGCATTATCGAATGGCGATGTCTCAGGTTCAGTCCATCTGCCATCAATACGCCGCATGGTCTTGTGGATTTCATGCCATATATTCTCTTCGTCGACCCGGATCGTCCACCAGAACACCTCGTTGCCGTCGGGAGAAAACCGCGGCGCCCAGTGTTCCTTGAAGTCCGCCGAGACGATTCCGCCGGCAAAAACCACCGGCGTTTCACCGGGCAGGGGCTGTCCCAGATAGTCTCCGTGAAGCTCGGTGAATTGCCGGCCCGATGAAGGCATGGCAATAAGCTGCAGGATTAGAATCACCAATATCTTTTTCATCGACTTCTATCCCCGTGGCTTTCCCGTCAAGACCGGGCCAAT
>CAZYDJ010000105.1:0-9827 GCA_964646035.1 uncultured Fibrobacteraceae bacterium | reverse complement strand
CCCGATGCCCTCGTTTTTCGACCGCCTGCGCGCCATGGGCCGCCGTCCCGGTCCCGGACATGCCGCCGCCGACGGAGCCGCGGCCGTCAATCCGGTGATCGAGGGCCCGGTCAACCGCACCCTGCTGGGCCTGAGCATCCCGATGATCATGGCGATGTTCCTGGTCACCGGCTTCGGGCTGGTCGACATGCTGTACCTCGGCCGTTTCAGCCGCGAGGCGATGGCCGCGGTGTCGCTGGCTTTTCCGGTCGCGTATCTGATCCACTCGATCGCCGGCGCCCTGGGCCAGGGAGCCACCTCGCTGTGTTCGCGGCTGACCGGCGCGGGCGAAGACAAGCAGGTGCGCAATCTGCTGTGGCATGTGCTGATCGTGGTCGGGGTGCTGGTCGTCGTCGTCTCGCCGCTCGGGCTGCTGCTGGCCGAGCCGTTGCTGCGCCGGATGGGAGCCGTCGCCGATGTTACCGACGGCGCCGTCCTCTACACCCGCATCACCTACGCCACCGCCGTTTTCAGCATGATGCCGATGACCGTCAACTCGCTGTTCCGCGGCGAGGGCGACACCATGTTCCCGTTCAAGCTGATGGCGCTGGCGCTGGGCCTGAACATCGTGCTCGATCCGCTGTTCATCTTCGGGCCGGGACCGTTCCCGCGACTGGGAGTGGCCGGCGCGGCGGTGACCACCGCGGTCAGCTTCATGTTCGCGTCGCTGATGGTGCTGCGCGAACTGGGCAACCGCGGCCGCAAGGTGCGCTTCGACCGCGCCGCCTGGAGCTGGAATCCGGCGTTGCTGCGCGGGCTGGGCAACGTGTCGGCGCCGGCGTTCGTGGCCAACCTCTCGATGCCCGTCTCGACCTATCTGATCACCGACATGCTGGCCAACCTGGGCCCCGAGGCCGGCACCGACGCCATCGCCGCCTTCGGCGCGGGCAGCCGGCTGCTCAGCTTCGTCTTTTTGCCCACCCTGGGCATCAGCATGAGCATGATGATCATGGTCGGCCAGAACCACGGCGCCGGACTGCGCGACCGCGTGGGCCAGGTCACCGTCCTGACCTTGCGCCACGCCTTGACTTTGATGTCGGTGCTGGCGATTCCGGTGATCCTCTTCCCGCGCCAGGCGCTGGGCATCTTCACCGACGAGGCTTCGGTCATCGCCGCCGGCGTGCCTTTGGCGAGATGGGCGACGGTCGCGCGGCCGATGCTGAGCATCGTCAACATCACGTCGTTCTGGTTCCACGCCCAGGGCAACGGTCTGATGGGAATGCTGCCCAACTTCACGATGCGGGTGCTGCTCGAACCGCTGGGCGTGTGGCTGGGTCTGCGGGCGATGGGGCTTTTCGGCGGGTGGTACGGATTCGCGATCGCGGATTTCATCGGCGGACTGCTCTGCGCCGGGCTGCTGTTCTGGCGGTTGCGGGCCTATATGCGGGCCGGACCGGCTGTGGCAACGGCGGGCGGAACAGCATAGCAGAACCGTCCGCCGAGCGATCCGGAAGCAAAACTCAATCCCCCGGCGGCTCCGCGTCCGGACTTTCGCGCCGCAACTGCAGCCTCGCCTGCTGATAGAGAGCCATGATCTCTTCGTTGCCGGGAGCCAGGCGCAAAGCCATGTCCAGATCGGCGACGGCCGCCGGCCAGTTCTTCTGCCGATATTGCAGCAAGCCCCGGTTATACCAGGCCGCCGCCATCCCGGGATCGATCGCCAGCGCCATGTCCAGCGCCTTCAGACCCGCCTCGGGCTGCCCCATCCGCAGCTTCACGTAGCCCAGGTCGCTCCAGGCGAAAGCCAATCCGGGCTCGACCGCCACCGCCCGCTCCAGCAGGTTGTCCGCGCTACGGACACGGCCGTCCCGCGAACTGATCCGCCCCAGCCAGGCCAGGGTCCAGCCGTCCTCGATCCCCTGTTCGGCGAACGCGGCCTGGGCCTGGACCAGATCCCGCTTGGCCAGATCCCAAATCTCCAGCGAAGCGTAGACGTGCCCCCGGCGGGCATGGGCCCAATCGGTATGCATGTCCATCCTGATGCAGAGGCTGAGCGCTTCCGAGGCGGCGTCGGCCAGTTCGGCGCGGTGATCGGCGGTGGCCGAATTGAATCGCTCCAGGGCCTCGGTAGCCCAGGCGTAGGGCGATCCGGCGGCGAAGAGCCGGTCGAAGGCCAACCATACCGGCAGAACGTAGGGCTTACCCGCAGCGGGCCGGAAAATCACATCGTGACGCAACAGGCAATTGTCGTCGTTGATCGGCAGGGCGTCGGCGGAGCGGCGGTAGTAGGTGGCTGCGCGATCCCAGCGACCGAGTTTCTCGCAGATCAACCCGGCGTCCTGGTTGAACGAAGCGGACCAGACCCGGTCGGGCGAGATGTTCACGCGCAACAGGTCGCGGGGCACGGTCATGGACAGGCCGGCCTCGCCTTCGGGCGCCGATGTCAGCCAGTGATAGGCCACGTCGGGCCGGCCCTGGATCATCTCGGCCAGCGCCTGGATCCAGCGCCACTCGAACCATTTGGGCTCGATGCGCTGGATGTCGCGGGCCTCGAGCAGGGCGCCCCGGTAGTTGCCGCCGCCGGCTCGGGTCAGGCCCTGCAACATGCGTGTCTCGCGCTCGTCGAGGCTGATCCGCGCCGAACTGTCCGCCCAGGCTTCGGCCCGCAGCCACTCGCCGCCGTCCTTGTAGACCCAGCAGCGCAGCTGGGCGATTTTCAATCGCAGAGAGGAACGCAGCTCGGGACGGACTTTAGCCACGGAATTCTCGGCGGCGGCGATGTAGGCCAGGGCGCGGGGACGATCGCCGACGGCGCGGGCCAGGGCGGCCATCTCGAGCCAGATGTCGGGATCGTCGGGAGCGAGTCCGGCGCTGGTGCCCAACGCCTGCATCCGCTGGCAGGATCGAGGAGCGGATTCGGCGCGTTCGCGCCAGGACGCCGCGAGGCGACGGCGGGAATCGCGCTCGGCCGCCGTCAACGAAATGAATTCATCGAGCCCGAGCGAGTCGGTCGCGGCCTGGAACGACCAGGCGCCGCCGTATTCCTGGATCGGAGGCGGAGATCCGGCGCAGCCGGCGAGCAGCGCCGCCGCGGCCAGCAGGGCAAGCAACCCGATGCGTCTGCAGATAACTCTGCCCATTTTCACCTCCGTCATCATCATGGAACAGGACATCGGCTCTGGCTGCAAACATTAATCAGCACCGGATCTTACGGATTACCGTGGTCGAGGTTACCTGTTGTTTTATTATTCCAACCTGACAACCATCAATAAAATAACAACTTGAACGAATTCCGCTCGAAATCATCTCGCCGTTCCTTTACCTGCGTTCGGCGCTGATTATCTTTCCTGCCAAGACCGTTCAGTGCGGCTACGCCGGTTCCCCGCCACGTCGTCGCCAAATCGCCCCACACCGACCGGTTGGAAGGTAAAACGCAATATGAAGAAGAAGATTCGGATCCTTGGCGCCGGTTCGGACCGGTGCGCTCGTCTCTTTGCCCTGACCGACCAGGCCGCCCTTGAACTCGGGATCGATTATTCGATCGAGTCCATCGACATGCCCCTGGCCGTAATGGGAGCCGTGACCGCCTCCGCCCCCGCCCTGGAGATCGACGGCAAGATCGAGTTCGCCGGCGGCGTGCCGACGGTCGAAGAGATCAAAAGGATCCTGACTCACTGACCCCGGGGGCTTCGGCCCTGTCTTGACACACCCCCGGCGGCGGCGGTACCTTGCAGGTCGCGCCAACGCCGGGGGGACCACCCCTTCGAATCACATCTCGCATGCCGTTCCGCGGCGCCCTCGCGGCCCGCTCCGCTCGATCGTCCCCAAGGATGGAGCCATGTTCCGGATGGACCCGTACAGACATTCCGCCGCCGCCGCTCTGCTGATGATCACCCTGGCCCTGCTGACCGGGGCCTTCGCCGACGCCCAGGCGCTTTCGGGCCGCTACAAGGCGGCGATGCTGATGGATGCGCGCACGGGCGAGGTGCTCTTCGCCGAGAACGAGCACAAACCCCTGCCGCCGGCTTCGATGGTCAAGATGATGACCGAGCTGCTGGTCCTGGAGAACATCGCCATCGGCGAGATCTCCGGCGACGATCCGGTCAAGATATCGGCCAAGGCCAGCAAGATGGGGGGATCGCAGGTCTACCTGAAACACGGCGAGTCCTTCCCGGTGATCGAATTGCTCAAGGCGCTTGCCATCCATTCCGCCAACGACGCCGCGGTCGCCCTGGCCGAGCATCTGGCCGGCAGCACCGACGCCTTCGTCGAGCTGATGAACCAGCGATCGATCGAACTGGGAATGACCGACACCGAATTCCATTTCGTACACGGACTGCCGCCCGGCCGCGGCCAGAAGTCCGACAAGTCCTCGGCCTACGACATGGCCATTCTCGGACGCGAATTGTCACATCATCCCGAAGCCCTGGAATGGGCGGTGAGCGACCACGTGCCTTTCCGCAACGGCGAGTTCTTCCTGACCAATCCCAACCCCCTGGTAGGCAAGTTCCGCGGGCTCGAAGGCATCAAGACCGGGTTCACCAGCAGCGCCGGCTACTGCCTGACCGCGTCGGCCTTCCAGAAGGGCGTGCGGCTGATATCAGTGGTGATGGGCGCGCCGACCAACGAGCTGCGCGGCACCGAGACGACCCGTCTGCTGGCCCGCGGCTTCTCCAAATACACGAAGGTGCCGCTGATCCCCTCGGCCGCGACCCCGCTGGACCAGGAACTGAACGTCAAGGGTGGCAAGGCGGCCACCGCCGCGCTGGCCTTCGCCGATGCGCTCGTCGTCGGAGTCCAGAAGGACCGGATAGATGAGGTCCAGCTCGACCTGCGCCTGCCGGAAAACGTCGCGGCGCCGATCGCCGCCGGCCAGGTCGTGGGCAGCGCGGTGGCGATCCTCGACGGCCGGGAACTCGGCGCAGTGGACATCCTCTGCAGCGAGGAAGTGCCCAAGGGTTCCTTCTGGGACCGGCTCTTCCATTGAAGTCGAGACTGAAAGGTCGCTGGATGAGAATCGCTTGGGCCCGTGTGGGCGAACATCTGGCGGCCACGGCCGCCTGGCTGGCGCCGCTGGCGGTCTACACCTTGACCCTGCTGCCGGGCACCGGCTACTCGGGAGACACGGCCAAGTTCCAGTACCTGGGCAAGGTGCTGGGCACCGCGCATCCCACCGGCTATCCCGGCTACATCCTGCTCAACGGCCTGTTCACCTGGTTGATGCCCTTCGGATCCCAGGCCTGGCAGGCGAATTTCATGTCGGCGGTCACAGCGGCGGCTACCTGCGCAGTCCTCTATCGCACGCTGCGCCTGTTGCGGATCCGCACCCTTGTCGCCCTGTCCGCCGCGACGACCTTCGGATTCACCTATCTGTTCTGGTCGCAGGCCGTGGTGGCCGAGGTCTACGCGCTGAACGCCCTGTTCACCGCCGTCGTGATCCACCTGCTGGTCAAATGGGATCTGCTGCGCGAGCGCCGGTTGCTGCTCGCCGCGGCCCTGGTCTACGCGATCTCCTTCGGCAACCACCTGAGCATGATTTCGCTGCTGCCCGGCATCGCGGCCTTCGTCTGGATCGTCGACCGCGGCCTGTATCGCGACCTGCGCCTGATCCGCACGGTGGCGTTGTTCGCGCTGCTGGGGATCGCCCAGTACGGCTACCTCTTCTGGCGATCGCTCGATCCCGGCTCGGTGGCGATAGAGGCCGACGTCCACGATCTGCGGTCGCTGGCCGCCTGCGTGAGCGGATCGCCGTTCCGGGCCTTCATGTTCAATCACGGCGCGGTCGAAGTGCTGAAGTCGGACCTGCCCAATCTGCTGCGCATCCTGGCCGAGCAGTATTATCTGCTGCTGATCCCGATCCTGTGGGGCCTGAAGACCCTGCGGCCCGGCCGGCTGTGGTGGCTGCTGGCTCCCGCGTTCTGCCTCCAGATGTTCCTGAACGCCAACTACAGCATTCCGGATATCGAATTCTACCTCATCCCCTGCGCGCTGATCCTGGTCCTGCCGCTGGGCGCCGGCCTGGAAAGCGCGGCGGCGTTCACATCGCGGCGGCTGCCGCGCGGATTCGTGGTCTGGACGATGCTGCTGCCGGCGGCTCTGCTCTGGCTGAACTGGTCCGAAGCCGACCAGAGCCACAACACCGAAGACGCCGCCGAGGCGCTGGCCTTCATCCAGGAGATGGGACCCGGATCGATCGTCGTTCCGCCCGACTACGACACCACCTGCTACCTGCTCTACTACCTCTACGGCGAAGAGATGGTGGACCAGGACATCCACCTGATGGTCTGGGTCCAGCCCAAGGAGATGGCGGCCTATCTGAAGGGCAAGAGCGACCTGACTTCCAAGGACGGCAAACTGACCATCGAGAAGGGGCGCGACATCTTCGTGATGGATGAGAAGCGCGCACATATGTTGCGACTAGCCGGCTGCTGGACGCATCAGCTACGCAGCGGCCTCTTCCTGATCACCGACGGGGATATGCCGTCCGAATACAGGTTGGACCGGCATAAATTCGTCAGCCGGATCTCACCTACCCGGGGGCACACTACGGCGGCGGGCATCAGACGCAACAGATGACGCTTCAATCGCGTAGTACTTGATTGCGTAAATTTTCTCACCTTGGCTTTCCTTCCCACGTGGAGGTTGAAAATGCAGAGATGGCTCATCACCGCGGTCTGCCTGTGCCTGCTGGCCGGTTCGACTGCGGCATTCGCCGCCGACTTGCCCGATACCGACGATATGCGGCTGCTGCGAATGCCCGATATCAGCGGTGATTCGATCGTCTTCGTCTACGGCGGCAATCTGTGGACCGTGCCATCCGGCGGCGGCGAGGCCAAGCTGCTGACGACCCACGTCGGTTTCGAATACTCGCCCAAGTTCTCGCCCGACGGCCGCACCATCGCCTTCACCGGCCAGTACGACGGCAACCGGGACATCTACACGATTCCAGCCGAAGGCGGCGAGCCGACGCGATTGACCTGGCATCCGAGCCTGGACCGCATCATCGACTGGCAGCCGGACGGCGATTCGGTGCGCTTCCAGACATCGCGCTACCAGGGCATCGGCAGACGCGAGGCCAACCTTTGGACGGTGGACGTCGACGGCGGTCTGCCGACCGAACTGCCCCTGCCGACCGGCGGCCTGTCGAGCTGGTCGCCCGACGGCAACCGACTGGCCTACAACCGCATCACGCGCGAGACTCGGACCTGGAAGCGGTACAAGGGCGGCATGGCCCAGGACATCTGGATCCATGACTTCGCCAAGAAGCAGACCCGACGCGTGACCGACTGGGAGGGTTCGGACAACTTCCCGATGTGGAGCGGCGAAAAGATCTACTTCACCAGCGACCGCACCGGCAGGATGCAGATCTGGTCCTACGACACGCGCAGCGCCGAGATCAGCCAGGTGACCGATCACAAGGAATACGATGTGAAATGGCCCAGCCTGGGCCCCGACTCGATCGTCTACGAGAACGGCGGCCGGCTCTACGTGCTGGATCTGGCCAACGAGAAAACGCATCCGATCAAGGTCGCTTTGCACAGCGACATGCAGATGACCCGCCCCCGCTACGAAAAGGTCGGCGAGAAGTTGACCGGCGGCGGCATCGCCCCCGGAGGCAAGCGCGCGGTCCTGTCCGCCCGCGGCGAGATCTTCTCCGTGCCGGCCGAGAAGGGCGAGGTGCGCAACCTCTCCGATTCCCCGGGAGCCCACGACAAGCTGCCCCAGTGGTCGCCCGACGGGAAGCTGGTCGCCTTCGTCAGCGACCTGAGCGGCGAATACGAAATCCACGTCGCTCCCGGCGACGGAACCGGCGAGACCCGGCAACTGACCGACGGCGGCCACACCTACATCTTCGAGATCATGTGGTCTCCCGACAGCGCCAAGATCCTGTTCTTCGACGCCGCGATGGTCTGGCGAATCGTCGATGTGGAATCGGGCAGGATCTCGGACGTCGACCGCGGCGACTCCGGCCGGGTCTTCGAGGCCGACTGGAGCTCCGACTCGCGCTGGATCGCCTTCGCCCGCGCCGAGCACAACGGCATGCGGTCGATCTTCCTCTTCGACACCGAGAACAGCACGACCACCCGCGTGACATCCGACCTGACCGACGATACCTGCCCGGCTTTCGATCCCGCCGGCGATTTCCTGTACTTCGCTTCGTCCCGCCACTTCGACCCCAAGTTCGGCCCCTACGACATGAAGCCGTACTGGTCGGACCGCGATGGGCTGTACCTGGTCACCCTGCGCGACGACGTGACCGATCCCTTCCCGCCTGAGAGCGACGAGGTCGAGATCGTCGCCGACGACGAGGATGACGAGAAGCCCGACACCGAAGCCGAGAAGACGGACGACGGCAAGAAGGATGACGACGACGCCGAGAAGACCGATGAAGACGAAGGCGTCGACATCGACCTCGACGGCATCGGCTCGAGAATGGTCGCCCTGGACGTAGCCGCCGGCAATTACAGCGGGCTGCAGGCGGCCGAGGGCAAGCTCTTCTATCTGAAGCACGACGGAAACGGCGGCGCTGACCTCTCGTTCTTCGACATGAAGGAGCGGGAGGTCAAGAAGGTGCTGTCCAAGATCTCCGGCTTCGAACTCGACGCCGCCGGCAAGAAACTGCTCTACATGGCCAACGGCTCCTGCGGCATCGTCGACGCCGCCGCCGACCAGAAGACCGACAAGCCGCTGCCGACCGCCAAGATGGTCGCACGCATCGACCCGCGGCTGGAGTGGCGGGAGATATTCCGCGACGCCTGGCGCCTGGAGCGCGACTTCTTCTACGACCCGGACATGTACGGCATGGACTGGGATCACATCTACGAGCGCTACGGCCAGCTGGTGCCCTACGTGTCGCACCGCTCGGATCTGGATTATCTGCTGGGCGAGATGGTCTCCGAACTGTCCGCGGGCCACGCCTACGTCTATCCCGGGCAGAATCCCGAAGTCGAAAGCATCGCGGCCGGGCTGCTGGGGTGCGACTTCACCCTGGAAGACGGACGCTTCCGGCTGACCGGCATCCTGACCGAGCGCGACTGGAACACCGGCGTGAAAACCCCGCTGTTCGGCCCCGGCATCGACGTGAACGAAGGCGACTACCTGCTGGCCGTCGACGGCGTCGAGCTGGACAAGGACATCAATCCCTACTCGCTCTTAGAGGGCAAGACCGGGCATCAGACGGTGCTGAAGGTGTCGGCGAAGGCGAACGGCGACGACGCCCGCGAAGTGACCGTCGAACCCGTCGCTTCGGAGGCCGTTCTGCGCTACACCAAGTGGGTGAACGACAACCGGCGTCGCGTGGCCGAGATGTCCGGCGGCCGCCTCGGCTACCTGCATCTGCCGAACACCGCCCACGACGGCGTGCGCGAGTTCGCCAAGGCCTACTATCCCCAGATCAGGCTCGAAGGCCTGATCATCGACGAGCGGTACAACGGGGGCGGTTTCATCCCCGACTTCATGATGACCATCCTGAACCAGAAGATGCTCAACCAGTGGAAGCCGCGTCACGGCATCAACTGGCGCACTCCCGGCAGCGCGTTCGCGGGCAAGCTGGCGATGGTCAGCAACGCCCACGCCGGCTCCGGCGGCGACGCCCTGCCCTATTACTTCCAGAGCTACGAACTGGGCAAGGTCATCGGCACGCGCACCTGGGGCGGCCTGGTCGGGGTCAGCACCAGCATCCCGCTGATGGACGGCGGCCAGGTCACGTTCCCCGAGTTCGGGATATTCAACATGGACGGCGAGTGGGACGTCGAGAACTACGGCGTCGACCCGGACATCGTGGTCGACAACCTGCCCGAGGAAGTGATGGCCGGACGCGATCCCCAGCTCGAAAAGGCGGTCGAGGT
>CAZYDJ010000104.1:0-9839 GCA_964646035.1 uncultured Fibrobacteraceae bacterium | reverse complement strand
CTGCGTTTATGCGAACCCATCACCAACCTCCACTGGCGCCGCCGCCGCCCGAGAAACCGCCGCGGCCGGAGAAACCGCCGCCTCCGCCGCCGCCTCCGAAACCGCCCCGGGATCCGCCGCCGCTGAGAGCCGACATCAGGATCAACGGTCCCAACCAGCGCCGCCGGCCGTAGCCGCCGCCGCCGATCAGGAAGAACAGCAGCAACGGCAGCAGGAAACTGCGCAGGCCGCGTTTGGCCGAGCGCCGGTCTGGTTCCCGGCCGATCTGGCCCTGGGCCAGAGGATCTTCGGGGGTGGCGAGCCGGGCCACGCCCACCATCACCGAGGCCAGACGGCGTCCCGGCTCCGAACTGGGAATCTCGGTCATCTGCCGCAGCAGCCGACTGGCGCGCACATCGGGCACAGCTCCTTCGAGTCCGTAACCGACTTCCAGCCGGGATCGACGCTGTTCGGGGAAGACGGCCAGCAACACTCCGCGCTGGGTCTGTTTGTCGCCGATGGCCCATCCCTCGTAGAGACGGTTGACGTAATCCTCGAGATCACCGTCGATTTCGGGCAGTACGGCGACCACGAACTGGATGCCCGTGCGTTGCTCGTAACCGGAGAGCGCATCGGCGAGCAGGGCGCCCTCGGCGGGATCGACGAGGCCCACCGCGTCATGGAAATGGCGCGGTGGGGGAGCAGGCAGATCGCTTGCCGCAACGGCTCCGGCCAGGGCGATCGACAGGATCGCGGCCAAGACCGGCAGCGCGAGTAGGCGGATGACCCGCAGCCGGTGGTTCAATAGATTCATTCAGGCCTCCGACCTGGTCAGAACTGGACTTCCGGCACCTTGTCCGCGCCAGCGGCGGACTCGAAATAGGTCCGGGAACCGAAGCCGAACATGCCGGCCACGAGGTTGGACGGGAAACGCCGGATCACCGTGTTGTAGGAGCGGACGGCGTCGTTGAACCGCCGGCGCTCGACTGCGATGCGGTTCTCCGTACCTTCGAGCTGGGCCTGCAGGTCGAGGAAGTTCTGGTTCGCCTTCAGATCAGGGTAGCGCTCGACGGCGACCAGCAGCCGGCTCAGGGCGCCTCCGAGCTGGTCCTGCGCGGCCTGGAATCGTTGCAGGGTGGCCGGATCCTTCAGAGCCTCGGGCGTGATCTCGGCCTGGATCGCCGTGGCCGAAGCCCTGGCCTTGATCACGGCTTCGAGGGTCTCCCGCTCGTGCTCGGCGTAGCCCTTGACCGTGTTGACCAGATTGGGGATCAGATCGGCCCGGCGCTGGTAGACGTTCTCGACGTTGCCCCATTGGCCGTCGACGGCTTCCTGCAGCGTGACCATGTTGTTGTAGCGGCCGGTGAATACGGCGAAGATGAAGACGATCACCGCCACGACGCCGATGATGATCAGGATTCCTTTGTTCATGCTCAACTCCTATTGCTGGGTTCGGCGCTCGTAACGCCTGCTTCCTACTCGGGTTCCACAGTCAGTCGGAAAGTATCGCCTTGCTGGACCGCGTCCGCCACCTCCATTCCCGAAACCACCTTGCCGATCACCGTATAGCGGCCGTTGAGATGCGGCTGCGGCGACAGGGTGACGAAGAACTGGCTGCCGCCGGTATCCTTGCCCGAATGGGCGATGCCGACGACTCCGCGGTCGTAGGGGATGCGGCTCCATTCGCTGCGCAGAGTGAAGTCGGGACCGCCCCAGCCGTCGCCGCGGGGATCGCCGCCCTGGATGACGAAGTCGGGCACGACCCGGTGGAAGGTCATCCCGTCGTAGAAACCGTCTGCGACCAGGGCCAGCAACGCGGTCACGAAGTTGGGAGCGGCCTCGCCGTCCAGCGCGATGATGAAATCGCCGCGGTCGGTGGAGCATATCAGGCGCGGGGCGCGGAACGGCAAAGCCGGCGGCGACTGGCCCGGGCAGCGGACAACGGCCTTCAGCGTGGCTTTCAGGCTGGCTTCGCCCGGGATCAGGTTCGGCGGCAGCAGGCCGCTTTCAACGGCCGCGGTCCGGGCCTGGAGCCGCTGGCGGATGTCGGGCGAGTCGAAACTTTCTTCGAGGCATGCGACCACGCGACGCCGCAGGCTGTCGCCGATGGCGATGGCCGGTTCATCGGCCGGCGGCGTGAATATCCGGCGAATCCCGTCCAGGGCGGCGAGCCGGATGTCGGGGGCGCCCTCGCCGGCGGCGGATTCGAATGCGCGGCAGATCGACACGAGGGCCGCCGGGTTCCGCATGCCGCCCAGCAACCCGGCCGCCGTAGCGGCCAGCACGTAGTCATCGCTATCGGCGGCGGCGACCAGCGCCCGCTGCACGGCGTTGCGGGCGCGGATCGACTCGGCCGTCTGTTCCGCGTCGGCTTTCTGCAGCCTGTCCAGGGCGGCGACCATTCCTTCGATGGCCGCGGCCGCCACCGGGGCCGGTAATTCGGGATCCAGGCTCATCGACCTCATTATCAAGCCGCGGGTGTCCAGGACGTAACGGCCCAACGCGCGCCAGACGGCGGCTTCGACCTGGGGGTCCGGATCGGATTCGACGGCGGGCCAGGCGCTGTCAGCAAGCGTCCCCGCTCCGCGCAGCGCGCAAAGGGCTGTCGCGGCCGCGGCCCTGTTCGCGGGTCCGGGGATCGGGGCGGATTCCGCGCCGGCGCTGTCGGACGGAGACTCGGCGATCAAAGTCCGCACCGCGCGCAGCAGACGGATGCGCCAGACCGGCAACAGGCTTTCGCGGCGGGATGATTCCGGCGGCGCCGGCAATTCGGACACCGATGAGCTGATCGCCTGCAACGCGGTCAATGCGACCGCCGGATCCGTTGAATGCGACCATGCCGTCAGCAGGCTGACGATACGCCCCGGAACGCTGCCGGGACCGGCGTCGGGGTCGGCCGCGGCCAGGGCGGGCCCGGCCAGGGCGCCCAGGGCCCGCGCCGCGTTTATCCGCAGCCGGGCGAGATCGCAGCGGGATATCCGGCCGCGATCCTCGCCGCATTCCAGCACCGCGGCCAGGGCGTCGGGGCCGCCGATCCGGCCGAGGGCGCGGCAGGCGTGGACCCTGGCCTGCACATGGCGGTCAAGGGTGAACGGAGCGATGTCGGCGGCCAGGGTCGAATCGGCCGACCGCTCCGCGCAGCGCAGCACCCGCCACAAGACGTCCGGCTCCTTGCGCACGAGACCGGCCCGGATCGTGGCCGAGAGCAGCGGCGGGTCGATGTCGGCGGCCCGGTCGCGCAGGGCGTTCCAGGCCAGGATCGCATCCGGCTCTTCGCCGTGCAGGGCGGGATCGATCAGGGCCTGTCCGTCGTTGGGCAGCATGGCCAGCGCTTCCAGGACGGCGCGGCGCACCGTCGTGTGGCCGGACGCCATGGCTTCGATCATCGGATCGACCGCGGCCGGATCCCCGAGCCGGCCCAGAGCTATGGCGGCCGCCCCGCGGACCGCGTCGCTGCGGTCGTCCAGCCCCGCCAACAATCCGGGCAGGGCCTCGTCCCGGCCGATCATCCCGGCGGTCCGCATGGCCGCGCGGCGCAGATGCGCGTCGGGATCGGTCATCAGGGCCGCCAGCGAATCCGAATCGGCCAGCCGGCTGTCCTGCCAGCGGGCCAGGGTCCGCATCGACTCGGTGCGGTCGCCGGACTGGAAGCAGCCGGTGGATAAGGCCAGGGCCGCCAGCACCGGCAGCGCCAGGATCAACAATATCGCTAAGCGGACGGAAACGACGCGGCGGCGCGGCATGATCGCCTCCCGGGGCTGCGGTGGAGCTGTGGATCTCATGGGCGAACCTATCATCGGGAAGGCTCTCTGTCCACGGATCCGGCGCGCCGGCGCAGAGCCGCCTTTGACCGCCCGGCTCCCGGTTGCTACCATGCACTCGTTCGATCCCGGCCCGGTCCGGGGCCAGCAGCCTTAGTCCGTCAAGGGGGACAGGATGAGAGTCGCGGTCTTCGGCGCCACCGGCCTGGTCGGGCGCGCCATGCTGAAACTTCTCGAAAAGCGCACCTGGGTCGACGGCGCGCCGGTCGCCCTGGCCAGTTCGCGTTCGGTCGGCAGCCGCCTCGAATTCCGCGGCGGCGACCTTGTCTGCGGCGAGGTCTCGGACGAGGCTTTCGCCGGCATCGATCTGGCCCTGTTCAGCGCCGGGGCAGAGCGTAGTCTGCGCTATGCCCCGATCGCGATCGGCGGCGGCTGCCGGGTCATCGACAACTCTTCCGCCTACAGGATGGATCCCGAGGTGCCGTTGATCGTGCCCGAGATCAACGGCGGCCTGATCCCCGTCACGGGATCCGGCGGCGGGATCATCGCCAATCCTAACTGCTCGACCATCCAGATCGCGATGGCTTTGGCGCCGCTACACGCCCGCTACGGTCTGCGCGAGGTCCACGTCACCACCCTCCAATCCGTTTCCGGAGCCGGAGCCGACGCCCGGCGCGCCCTGGCTGATGAATTGCGCAGCGCCTGCGGCCAGATCGACCGCGGCGAGGAACCCGTCGTGCAGCAGTCGGGAATCGGGGCCTTCCCCCGTACCATCGCTTTCAACGTCATCCCCGAGATCGGCCCCGGCCGCGAGGACGGATCCTACGAGGAGGAGGACAAGGTCGTCCGCGAACTGCGCAAGATCCTCGATCTGCCCGGTCTGCCGGTGACGTGTCTGGCCACCCGCGTGCCGGTGTGGAACGGCCACGCAGCCTCGGTGAGGGCCGTATTCTACGAAGCCGTAGCGGCCCGCGAGGCCGCCGCCCTGCTCGGGGAGTTCCCCGGGGTCAGCGCCGCGCCGGGACCGCTGTCGTATCTGACTCCGGCCGAGGCTTCGGGCTCGGAGGGAGTCCATGTCGGCCGGCTGCGCCGGGATCCCGACCGCCCCGAGGCCCTGTCGATGTGGGTGGTCGCCGACAACCTGCTCAAGGGCGCCGCCCTCAACGCGGTCCAGATCGCCGATCGCATCGCCGCCGCGGCCGGAGACGGAAACGGGTCATGATGAGCCGCGTGCGCATCGACCTCGAATACGACGGCACCGACTTCCACGGCTGGCAGGTGCAGCCCGGGCTGCGCACCGTGCAGGGGGAGATGTCGCGGATGCTCGGCCGCCTGCTCGGCCGCAGCGTCCTGCCCACCGGCGCGGGCCGCACCGACGCCGGGGTCCACGCTCGCGGCCAGGTCTGCCATGTCGGCTCTCTGTCCGCTGCCGAAGCCGAGAGGCTGGCCCGGGCCCTGCCCGAAAAATGCCCCGCCGACATGGAGATCACCGCCGTCACGCCGGTATCCCGCAGCTTCAACGCCCGTTTCTCGGCGATCCGGCGACGATACGCCTATAGTATCGGCCTGAAGCGCAACGTTTTCCGGCGGAACCGCGAGTGGTACGTCTACTGGAAATTGGATCCGGGAGCGATGGAAGAGGCGGCCGCGATGCTGATCGGCGCCCACGATTATTCCAGCTTCTGCAAGACGGATTCGCTGCGCGAGAACAACGCCTGCGACGTATCGGTTTGCCGCTTTGACTGGAGTGGCGATTCCGGTATCTTCCACGTGCAGGCCAATCGTTTTCTCCACCACATGGTCCGGACGATGGTCGGCACCCTGATCGAAGTCGGGCGAGGCTACCGCCGGCCCGAGGAAATCCCCGAAATCCTGGCCGCCCGCGATCGTTCTTTTGCCGGCGCCATGGCGCCTCCCCAGGGCCTCTGCCTGGAGGAGGTCGGTTATCCTGAACATCTGCTCGACCCCGAATACCACGGTCCGGGCCTGAGTCACGCACCCGGGCCCGAGGAGGATTCATGAAGTTCTTCATCGACACCGCCAACCTCGACGAGATCCGCGACGCCATGGACATGGGCGTTCTCGACGGCGTCACCACCAACCCCACCCTGCTCGCCCGCGAGGGACGCAAGGACACCGACGCCCTGCTGAAGGAGATCTGCGACATCGTGCAGGGTCCGGTCAGCGGCGAGGTCACCGCCCTGGACGCGCCCGGGATGATCGCCGAGGGCAAGCGCCTGGTCGGGCTGAGCGAGCATATCGTGGTGAAGATCCCGACCACGATCGAGGGACTGAAGGCCACACGCGCGCTGGCCGGCGAGGGGATCGCGGTCAACGCCACGCTGTGCTTCTCGTCGTCGCAGGCGCTGCTGATGGCCAAGGCCGGCGCGGCCTACATCTCGCCCTTCGTGGGCCGCCTCGACGACATCAGCGAGGACGGCATGCAGCTGATCGAGGACATCGTCGAGATCTACGGGAACTACGACTACCTGACCGAGGTTCTTGTCGCCAGCATCCGGCATCCCCAGCACGTGGTGCAGGCTGCTTTGATGGGAGCCGACGTGGCGACCATCCCTCACAAGGTGATCAAACAGCTGGTGAATCATCCCCTGACCGACAAGGGTCTGGATGCCTTCATGGCGGATTGGCAGAAGCTGCAGGCGGATTAGGGCGCGGGGTTTCGCGTCTTCTGGAGGGTGATCGGGAATGTCGATGAAAAGCGCGCCGACCTGGACCGGAGTGATCATAGGGCTGCTCTTCGGGATGCTCGTCGGAGCAGCCTGGTACATCGGAGGCGGATCGGATCAGGCCGCCGCACCGGACTCGGTCGCGGTCGCAGCCTCGGCTGCGGGCGGCGGCGTTTCGGCCCAGGCGGCGACGACGGTCTCCGATTCGGCAGCCGTCGGCAACGGTTCCGACGCGGTCTCCGGCTTGGGCTCCGTCGCGGGCATCGGTTCGGGCCGCCGCAACGCCATCGTGCGGGCCACCGAGATGGTGGCGCCGGCGGTGGTCAGCATCAACGTCATCCAGCATCGGACAGTTACCCGCTCTCTCGCCCCGCGCGGCATGGAATTCTGGGATCGCTTCTATCCCGGACTCTTCCCCCGCCGCCAGCTTCAGCAGGATGTGTCCAGCCTCGGTTCCGGCGTGATCGTTTCGGCCGACGGCTACGTCGTGACCAACACCCATGTCGTCGAAGGCGGCGACGAGGTCCTGGTCACCCTGAACGACGGCCGCCGTTTCGTGGCCCAGATCATCGAGACGGTTTCCAACTGGGATCTGGCCCTGCTCAAGATCGAGGGCGAGGATCTGCCGGCGGCCCGCCTCGCGGTCGACCAGGACGATCTCTTCATCGGGGAATGGGCCATCGCCATCGGATCCCCGTTCGGCTACCTGCTCGCCGACACCCAGCCCACGGTCACCGTCGGGGTGATCAGCGCCATGAACCGCGACATCAAGCAGTCCAGCGGCGGGCGCGAGTACCTGGGGATGATCCAGACCGACGCCGCCATCAATCCCGGCAACTCCGGCGGACCGCTGGTCAACGGCGAAGGCGAAGTCATCGGCATCAACACCTTCATCTTCACCGAGAGCGGGGGCAGCATCGGCCTGGGCTTCGCCGTGCCGATCCAGCGCGCGCGGTGGGTCCTGGAGGATGTCCGCCGCTACGGCTACTACCGCCAGGTCTACTCGGGTCTCGTGATGCAGATGCTTTCGGAGCCTTTGATGCAGGCGCTGGAGCTCAAGGGCGATCCGACCGGTTTCGTGGTGCGCGAAGTCGTTGAGGGATCGCCGGCCTGGAAGGCGGGACTGAGGGTCTACGACGTGCTGCGCTCGATTGACGGGGTACCGCTGAAGGACAAGGCCACCATCGACCGCCTGGTCTACGAGGCCACCGTGGGCACTTCGCTGCATTATGTGGCGGAGCGCGACGGCGAGGAGTTCAGCGGCACGATAGTGCTCGAGGAAGCTCCGCGAGGGGAGGAATGATCATGCCGAGCGATCTGGTGATCCTGAAGACCTACGTCAACATGCTGGACGCCGATATCGACCGGGTGCGTTTGGAAGAAGCCGGCATCCCGGCGATGGTCCGCTCCGACGATTGCGGCGGGATGCGGCCTCATCTCTGGCTCAGGGGAGTCGAATTGATGGTCCGGGCCGAGGATCGTATCGACGCTCAGGCCCTGTTGCAGCCGGATTCCTAGCAACGGGCATTGTTGTCATTTTTTCGGCATTGCTCTACGTTCTCTTTTTCCCGGTCCGGTCCGGTCCGTGACAACCGCCTATTTCGCGAGGTGCCAAGTGATCTCCCGCTATGCGACTGCCGAGATGTCCGCCATCTGGTCCGACGCGGCCCGCTTCGAATTCTGGAAGGAAATCGAGGTGACCGTCTGCGAGGTCCGCGCCGATCGCGGCGAGATTCCGGTCGAGGCGGCGGTCGAGATCCGGGCCAAGGCCGATTTCGACGTCGAACGGGTGCTGGAGATCGAGAAGACGGTCCAGCATGACGTGATCGCGTTTTTGACCGACATGGCCGCCAACATCGGCCCCGTATCGCGTTTCGTGCACCAGGGCATGACCAGCAGCGACCTGCTGGACACGGCGTTCGCCCTGCAGATCAAGGCGGCCGGGGGAGTTCTGCGCGAGTCCCTGGTCGATCTGCTTAACGTTCTGGAAATGAAGGCCTTGGAACATCGCGACACCGTGATGATGGGCCGCAGCCACGGCATCCACGCCGAGCCGATCACCTTCGGCCTGAAGCTGCTGGTCTACTGGTCGGCCCTGCGTCGCGGATTGAAGCGCCTCGACGCGGCCATCGCCGAATGTTCCTGCGGCCAGATATCCGGCGCGGTCGGCACGCTCGCCCATCTCGATCCCGAGATCGAAGTCGAAACCTGCAGGCGGCTCGGCCTGCAGTCGGCGGCCGTTTCCACCCAGGTGCTGCAGCGGGATCGCCACGCCTCGTTCCTGGCCGCGGTCGCCCTGGTCGGGGCCACTCTCGAGCAGATGGCGGTCGAGATCCGCAATCTTCAGCGCACCGACGTCCACGAGGTCGAGGAGCCGTTCGGCAAGGGTCAGAAGGGCAGCTCGGCCATGCCCCACAAGAAGAATCCCATCGTCAGCGAGAAGATCACCGGGATGGCGCGCCTGCTGCGTGGATACGCCCATACGGCCATGGAAAACGTCGCTCTCTGGCATGAGCGCGACATCTCGCATTCCAGCGTCGAGCGGATCATCTTTCCCGACGCCTGCCACACCCTGCACCATATGCTGCGCAAGATGAACTGGCTGATCGACGGCCTGGTCGTCTATCCCGCCAATATGCTGGCGAATATGGAGAAGGTGCGCGGCATGTACTTCAGCCAAGCCGTGCTGCTGGCCCTGACCGAGACCGGCGCCACCCGCGAAGACGCCTACGCCTGGGTCCAGCGCTGCGCGATGCGGGTCTGGGACGAGGATGTTTCGCTGCGCGAGGCCATCGGCGGCGATCCCGAGATCTGCTCGCGGCTCGACGAGAAGACCCTGGGCCGGTGTTTCGATCCCCGGCACCAGCTGCGCAACGTTCCGGCGATCTTCGCCAGGACCCTGGCCCTGAAGGATTTCTAGCCCGGGCCCCTCTCTTGCCTGTTTCACTCCGGAACCCAACTCAGGGCTTTGCCTGCGACCGGCCAGTTGCTACATTGTGCCCGTCCCGTTCCGCGAGCTGCGTATCCACAGCTGAAATCGCGTTTTTCAAGGGGATTCCCGTGGCATTCCATGATGAGAGTTTCGACCGCGTCGATGTCCGCAAAATCGACGACGGCGAGTTGCAGGCGTATTTGCGCGAGCACGGTCTGACCTTGGCCCTGGACGAAGCCAGGCGCGTCCAGGAACTGCTGAAACGCCCCCCGACTCTCACCGAACTCACCCTTTTCGACACCATGTGGAGCGAGCACTGCTCCTACAAGAGCAGCCGCCCCAGCCTGAAGGAATTCCTGCCCACCACCGGCAGCAACGTCATCGTCGGACCGGTCGAAGACGCCGGCATCGTCGATTTCGGCACTGTCGACGGGGTGCGCTACGGCGTGGTCATCGCCCACGAGAGCCATAACCATCCCA
>CAZYDJ010000103.1:0-9856 GCA_964646035.1 uncultured Fibrobacteraceae bacterium | reverse complement strand
CGGTAAACCTCGGTCAGAAAGGCCCGGTCGACGTGGGTGTAGATCTCGGTGGTCGCCGTATCATTAAAAAAGAGAAGTTCCTGCACGACCCTCAGATCGGCGCCGCCCTCGAGCAGATGGGTGGCGTAGGTATGCCGCAGGGTATGGGGCGTCAGCCGTTCGGGACGCAGGCCCGCCGCCGCCGCGCATCGCTTCAGGATCTTCCATACCGACACCCGCGACAACCTGCCACCCCGGCGATTGAGCAGGAAAGCCGGGCTGCCGCGCTGGTCCAGCATTTCCGACCGGGCCGAGTCGAGCCAGACGCCGGCTGCGGCCATCGCCGGATCGCCGACCGGGACCACGCGCTCCTTGTCGCCCTTGCCCCGCACCCGCAACGAATTCTCGCCGCGGTCGAGGTCGGTCACGTCCAGGGCGCAGAGTTCGCTCACGCGCAGCCCGCAACCGTAGAGCAGTTCCAGGATAACCCGGTCGCGGGCGCCGGCGGCGTCGGCCTTCGATTCGATTTCGAGCAGCCGGCCGACCTCGGCGCGGCTCAACACCGCAGGCAGCTTGCGGCCGGCCTTGGGGGCCAGGATCGTCAGCATCGGATCGCTGTGGATCACGCCCTCATCGACCAGGAAGGAGAAGAATCCGCGCAGCGTGGAGATCAGGCGGGCCCGCGACCTGGCGCTGAGGTCCGAGGCGGTGGTGATCAGGAAAGCCCTCAGATCGGAGCCGCTGATCTCGCCCGGCGAACCCGTCCCCCGCTCTGCGGCCCAGCCACAGAAGCGCCGCAGATCACGGGAATACGCCTCCATGCTGTTGACCGAGAGACCTTTTTCGGCAGCGGCGTGATCCAGGAAATCCCCTACGGCCTCGTCCCAGGGCTCAGACATTGCCACCGCCCTTCTCCACGGCGAAGAACTCGATGATCCGTCCGACATCGGCCCGGCTCAGTCCGCGGACGGCTCCCAGATCGGCGGCCCCGGCGCGCCGGATATCGTCCACCGAGTTGAAATGATGCAGCAACGCCAGCTTCTTCATGCGGCCGATGCCGGGGATCAGGTCCAGCACCGAAGCCGTGGTCTTCTGCTCCCGCAGCAGCCGGTGATAGGTGATGGCGAAGCGGTGAGCCTCGTCGCGCACCCGTTGCAGCAGTTTCAGGGCGGGGCTGGTGCGAGGCAGGCGCACCGGCTCGCGATTCCCCTCACGATGGATTTCCTCGTCCCGCTTGGCGAGTCCGATCAGTTCCACATCATGCAGACCAAGCACCGTCAGCGCCTCGCGGGCCGCCGAGATCTGGCCGCGGCCGCCGTCGACGACCACCAGATCGGCCGGCGGCAGGCCTTTTTCCCGCAGACGGGCATAATACCGGCCCAGGACCTCGTTCATCGATGCGAAATCGTCGATGCCGGCCACGGTGCGGATGCGGAAACGGCGGTAGCGGGATTTCACCGGCTTGCCGCCCCGGAAATAGACCAGCGACGCGACTGTTTCCTTCCCCTGGAAATTCGAGATGTCGAAGCATTCGATGGTTTCGGGCACCGTCTTGAGATCGAGAGCCGCCTGCAACTGCAGCGAATCGCCGGGGGCCACGTTGCGCCCGGAGGAATCCGGCCGCAGATTCCGCTCGTTGAGCTTCCAGGTCGCGTTGGCGAGCGCCATCCGCACCGCGTCGTGGCGAGGGCCGCGCCGGGGCAGGGTCAGGCGCACCTTGCCCCCGCGCAACTCGCCCAGCCAGCCCTCCCAATGCTCCCGGTCGTTCAGATCATGGGAAAGCAGGATCGTGGCCGGCAGATCGCCGGCGCGGGGATAATACTCCCGCAGCAGCTGCGCCATGAAAGCGGATGAATCGCTCTCGAGCCGATCTTCAAGCAGGAAATGGTGGGTGGTCAGCACCCTGCCGCGGCGGATCCGCAGCACCACGCCGCAACCCTGGCGCCCGTCCCTGACCAGGGCGCAGGCGTCGACCGAACCCGTCAGCCCGTGGATGCGGCTCAAACTGCCGAGGGTCCGCTCCAGCAGGCGGAGACGATCCCTGGCCGCCGCCGCCGCTTCGTACTCCAGCTCCCGGGCCAGATCGGTGATCTCCGCCTGCATGGCGGCCAACAGACGACGATCCTCCCCTTCCAGGAAGCGGATCAGATCCCGCACCCGTTTGCGATAGGACTTCTGCCCGTCGAATCCGACACAGGGCGCGCTGCAGCGGCCGATCTGATAATCGAGGCAGGCCCGGGGCACCGTCTGCTCCGGCAGATCGAGATGGCAGGTCCGGACCTGGAAGATCCGCAGGGCGTAATTTAGCGTTTCGCGCATATCGCCGGCGTTGGTGTAGGGACCGAAATAGCGGGCGCCGTCGGCCGCGATCCGCCGCACCACCTCGACCCGCGGAAAAGCTTCGCCCAAGGAAATACGGATATAGGGATAGCGCTTATCGTCCTTCAGGCGGATGTTGTAGCGGGGTCGATATTCCTTGATCAGCTGGTCCTCCAGGACCAGGGCCTCCTGCTCGCTGGCGGTGACGATATAATCGAAATCCCGGATACGGCGGACCAGTTGCTCGGTCTTGGGATCCCGGTCGCCGGATTGGAAGTAGGAGCGCACCCGGTTATTGAGTTTCAGCGCCTTGCCGACGTAGAGAACCTTGCCTTCGGCGTCCTTGTGGAGATAGACGCCGGGAGCCTCGGGCAACAGGGAGAGTTTGGCCTGCAGCCCCGCGCCATCCTCTTTGCTGTCCGGTCGCCTTGACATGTCGATGGGTCCCTGTTAGATTCCTGCGGTTCGTGGCTCGAAGGAGGTCATAGTCTTGCCGCATCATAAAAGTGCCAAAAAACGGATGAAGACGAGCGAGGAACGCCGTCTGCGCAATCGCGACAATCGCGCCGAGATGCGCTCTTCCGTGAAGAAGTTCCGCGGTCTGACCGCTGCCGGCGAGGGCAATTCCGAGGATCTGCGGGGCATCTATTCGATGCTCGATATGCAGGCCCGCAAGGGGATCATTCCCCGCGCCCGCGCTGCCCGGCTGAAGGCCCGCTTGTCCACGCTGCTGCCGAAGTAGCCGGCCAAGCCGAATTTTCGGGGTCCGCCCAAGGGCGGGCCCCTTTTGCACGCCCTGCAATCAAGCTCGACTCCCGGCCAACACTTCCTCCATCCCATAGAGACCGCTGCTGCGGTCCGCGACGAAGCGGATCGCCGGAGCCAGTCCCCGCAGGAACGCGCGCCGCGAGTGGGCCCGATGGGTCAGCTCGATGGTTTCCTCGTCGTCACTGAAGATCCAGCGATGCTCGCCGATAACCCCGCCGACGCGGATCGAATGGGTGGGCGCCGGTTCGCCGCCGCGGATCGCGGTCCAGGCCGCCGAAAGCTGAGCGGCCGTGCCGCTGGGACGATCCTTCTTGTGACGATGGTGGATTTCGACCTGCTCGGCCATGAACTCGCCGGGCAGCAATTCGGCCAGCCGGTCGAGCAACATCTTCATCACCGGAATCCCCACGCTGAAATTTGCGGCCATGACCACGGCGTTGCTCCGGGCGTGAGCGGCCAAGGCCTCGAGTTGGGCCTCGTCGTGGCCGGTCGTGCCGCAGACCAGGCGCGAACCCGTAGCGGCGGCGGCGGCGAGGACTCCGCCGAGCGCGGCGGCCAGCGAGAAGTCCACTATCACTCCGCCGGACGGAATCGACTCCGCCATCCGATCCTGGCCAATCAGCGGCAGCGTGGGATGGAAATCCCCGGCGGGTCGGCCGCGGCCCGGTTCGGTGATCAGGGCCGCCAATTCGAGATCGTCGGCCGCGGCCACCAATTCGGCGACCAAGCGGCCCATCCGTCCCTCGGCGCCGTGTACGATCACCGGAATCATCGGCTCGCCCCCGTTTCCACGGCCAGCAGATCGGCCAGGGTGGAATCGCGGAAAGCGGCCAGCGTGGCCTGGGTCTCGGCAGCGGGCGGAGCCAGCGGCAGCCGCGGCGCGCCGTCGCAGAGTCCCATCATCGCCAGCATCGCCTTGACCGGCACCGGATTGCTCTCGATGAAACAGGCTTTCACCACCGGATCGAGTTGGCGGTAGATCCACCAGGCCTTGCCGATCTCGCCGTCCCGCCAGGCCCGCCACATCCCGGCCAGGGATCGCGGCAGCAGATTGCTGACCACCGAGATCGCACCGTGGGCGCCGAGGCCGAAGATCGGGAAGTTCAGGCCGTCATCACCGGAAAAGACCTTCAGATCGCAACAGCCGATGATGGTCTCGACCTGATCGAGGTCGCCACTTGCCTCCTTCACCGCCACGATATTCGGTTCGGCGGCCAACGCCGCGATCGTCTGCGGCATCAGGTTCACCGCGGTGCGTCCGGGCACGTTGTACAGGATCTGCGGGATGTCCACCGCCCGGGCGATCGCGGCGTAATGCGCGATCAGGCCGTGCTGCTGGGGCTTGTTGTAGTAGGGAGTGATGAGCATGGCCGCGTCGGCGCCCCACTCCTTCGCCAGCCGGGTCAACTCGATCGAGCCGGTGGTGACGTTGGTGCCCGAACCGGCGACCACGGCGCAACGGCCGGCCGCGATCTCTACGCAGGATCGGACCAGCCACTCGCGTTCGGCGAGATCCAGGGCCGCGGCCTCCCCCGTGCAGCCGACCGGGACCACTCCGGAGACGCCGGCGGAAACCTGGCGTTCGACCAGCGTCGCCCAGGCCTCCTGATCCACCTGTCCGTCACGGAACGGGGTCACCAGGGCGGTATAGATGCCGTCGGGCATCTTCCAGGTTCTTTCAACCATCGATCTCCACCTCTCCCTTGAAGGCAACAGCGGCCGGCCCGTGCAGGCTCAAGCGAATCCCAGAGTCTGATTTCTCGACTCCGATGGTCAACCGATATCCCCCGCGTGTCAACAGCGCGACCGGCGAGGCGGCCAGCCCCAATTCGACCAGGATCAGCGCCGTGGCCGCTGATCCGGTGCCGCAGGCCAGGGTTTCGGACTCCACTCCCCGTTCGTAGGTCCGCAGCAGGAACACGCCGGCCTCGGTGGGATGCGGCTGCACCCAGTTGACGTTGGCCCCGTCGGGAGCGAATGCCGGATCACTGCGCAGGGCCGGCCCCCAACGCGGGATGTCGACGGCCTCGACGTTGGGCACCGGGATGACCAGATGGGGCACTCCGGAATCGGCGTGATGGATCCGGCCGAAGGGATGTTCACGCCGGGTTTCGACATCCAGGCGGATATCGCTCGGCGGAGTCAATCCGATCGCGATCCCGTCCTGATCGCCGGAGCCGGTCACCGGTCCGGACGCGGTGCCGAAAACACCCGCTTCCCCGGCCAGTCCCAGCGAACGCGCGAAGGCGAAGGCGCAACGGGCTCCGTTGCCGCACATCTCGGCCTCGCCGCCGTCGCTGTTGTAATAGGTCATCCGGAAATCGAGATCGGGATCAGAGGCGGCGGCCACCACGATCAAGCCGTCGGCTCCGACCGCGGTCCGGCGGCGGCAGATCCCGGCGATCAGGGCGCGGTCGGGCGCGATCCCCAACCGGTCCAGATCGGCGCCAGCGACCATCACGAAATCGTTGCCGGCGCCGTGCATCTTGGTGAACGGCAGCAGAACTGACATGGGAACCTCCAACGCCGGTGCGGATGAATCCGGCGCGCCGGGGGGATTCACTAATCCACGTCGCTGACGGTGCTGTCCGCAGACGCGGTGAAAGACGTATCCGCGGCGGCGGCGGCCGTGGTGTCGGCGGCGGTCGACGACAAGGAATCCGCGGCGGCGGCCGTGGTGTCGGCGGCCGACCTGCGCGGCGGCGGCGGCGCGGGAACCAGCGCCGGCGGGAAGTCGGGAATCACGAAACGCTCGATCAGTCCGGGCGGCACAGTGAACCCCTCGGCCACCACATGCGGCTCCCACACCCAGGTCAGGGTGTCGGGCCAGGCCGAGGAATCAGGCAGGGCGCCCAGCAGACTGTCGGCGTCGACGTCGACGAAGACTATCACCCGCATGTCGCCCGGTCCGGCCGGCGTGATGTCGGTGGAATCGACTGCGGAGACGGCGGTCAATCCCCGCGGGGAACGCTGCGAATACTGCGGCGACCAGCCGGAATCTTCCTCGGCCACGACAAGCGGCCAGGCCAGGATCTCGGCCCCGGTCCAGGGACCGACCACCGGCGGACCGCAACGCAGGGAACCGGGCTCGTCGACTGTGAAAACCGTGAGCGGATCCAGCTCGACCCGCCGCGTCAGGTTCGTCAGCTCGACGCTGGCGGCGAAGAGTCTGCGGCCCTCGTTGTCGGCGGGGCGCAGGTCCCCGTTGCGATCATCGAAAGCCCGCAGCAACCAGGGACCGCCGGGCGTCGGCAGCCACTTGAATATGAAGCGGCCGCTCGAGTCGGTCTCGGCCCGGCGCAGCACCTCCTGCATCAGCAGGTCCACGGTATCGGGCGGGACGTCGTAGAGCTCGACCACGGCGCCGGACAACGGCTCGCCCTTCTGCAGCAGCCGGCCGGATATCTCCCCGACCGGCAGGCTGTCGGCCGTGGCGACCGGATAGCGATAGGAGCTGAAGCTGCGGATCCGGTGGACATCTTCCAGACCGCGCGAGATCTCGATTATCAGCACCGTGTCGGCCGGAACGGGCTGCTCGAATTCGACGGTCAGGCGCTGACGCGAATGCCAGCCGCTCTTGCGCACTTCGAGCGGCGGATAGAATCGCAGAATTCTCTCGGCCGGCTTGGGTGTGACCTTCTCGGAGAACTCGATCACGATGCGATCGAAGGGATCGAGCCCGACCGTCCCCGAATCGGGAACGGCCGAGCCGAACGTGGGCGAAGTCTCATCCTCCGGCCCCCCGGGAGGGGTCCCCATGGTGGCGCAGGCCAGGGTCGCGCACACGGCCAGCAAGAGCGCCGCCGCACCCGCCAGTCGTCGATTGTCACGCGCGCCCCCGGACACGTCAGTCCAACAGCAGGCTGATGATCGCCCGCTGAGCGTGGAGACGGTTCTCGGCCTCGTCGAATACGGCCGAATGCGGTCCGTCCATCACCTCGTCGGTGATCTCCTCGCCGCGATGAGCCGGCAGGCAATGCAAAACGATATGCCCTTCATCCGCCGCGCCGAGCAGTTCGGATGTGATCTGGAAGGGCGCGAAGTCGGCGCGCCGCTTAACGGCCTCCTCCTCCTGGCCCATGCTGTAGAAGGCGTCGCTGTAGATGACGTGCGCACCCTCGACCGCCTCGCGCGGATCGTGGGTGATCATGAACGAGGCGCCGGCGGCCTCGGCCTTCTGCAGGATGCTTTCGTTAGGGTCATAACCCTCGGGGCAGGCGAGAATGAAGTTGAACGGGAAACGGATCGCGGCGTTGAGCCAGCTGTTGGCCAGGTTGTTGCCGTCGCCGATCATGACCACGTTCTTGCCCTCGATCGTCCCGAGATGCTCCTCCACGGTCAGGATGTCGGCCATCACCTGGCAGGGATGCAGCAAGTCGGTCAGGCCGTTGATGACCGGAACGGTGGCATGCTTGGCCAACTCGTCGACCTCGCCCTGGTCGAACCAGCGGATCATCACGCCGTCGACCAGGCGGCTCAGCACCTTGGCCACGTCATGGATCGATTCGCGCACGCCCATCCCGATCTCCTTGTCGGTGATGAACAGCGAACCGCCGCCGAGCTGGCGGATGGCGACCTCGAAGCTAACCCGGGTCCGCAGGCTGGGCTTGGCGAAGACGCAGGCCAGTTGGCGGTTGGGATGTGAATGCGGCAGCTTATGCGCACGGGCCAGGGGCTTCTGCTCCTTGGCGAGGTCCAGGATACGCCGCAGGTCCTCGGGAGTATGATGGTCGATGGCCAGGAAATCCTTGCGTCCGAGAGACATCTTGCCTCCTAGGCGTTAAAGCCGGTCCCTCCACGGGCCGGGTTCAGAGAATATAACGGCTGAGGTCCTCGTCGTGGACCACGCCGGCCAGACGTTCGGTCACGAATTCGCGATCCACCTTGATGTCGCCGGTCTGGGCCTCGGGAACGTCGAAGAGCAGATCGTCAAGCAACAGAGCCATGATCGTCTGCAACCGCCGCGCCCCGATGTTCTCCAGCCGCTTGTTCAACTCCGCCGCGTACCCGGCGATCGCCGCCAGCGCGTCCTCGGTGAACTCGAGCCGGCAACCGTCGACTGCCAGCAGCGCCTCGTACTGGCGCACCAGCGAGTTGTCGGTCTCCATCAGAATCCGGAAGTAATCCTCTTCGCCCAGATTATCAAGTTCGACCCGGATGGGGAAGCGTCCCTGCAGCTCCGGGATCAGATCGCTGGGCTTGCTCATGTGGAAGGCGCCCGCCGCTATGAACAGGATGTGATCCGTGTGGACGGGCCCGTACTTGGTCGATACGGTGGCGCCCTCGACCACCGGCAACAGGTCCCGCTGCACGCCTTCGCGACTGACGTCCGGACCGCCGCCGCCGCCGCCCTTGCCGGCGATCTTGTCGATCTCGTCGATGAAGACGATGCCGCCGTCCTCCACCAGCTGGACTGCATCCTGGTTCAGTTGATCCTGGTCGATGCGCCGGTCCAGCTCCTGCTCGCGCAGAACCTGCCGCGCCCGCGAAACCGGCATCAGGGATTCCTTCGATTGCTTCGGGAAGAGACTGCCGAGACCCTCGGAGAAGGTCGCGTCCATCTCCTCTCCCGCCGCGGTGAAGATGTTGGCGATGGGAACGCGCTGCTGTTCGGTGATAACCGACACCTCGCGCGATTCCAGCACTCCGTCGCGCAGTTGCTGACGGATCTTCTCGCGGCTGCGATGCCAGCGCTGCGCCCGCTCGGGATCGTCGCCGGTCGCCAGCGGCGGAAAGAGGATGTCGATGAGCCGGTCCTCGATCGCCTCCTCGATCTCCTGCTCGAACTGCTCGCGTTGACGGCGGCGCAGCAGCGCGATGCCGTTCTCGACCAGATCGCGGATCATCGAATCCACGTCGCGGCCGACGTAGCCCTTCTCGGTGAAGCGGGTGGCCTCGACCTTCACGAAAGGCAGCCCGGCGATCAGCGACAGGCGGCGCGCGATCTCGGTCTTGCCGACTCCGGTCGGTCCGATCATCGCGATGTTGTTGGGAATGACCTCGCGGCGGATATCGGGTTCGAGCTTCAACCGCCGCCAACGGTTGCGCAGGGCTATCGCCACCGCCCGCTTGGCCGCGTCCTGTCCGATGATGTATTTGTCCAGCTGGGCGACGATGGCCCGGCAGGACCAACCGCCGGCGTCGCCTGGAGGCAACATGGTCATTCTCCTGCTCCTTCCCCGTCGGCGAGCGTCAGCACGCTGATGTGGTCGTTGGTGTAGATGCAGATCCGCGAGGCGATCAGCAGGCTCTCACGGCAGATCTCCTCGGCTCCGAGGTCGGAATGCTTCAGCAGGGCCCGCGCCGCGGCCAGGGCGTAGGGCGAACCCGAACCGACAGATATGATCTCATCGTCGGATTCGATCACGTCGCCGTTGCCGGAAATCACCAGCAGATGTTCGCGATCCATCACCACCAGCATCGCCTCGAGCCGGCGCAGGATCCGGTCGGTGCGCCATTCGCGCGCCATCTCGACCGCCGCGCGGGGCAGATGGCCGCGATAACGCTCGAGATGACCCTCGAACTTCTCGAAGAGCGCGAAGGCGTCGGCCGCCCCGCCGGCGAAACCCGCCAGCACCTTCCCGTCCGCCATCTCGCGGACCTTCACCGCGCCGCCCTTGACCACCGTGTTGCCGAGGGTGACCTGGCCGTCGCTGCCGATGGCGGCGCGCCCGTCGCGCACCACCCCGAGCACCGTCGTCCCCTTGAATTTCATCTCAATCTCCTGTCGGCTTGCCGCCGGTCGATCCGGACCGGGGGTGCGCCTTCGTGAAAGCCTCCCGCAGCCTGG
>CAZYDJ010000102.1:0-9913 GCA_964646035.1 uncultured Fibrobacteraceae bacterium | reverse complement strand
CACGCTGCCCGCCGCGACCTACGTCGAGCGCGTCGCGATCGGCATGCCCAAGCACGTCAACAAGGCGCGCAAGGCCATCCGCAAGGCGTTGCAGAACCAGATGGAGAACCGCGGCTACAGCTTCGTCGAGATCCTTTCTCCCTGCCCCACCGGCTGGAAGATGGACGGCCCGGCGTCCCGTGAGCATCTCGTCGAGAAGATGACCGAGATCTTCCCGCTGGGCGTGTTCAAGGACGTCAGCGACGAGCGCGAGGGGGAGTGGCGGCGCGAGTTCGCCGACTTCGACACCGCCAAGGTCGCCGACTACCTGGGCTACGATCCCAAGGGCAACGGCCGGGACAAGGAACCCGCCAAGCTCGAGAATGACCTGCACTGCAAGTTCGCCGGCTTCGGCGGCCAGGGCATTCTTTCGATGGGACTGTTCCTCTCGCAGATCGGCATGCGGGGCGGGCTGCAGGTCAGCTGGATTCCTTCCTACGGTCCGGAAATGCGGGGCGGCACCGCCAACTGCTCGGTCAACATATCCGAGCAGCGCATCGGCACGCCGCTGGTCGAAAGACCCAACGTGATGGTCGTGATGAACCAGCCGTCGCTCGACGCCTTCGAAAGCGAAGTCGCCGACGGCGGGCTGATCGTGGTCGACACCTCGATCGTTGAGGGCAAGCCCGATTCCGATCGTCTGAACACCGTCATGATCCCGGCGACCAACATCGCCGACGAGGTGGGAACTCCCAAGGTGGCCAACGTGGTCATCCTGGGCGCCATAGTGGCCGCCACCGGAGCGTTCACCCTCGAACTGGTCGAGAATACGCTGCGCGAGGTCATCAAGAAGAAGAACCTCGTGGACATGAACATCGAAGCGCTGCATCGCGGCTACGATTTCGTCAAGAATTCGTAATCCGCGGCGTAGTCTTTCGATTCGGAGCCCCCGTCCTTGACCGGACGGGGGCTTTTTTCGGCGTTTTCACGATTATTTGCGCAAACTCGATTGACAAAATGTCATTACTTGGACAAATTGTCTTGGCATGGGTCGTATCTGCCAAGTAACGGATTCCGGTAGTGAACTGGAGACCAATTGAACGCCAGCAATACAGAGCAGAAGGAAAGCAAGGCCACCGTCCTGGTAGTGGACGACGAGCCCGAACTGCGCCAGGCGCTTTCCCGTCTGCTGGGACGCAACGGCTATCATGTCCTGACCGCCGGCAACGGCGAGGAGGGGCTCGAAGCTTTGCGCAGGGACGAGGTGCATCTGGTTCTGACCGACCTGATGATGCCCAAGATGGGTGGGCTCGAGTTGTTGAAGGCGGCCCAGGTAGTCGCCCCGGCCGCCCAGATCATCATCATCACCGGCCACGGCACCATCGAGACCGCGGTCGAGGCCATGAAGATGGGCGCCTACGATTTCGTCGAGAAGCCGTTCACCACAACCACGACCTTGAACGTGGTGCGCAAGGCTCTGGAAAAGCAGCAGCTGCTGGCCGAGAACACCGAGCTCAAGCGCCGGTTGCAGGAGATACAGGGCAGTTCCGACATCATCGGCAAGAGCGGAGTGATGCGCGGCGTCCTGGACACCGCCCGGCAGGTGTCCCGCAGCAGCGCCACCGTGCTGCTGCAGGGGGAGAGCGGCACGGGCAAGGACGTCCTGGCCAACGCCATCCACAGCTGGAGCGATCGCAACGCCCGGCCTTTCGTGGCGATGAGCTGCGCCGCCATCCCCGAGACCCTGCTCGAGGCCGAACTCTTCGGCTATGAGAAAGGCGCCTTCACCGGCGCCACCCAGCGGCGGCGTGGACGCTTCGAAGCCGCCCATCGCGGCACCCTGTTCCTGGACGAGGTCGGGGAGATGCCCATGACCGTCCAGATCAAGTTGCTGCGCGTTTTGCAGGAGGCGGTGTTCGAGCGCCTGGGCAGCAATCAGCCGGTGGAGGTGGATGTCAGGATCATCGCCGCCACCAACGCCAACCTCGATCAGATGGTGGCCGAGGGATCCTTCCGCGAGGATCTCTTCTACCGCCTGAACGTGATCAACGTGGAGCTGCCGCCGCTGCGTTCCCGCGGCGAGGACATCCTGTTGCTGGCCAACTTCTTCCTGCAGCGATACAACGAGAAGAACAGCAAGAACATCACCGGATTCAGCAAGGCCGCCGTCGAGGCGATCAACCGCTACACCTGGCCCGGCAACGTTCGCGAACTCGAGAACTGCGTCGAGAGGGCCGTGGTCCTGAGCAAGGGCCTGCTGATAGATACCGACGTGCTGCCCCAGGCCGTCCTGGCCGGCGGCCCGAAGCGGAACGACTCGGTGACGATCCCGGTGGGCTCGACCCTGCGCGAGGCCGAGCTCGAACTGATCCGGGCCACGCTGGAAAGCACCAGCGGCGACAAGGAAACGGCCGCCCGCATCCTCGGAATCGCGGCGCGGACCATCTACCGCAAGGTGAAATGAAGCCATTTTCCCGTCCAGGGGCCCGCTTGACCCGTTTCGGGGGTGGGTTTATATTGGCCCCGGCTGGAAACTGCTGTTTTTAAGCGGTTTTTAGCCGATTCAGGCCGGCTGTGACGCGAGAGTGGCGGAACTGGTAGACGCGCGGGATTTAGGTTCCCGTGGGAAACCGTGGGGGTTCGAGTCCCCCCTCTCGCACCAGATATCACGCGGGGCGAAGCCCCTTTCCAGAATGACCAAAGCAGAGGATCAATCATGACCGACAAGAAGCAGGACGCCGCCGGCGCCTCGCAGTTCGAATTGGAAGTCGCTTCCCCCGAGATGTGGAAGCGGGTGATCAACGTCCGTATCGCTCCCGAGTTCTTCACCGAGCAGTACGGCGCCGAGTTGCGCAAGGCCCGCAAGGGACATAAGCGGCCCGGCTTCCGGCCGGGGAAGGTGCCTCTGGCGATGGTCGAGAGCGACCTGGGCCCGGAAGTGCGTCTGCAGACCGTGGAGAACGTGATTCCCCAGGCCTACCAGGCGGCGGTGATCGAGCATAAGCTGCATCCGGTGTCCGATCCCTTCTTCGAGAACCTCAAGATGGACGAGGGCGAGCCCGTCTCGGTTGATATCGTGGTCGAGGTGCGCCCCGACTTCGAACTCGCCGCCTACGACGACCTGGCCCTCACCGTCCGTGAAACGACCATCACCGACCAGGCCGTCGAGGACGCGGTGCAGAGGCTGCGCGAGGGCCGTGCGGTTGTCGAGAAGGTCGATCGCGCGGCGGCGGCCGGCGACGTGCTGAAGACCACCATCGTGCCCCTGGACGCAGCGGGCGAGCCGGTGGCCGCGAAGGAAGTCAAGGACTACCCGCTCGAGATCGGCGCCGAGGGCAACTTCGCCGCATTCGACGAGGGACTGACCGGGGCCGTGGCCGACGACGTGCGCGAGGTCACCGTGAGCTATCCCGACGACTACTTCGCCGAGGATCTCAAGAGCAGCACGGTCACCTACCGGGTAACCGTGCAGGAAGTCGGCGAGCGCAGCATGCCCGAACTGGACGACGCCTTCGCCGCGACCCTCAAGGAAGGGCAGACCATGCTCGAACTGCGGGCCTCGCTGCGGGTCGATCTGCAGGAGGAGCTCGATCGCCAGGTCGAGCGCGAGACGCGCGAGGAGATCGTCGACCGGCTGCTCGAGCGCAACACGATCGATCTGCCGCCCTCCCTGGTCGAGGGCTACCTCGATACCGGAGTCGAGGAGCTGAAGCGGCGCAACCAGTACATGGGCCGCAAGACCGGCGACGCCGACATCGCCGAATACCGCCAGGGGGGCCGTCCCTCGGCCGAGCGGGCGCTGAAGGGCATGCTGGTGATCGAGGCCATCCAGGACAAGGAGAAGATCGAGGCGACCGAAGAGGATATCGAGGCCCGCATCGAACAGACCGCGGCCAGCAACAAATTCGACCTCGAGCCCTACAAGGCCTACATGGCCCAGGGCGAGAACCGGCGCCGGATGTCCCATGAGATCGCCGAGGAGAAGACCTACGACTTCCTCAAGTCGCGGGCGGAATTCGTGGAGAAAACGGACAAAGAAAAGGAAAAATCGGCCGAATGAGGCTATGATGGTCACGGGCACCGGCTTCCGGCTGTAGGAGCCGGCGGTTCGGCGGCGTATATTTACTGGGAACGGAGTCCAAAGAAGGAGTCAAGATGCTAGTCCCCTACGTGGTGGAACAGACAGGGCACGGCGAGCGCGCATACGACATCTTTTCCCGGCTGCTCAAGGACCGGATCATCTTCCTGGGCCAGGCGATCGACGACACGGTGTCGAATCTGATCATCGCCCAGTTGCTGTTCCTGCAGGCTGAAGATCCCGAGCGGGACATCTATCTGTACATCAACAGCCCGGGCGGCAGCATTTCCGCCGGTCTTGCGATCTACGACACCATGCAATACATTTCGAATGATGTAGTGACCATCTGCATGGGGCAGGCCGCCAGCATGGCCGCCGTCCTTCTCGCCGCGGGCACCGGAGGCAAGCGCTCCGCCCTGAAGAACTCCCGAGCCATGATCCACCAGCCTCTCGGAGGCAGCCAGGGCCAGGCGGCGATGATCGAGATCTACGCCAAGGAAATCCTGTACTTGCGCGACAAGCTGTACCGGATTCTCGCCCATCATTCCGGCCAGCCGATCGAAAAGATCGCCCAGGACAGCGACCGCGACTTCTTCATGTCGGCCGATCAGGCGGCCGAGTACGGCCTGGTCGACAAGGTCATCGAGAAGAAGTCCGAGATCATCGCAGACAAGAAGAAGAAGAAGTAGCAAGGCAAACGGCAGGGAACCCCCGGAGGGGAAATGAAGCGCCGACAGACAGGATCCCCCCAAATGATCAAGTGCTCATTCTGCGCTCGAGGCCAGGACGAAGTCGCCAAGCTGGTTGCGGGGCCTTCCAACGTCTATATCTGCAGCGAATGCATCAAGCTTTGCAACGACATCCTCGAGGGCGAACTGATGGACGAGGCCGCGCAGGCCGCGCCCCAGTACGCGAAACCCCGCGAGATAAAGGATCACCTCGACGAGTACGTGATCCAGCAGGATGACGCCAAGATCAGCCTCTCGGTCGCCGTCTACAACCACTACAAGCGGATCCACCAGCCCCGCGGCGCCGACGAGGTCGAGATCGACAAGAGCAACATCATGCTCATCGGCTCCACCGGCACCGGCAAGACGCTGCTGGCCCAGACCCTGGCCCGTTTCCTGAACGTGCCCTTCGCCATCGCCGACGCCACGACCCTGACCGAGGCCGGCTACGTGGGCGAGGACGTCGAGAACATCCTGGTGCGCCTGCTCCAGGCGGCGGACTACAACGTGCCCTCGGCCGAGCAGGGCATCATCTACATCGACGAGATCGACAAGATCACCCGCAAGAGCGGCAATCCGTCGATCACCCGCGACGTGTCGGGCGAGGGCGTCCAGCAGGCCCTGCTGAAGATCCTCGAGGGCACCGTGGCCAACGTCCCGCCCCAGGGCGGGCGCAAGCATCCGCAGCAGAAGTACATCGAGGTCAACACCAAGAACATCCTGTTCATCTGCGGCGGCGCCTTCCAGGGCCTGACTGAGATCGTCGCGCGGCGCATCGGCCGCAACGTCCTGGGCTTCGACCGCGAGGATGATCAGGGACGCTCAGCCAACGCCCAGGAGCTGCTGGAGCGGGTCGAGCCCGAGGACATGGTCAAGTACGGCCTGATCCCCGAGCTGGTCGGACGTCTGCCGGTGGTCACCTGCCTGCAGGATCTCGACCGCGACGCGATGATCCGGATCCTGCGCGAGCCCCGCAATTCCCTGGTCCGCCAGTACATGAAGCTGATGGATATGGAGGATGTGGAGCTGGTCTTCACCGACGGCGCCATCGAGGCAGTGGCCGATCTGGCCATCGAGCGCAAGACCGGGGCCCGCGGGTTGCGGTCGATCCTGGAATCGGTGATGCGCGACATGATGTACGATGTTCCTTCCCAGGAACGGATCCGTCAGGTCGTGATCAATCGCGAAGTCGTGTCCGAGGGCGCTGATCCCGAGGTTGTCGTGGGCGACGATCCGGCCGACGTCCAGGGAGCATAATACGAGGTACAGCCGCCCGCCTCGGCGCCCGACGGCGCCTGACGGTCCGGCGGCGACGAGAACGGGGCCACGCCGCAGGCGCAGCCCCTTTTTTCCGACACCGGCCTTGCCGCCGGTCAGGGAGTGAGATGACCGAGATCGACAAGAACCCAGTCAACGCCGTCCCGGACGCTCCGTTGCCCGACGTGCTGCCCCTGCTGCCGTTGCGCGACGTGGTCGTGTTCCCCTACATGGTGACCCCGCTGCTGGTCGGCCGCGCCCGTTCCATCGCCGCTCTCGATACGGCCATGGACCGTGACAAATACATCTGCGTCTGCGCCCAGCACAAGGCCGAGGACGAGGATCCCGATCCCGAGGCGATGTACGATGTCGGCACGGTCATCAAGATCCTGCAGATCATCCGCACGCCGGACGACACGCTGAAGATCCTGGTCGAGGGGGAGGCCCGGGCCCGCATCGACGAGTTCATCGTGGGCGAGGAGTTCACCGAGGTCCGCGTCGCCTACCAGGACGAGGAAGATGAATCAGGTCTCGAGGCCGAGGCGCTCAGCCGCTCGATCAAGGAACGGTTCAAGGAATACGTCCGGCTGAACAAGCGTCTGCCCGACGAGGTGCTGCTGTCGGTATTGAACATGGACCAGATCGACCGCATGACCGATTCGATCAGCGCCTACATCGTGGGCAAGGTGCCCCAGAAGCAGGCGTTGCTCGAGGAACCCAGCCTGGTCAATCGGATGCGCAAGGTGAACCAGATCCTGGCCGACGAGCTGGAGATCCTGGAGATCGAGCAGCGGATAGACACCGAGGTCCAGAGCCAGGTCCAGAAGAACCAGCGCGAGTTCTATCTCAATGAGCAGCTGCAGGCCATCCGCAAGGAATTGGGCTATTCCGGCGAAGACGACGGCGAATTGGATTCCTACAGGGCCCGTATCGAGGAAAGCTCGCTGCCCAAGGAAGCCACCGTGATCGTCGAGCGCGAGCTGAGCCGTCTGGCCCGGATGCCCGGGATGTCGCCCGAGGCCGCGGTGGTGAGGAACTACCTGGACACCCTGCTCGACCTGCCCTGGAACAAGAGGTCCCGCAGCAGGCTCGACACCAAACGCGCCCGCGCCCGCCTCGACGCCGACCATTACGGCCTGGAGAAGGTCAAGGAACGGATCATCGAGTATCTGGCCGTGCTGAAGCTGACCCGCAAGATGCAGGGCTCCATCCTCTGCCTGGTGGGGCCGCCGGGAGTGGGCAAGACCAGCCTCGGCCGATCGATCGCCGACAGCATGAACCGCAAGTTCGTGCGCATTTCCCTGGGCGGAGTCCGCGACGAGGCCGAGATCCGCGGCCACCGCCGCACCTACATCGGCAGCAAGCCGGGACGCATCATCGAGGGGCTGCGCCGGGCCGGAACCCGCAACCCGGTATTCCTGCTCGACGAGATCGACAAGCTGGGAGCCGACTATCGCGGCGATCCTTCCTCGGCCCTGCTCGAGGTGCTGGATCCCGAGCAGAACGCCCATTTCAGCGATCACTACCTGGAGGTGGATTTCGACCTGAGCGAGGTCATGTTCATCACCACGGCCAATTCGCTGCACACCATCCCGCCGGCGCTCGAGGACCGGATGGAGATCATCCGGCTGCCGGGTTATCTCGATCACGAGAAGCTGGCCATCGCGGAGCGGTTCCTGGTGCCGCGGCAGCTCAAGCGCAACGGCGTCGCCGCCTGGGAAGGCCGGTTCAGCGGCAAGGCCCTGGGCACCATCGCCGAAGGATACACCCGCGAAGCCGGCGTGCGCCAACTCGAGCGCGAGATCGCGTCCATCTGCCGCAAGGTCGCCAAGCACAAGGCCGAGCACGGCGATTTCCCCGGCGCGGTCACGCCCCGCAACCTGCAGAAATACCTGGGCATCCCCAAGTACCGTCGCCAGGAAGTCGACAGGGCGCCCGAGATAGGGGTCGCGGTCGGCCTGGCCTGGACCTCGGTGGGGGGAGAGATCCTGGAGGTGGAGGCCGCCACGATGAGCGGCACCGGCAAGCTGATGTTGACCGGCAACCTGCAGGATATCATGAAGGAATCGGCGGAGACCGCGTTGAGCTACGCACGCTCCTGCTGCCCGATCCTGCCGGCCGATTACATCAAGACCCACGACCTGCACATCCATGTCCCGGAGGGGGCCATCCCCAAGGACGGACCCAGCGCCGGAGTGACGATGGCCACCGCGATCGTCTCGATGTTGCGCGGGGTCAAGGTTCGGCGCGACGTGGCGATGACCGGCGAAGTCACTTTGCGCGGGCGCGTCCTGCCCATCGGCGGGCTGCCCGAGAAAGCGGTCGCCGCGGTCAGATCCGGGGCCAAGATCCTGATCATCCCCAAAGATAACGCCAAGGAATACAACGAGTTGCCGGAGTTGATCAAGAAGCATCTGGAGGTGCATCTGGTCGAGAGCATGGCCGAAGTTCTCGAACTCGCATTGCTGGAAGACTAGGGGGCGGCAATGGAAGTCGAGTTCATCACCAGCGCTGCCGACCTCGCCGGCCGGCCCGAGGAAGTGCTGCCGGAGTTCGCCTTCGTCGGGCGCAGCAATTGCGGCAAGTCGTCGTTGATCAATTATTTCCTGGGCCGCAAGTCGGTTGCCCGCACCAGCGGCACACCCGGCAAGACCCGGCTGCTGAATTATTTCCTGATCAATGATCGCTACTATCTGGTCGATCTGCCCGGCTACGGTTTCGCGAAGGTGGGCAAGGCGCTCCGCGAGAGCTGGCTGCGTCTGATGCGGGCCTATCTCTTTGCCGCAGACCGCCCTCTGGCCGTTTTCATGCTGGTCGACGTCCGGCACGCGCCATCGGTCGAAGACCGCGAGATGGCGTCCTGGTTGCGCGAAGCGGGTCATCCCTTCGCTTTGGCCGTGACCAAGATCGACAAGATCGGGACCACGAAGCTCGAAGCACGATACCGTGAAATCGTGCAAACCCTTGATCTTCCGCCGAATACGCCGTTCTTTCCCACTTCCGCCGCCAAGCGTAAGGGCGGGGAAGACATGCGGACCTGGGTCGCGGCCCTGCTCGATGCCGCCGATTAGGACTGGCTCCGCTGCATTGACACCACGGGCCCCATAGGGCTATACTTTGATGGCTATGAACAGCATAAGGGAATCATTCCAGGTTCCGGTACTGGTCGCTGCGCTGCTGGTCGGCTTTTGCGTGACTGCGTCTGCTACCGAACTGCATATGAGCGATTTGCCGTCCGCCGATATTTTCGGCTGCGCCATCTGCCATGTGTCCTCGAATCCCACTTCCGCGGATCTCAATGTTTTCGGAGTCGATTACGCCGATCATCTGGCTGATCTGGATGACGGTGAAACCAGCGCCTGGGATCTGTTCCTCGCCGGAATCGATTCCGACCAGGACGGTTGCACCAACGGCCTGGAACTGGGGGATGTCGACGGAAACGGCTTGCTGGACGAGGGCGTCCTGAAGGAGGGCAGCAATCCCGGCCTGCCGGGCGACTGCCAATCCATCAATCCTCTCGATCCTTCCACCTGGGGCGCTCTGAAGGCGATGTTCAACACCCGTTGAAGTCGCCGGGAATCAATCATCGACAATGCCGGGTCTCCTTGCCGAGGCTCGTTTTTTGTGGGGCGCGCTTAGCTGTTTTCAATGGCGGGCCGCCGTACCGGGGAGTGAGTTTTGGATAATCGCGTCATCATCGGTGGTCAGTGGGGGGATGAGGGCAAGGGTAAGATCGTCGACGCCCTGAGCGAAGGCGTGGACTGGGCCCTGCGCTACCAGGGCGGCGCCAACGCCGGCCATACCATCGTGCTGGACGAGGGCAAGATAGTCCTCCATCTGATCCCCTCGGGGATCCTGCGCGAAGGGGTGC
>CAZYDJ010000101.1:0-10108 GCA_964646035.1 uncultured Fibrobacteraceae bacterium | reverse complement strand
TCGTCGAAACGGAGATTGAACTTGCCGCCGTATTCGCTGGCGATCCCGTAATTCAAGAGGATGGCCTTGGCGTGGCCGATATGCAGGTAGCCGTTGGGCTCGGGCGGGAACCGCGTGTGGACCCGGCCGCCGTGCTTGCCTGCCTTGTTCTCCTCGTTGATGATCTGCCGGATGAAATCGACGGAGGTCGTCTCGTCCGCCGCCGAATTGGGATTCTTGGGGGTCTCCATGAAGATCTTCCTCGCAAAGGTGGTTTGAAGCTGGCGATAAGCTAAGCTCGACCCGGCCCGGTGTCTACCGCCGATTCTCCTTGCGGTGTCCCCGGGCCAGAAGATGGGCGTACATATCCTCCGGCGAGCGCAGATCCCGGCGCTCGGTGCGCCAGGTGGTGGGCAGAACGGCGAAAGCCTCGTTCTGGGGACCGCCCATGCCGCCGTGGCTGCCGATCTGATTCTCGAAGGTCACCACCCTGCGACGGCTCAGCATCGACCCGTTGACTATCAGGTCGCCCGAATCCTCCCCCCGCGCCAGGCGGGCCAGCTCCCCGGTCCAGATCCCGGGATCCCCGTACGGCGCCAAAGGATCGCTGTCGCCGAAGACCTCGCCGGTGCCCAGGTTATGCAGCCCCGAGCCGCCGATGCAGACCGGATTCCCGGCGTCGTCCAGCACCATAACGAAACCGATTCCCGGATGACTGGCCAGCCCCTCGACCAATCCCGGGAAGAGAGACCGGATCTCTTCGAGACGTAGCCGGCGATCGGCCTCCTTGCAATAGAGATGGGCCAGACAGCCGGAGACGCAGACCTCGACCTCGGGCTGGGGATCGCCGGCGTTCGGCTCGTCGACAGGTTTGCGTAGGCGTTCGAGCGTCAGTTGCCCGCGTACAGCCAGCCAGCGGCCCCTGCCGACCGGAGGCGCGTCCTTCAGATCCTCGAGCAGGGCGGCGACGTAGGCCAGTTCGGCCATGGGCCGCCTGCGGGCGGGCACCCGGCGCCGGGCCAACTCGCCGACCAGATCCTCCAGCGAATTGCCGTAGAGTCCGTGGAAGGGCAGCGAAGACGACTGGCCGTGATCCGAGAGCAGCACCACGTCATATGCGATCGGAGCGCCTCGGCGCAACAGACGGCGGACCCGCTGCAGCTTGCGGTCGTAGGCAGCCAGCACGCCGAGAGCCTCGCCTGAATCCGGCCCGGCGTGATGGGCCACCTCGTCGTAGCCGACGAAGTTGGAGTAGATGATCGGCACCCCGCGCACGATATCCTGCTCGACCCAGAACGAGGACGTCTCGCGCAGAAACGCGGTGGCGATGGCGCGGGTGGCGGCGTGCTTGAAGCCCCGCGGAATGTAGCGCCGGCGACGCGACAACCGCGTCAACGTCTGCCAGATCAGCGCCGAGATGAAATCCCAGACGGTGGCCAGCACGGCGGTGGTGTAGGTGTAGGGGCTGAGCCAGAACAGGGAGAAATCAGCCCTTTCACCCCCGCTGCGATCGTTTTCCGGATCGCGGACCGCGCTGAGGGTCATCAGGCGCTTGGCCGCCCCGCCGCCGAGCAGGCTGTTGATGCACGATCCCCCGGCCAGCAGCGGACTGCCCCCGTGCCTGGCGGCGTTCGCCTCGCAGATCCGCAGATCCGCAGGGTTGGCGGCCGAACGCACCTTCTTCTCGCGGCGATCGAACCAACGATAGCCGGGTGCGTTCAGGCGCGAGCCGTAGAAGAGCCCGCTCTGGACCACCGGCGTATTCGAAGGCACCCCCGCATGCCAGCGGTAGAGCCAGTGGGTGCCCAGTCCGAGCAACGCCGATACGGTGGGCATCCGGCCCCGGCGGCGGGCCCGGGTCAGACTGCGCCAAGACAGGCCGTCTATCTGCAGGATGAGCAGCCCGCGCTTCACTTCGGGATCGGGCTTCATGCCGAAGCGCCTGCCCAGGACCCGCAGCACGGTCTGGAAGAAGGGGAACAGATCGTCGATGCGCAGCCATCCCGAAACCGCGGTGTTGATCACCGTCAACAGGGCCAGCCCGACGAAGGCGTAGAGCAGGTTGTCGATGTGGAAGGCGGGTTCGATCAGGGCCGCGAGGTAGAGCAGGATCCCGTTGAAGAACAGGGTCGGCAAGCCGAGGGTGATCGAGTTCAACGGCAATGTGGCCAGCACCAGAAACGGGCGCAACAGGACGACCATCAAGGCGAATTCCACCGGCAGGGTCAAAGCGACCCGCCACCAGTGAGGCGCCGACATGTCGAAGTGGAATCCCGGCAGCAGCACGGTCACCGTCAACAGGGAAACGACAGTAACCGCCCACACCAGCAGGTAGCGGGCCAGGATCCGCAGCGGGAGTTGAAATCCCTTGCGCGTGGGTCAGGCCTCCTCGGCCCCGGCGCGTCGCAGCCTGCGGAGAACCCGCGGACCGCCGATCAACGCCATCACATCGAATATCCCGGCGCTGCGCGTCTGACCGGTCAGGGCGACGCGGCAGGGATGGATGATCTCGCCGGCCTTGATTTCCAGTTCCTCGGCCAGGCTGCGGATCGCCTCCTCGAAGACCCCGGTGTCGGCCGCCTGATCGACGGGCAAAGCCGCTTCCAGGCGATCGGCCAGCAGATGCAGCTTCTCTCGGGAGGCAGGATCGCCCAGATTCTCCGCCGCCGCTTCCGCGTCGACCCCGAAATCCTCGGTGAAGAAGAAACCGATCTGTTCGGGCACCCGCAGCAGATTGCTGAACCTGCCCCCGAGCATCTGCAGCACCTTGCCCAGATAACCCCGGGTATCGCCTGCCGGAACCAGCCAATCCGCTTCCCAGGCCCAGCCGCGTTCGGCGAGCATCGGCTCGACCAGGGCCAGCCGGTCCTTCGGCTCGAGCCGCTTGAGATGCTGGGCGTTGATGTGATTCAGCTTGTCGTAGTCGAAAGCCGCCGGCGAACTGTTGACCTTCTTGAGGCTGAACTTCTTGGTCAGCTCGGTGCGGGCGAAGACATCGTCGCCGGAACCGCCCGGCGACCAGCCGAGCAGGGCCAGGTAGTTGATCATGGCGTCGGGCAGGATGCCGAGCGTGCGGAACTCCTCGACGCTCGTCGCGCCGTGACGCTTGCTCAGCCGCTTGCGGTCGGGGCCGAGGATCATCGGCATATGCCCGAACTTCGGCCGGTCCCAGCCCAGGGCGTCGTAGATCAGCAGCTGCAGGGGGGTGTTGCTGACGTGATCGTCGCCCCGCAGCACATGGCTGATCCCCATCAGATGATCGTCGACCACCACGGCGAAGTTGTAGGTCGGAAAGCCGTCCGGCTTGAGGAGCACCCTGTCGGTCAGCTCGGAGTTCTGGAATTCGCGCTTGCCGTAGATGATGTCGTACCAGAAAACGGATCCCTCGTCGGGGGTGCGCAGCCGCCAACGGGCGCTGCGGCCTTCGGCTTCGAAGGCGGCCGTCTGCTCCGCGCTCAACTCGCGGCAATGGCCGTCGTAACCGGCGGCCTTGTCCTCTCCCCGGGCCACGTTGCGGGCCTCGATCTCTTCGGTGGTGCACCAGCAGCGGTAGAGCAGCCCGGACTCCTTCAGCTTCTCGATCTGCTCGAGATAGAGGTCGAGCCGCTCGGACTGCAGATACGGGCCTTTGTCGCCGCCGATGTCGGGGCCCTCGTCCCAATCCAACCCCAGCCATTCCATCCCGCGCAGGATGGCGGCGTAGGACTCTTCGGTGCTGCGCTCGCGGTCGGTGTCCTCGACGCGCAGGATGAAGCTGCCGCCGGTCTTGCGGGCGTAGAGCCAGTTGAACAGGGCCGTGCGGGCTCCCCCGACGTGCAGGAAGCCGGTGGGGCTGGGCGCGAAGCGGACGCGGATGTCGTTCTGGTCGCTCATCGGGTGACAGCGTTCCTCTCGATTTCGGGTGCGGTCGCCGGTTGCGGTTGTCGAGCCGGGTTGACGGGCATGTAGCCCTCGCTGAAATGTTCGCCGAGCCTGGCCGGGTCGAGATCGGCCGCCAGCCGATCCGCATCGCGATCATAGACACGGCGGCAGGCTGAGTCAAAGCTCCGACCGCCGGCCACATCGGCCAGCAATTCGCGCAGGGCCGCGATGCCGCCGTTGTCCTCGACCAGACGCCAGGCCATCAGGAAGGAGCAGTAGCGGGCCCGGCGCCAGTTCCAGCGGTCGGTTTCGGGGTCATCCGCCGGCGGAGCGGCCAAGGCGTCGTCGATTGCCGCCACGTCCATCAACACCGGCCCCTGTTGCCTGGCGAAGGCCATGTAATTGGCCAGATGCACGCCGTAGTCGGCAAGATAGGCGGCGATGCCGAACTCGAACCAGGCGGGCAGCGAATCGCCCGTGTTTTCGCGCAGGGTCCAGCGCGTGACCAGATCGACCGCGGCGTGGCCGACCAGCGTGCGGGCCACCAGCACCGGCACCGGCTCGAGAATCGCGGTGTCGCCGTCCAGTTTGAACAGACGCCAGTTCCCGTAGCCGGAATCAGCCAGGTACGAATCGAGATCGTCGGCGCAGACCATGGCCAGGGTATCGGTCGTGGCCAGCCCCAGCAGATCCCGCACCCGCACCCGGGCATAGTCGCAAAGCTCGAGGAAAGGCGCGATCTGACAGGCGTCCCAACCGGGATCGTGGTCGATGCGGAAACGGCCCCAGCCCATGCTGCCCTCGGCCAGGACCAGGCCCTCGGGATCGAGGAATTTGAAGCCGTCGCAGATCACTCCCGGACCGTAAGGGACTCCGTCGTCGGCCAGCGGCGTCCAGTCCTTCCAATAGAAAGCGTGCATATGATCCGGATATCCGGAGGCGACGATCTCTTCCGGCGTGAAGCGCGGGAATGGCCCATCCACCGTGAGATCCGGCATCGAGGCAGGATGTGCAGGCGTTTTCGCCGCGGCCGGATCGGTCAGCGGGCCGGAATCGGGAGCCGAGGCACAGGCCGCGGTGACCAGCAGGATCAATGTCGCGGCCAGGGCCAGGATCGTTCCCGCCCGGAGCGATGGCTTGTTCATTTCAGCTTCTTGGCCGCCTTGTAGCATCGCAGGGCCTCCTCCTTGTCTCCCAGCTTGTCATAGGCCAGTCCCAGATTGTTCCAGGCCGCGGCTGTCTCGCGCAATCCGAGAGCTTCGTCGTAGGCGTCGACGGCCTCACCGTAACGGCCCAGATTATAAAGGCAGATGCCGATGTTCAGGGCCACGCGATAGGACTCGGGTTCCATCTCGCGATAGGGTTCGAGCACTGCGAGGGCGTCCTCGTAGCTCTTGGCGGCTATCAACGACAGAGCAAGGTTGTAATGGGCCTTGTCGTAGGCAGGATCCAATTCGATGGCCTTGCGATACGCGGCCGCTGCATCTGTGTGGCGCTTCAGCTTGCCCAGGCAGAACCCCATCTGAAAAGCCAGGCGGGCGTCGGGCTCCATTTCGAGAGCCCGCTCGTAGGCGCGCACGGCCGCCGCGTAATCCTTCGTCTGACGCAGGCTGCCGGCCAGGGCCTTCCATGCGGGCAGCATGTCGGGCCGATTGTCCACGACCCGGCGCAGGGGAGCGACTGCCAGCGCGTACTTCTTGTCCCGGATAAGGCTCAGGGAGTAGTTGTAGAGCAGCTCGGGAGCGGTGTCGGGATCGTTGATCGCCGAAGACATGTGCCGCCGCGCCAGTTGGTTCTCGCCGAGCTGCATATAGATGGAACCGATGCGGGCGTCGAGATGGGTCGCCTCAGGGGCGAGCTCGGCCGCCTTGACATAGGCCTCCACCGCGTCGCGCAGACGGCCTTCGTTCTCGGCTATCAAGCCCTTGGCCTGCCAGGCTCCCGACGCCTCGGGATATTCCCGCGTGGCGAGGCCGGCGGCCATCTTGGCCTTGTCAGTATCGCCGGCGCCGAGCCAGCTTTCACCGATGCGGGGCAGCAGATCGCCGCCGCGGCTGCGATCCAGGGCGAAGGCCTTCTCGTAGAGCGCCGCGGCCTCGGCGGGCAGATCGGAGTCGAGCATCAGCTTGGCGTCGCGGACATACTTGGCAACCAATCTGCCGGTGATCGCGCGGGCCTCCCCCGCGGTCGCGGCGTCGCCCGAGCTTTCGGCCCTGTTGATCAGATCCTGGGCCGGTCCGGAATACTCGCCGAGCAACCGGTCCAAGGCGGCATCGTCTCCGCTCTCCTCCATGATCACCGCCAGCCCCACCACGAGGCGCACCTGTTCGATCTCGAACATGCCCGCGGCCAGGGACAGACCCTCGCGATAGACGGCCGCGGCCTCGTCCGGCCGGCCGGCCTCTTTCAAGGCTCCGCCGATCATCCGGTAGGCGTCGGGCCCGCCGTCCGGGGCCAGGCGCTGGTAGGCGCGGAATTCGGATACGGCCATTTCGTACTGCGCGAGCTGCACGTTCACCAGACCGAGGTTGCGATGATAATCGGGATTGCGGGGATCGGCCTGGATGGCGGAGATGAAAGCGTCCCGGGCCGGCACCCACTGCTCCAGCTCGGCGTAGAGCACGCCCAGATCATTGTAGATTCGCGGATTCCGGGGATCGGCCAGGACCATCGCGTTCAGGGTCGAGATCTTCTCCGGCGAGGTCATCCCGCTGGCCAGGACGTCGCCGCTGGTCATCGATGTCGATAGCTCGACCTCGGTGAAGGTCAGGCTGTCGACGGCCGCGGTGTCGGTCCCGGCCGGGACCTGGGCGGATGTCGCAACAGCCGAAAGCGCGATAAAAGTCAGGGTTAACTGTATTGCGGCGCGGAACTTCATCTCAGCGGTCTCCTCGTTGCTGCGGCGGAGAGTCCGCCGCGCCTGGGGGCCAATTGGAAGCGGTTATGATAGTGACCCCGCCGGAAGGTGTCCAGAGACCCTTGACCGGGGGCTGCCTCTCGTGTTGCTTTATGCACATGATTTCACTGCTGATGCTCGGATCCGGTTCGGCCCTGCCGACGCCGGAGCGCAACGCCGCCGCCTATTGGCTGGAAGTGGACGGGCGCGGGATCCTGATCGATCCCGGTCCCGGAGCCTTGGTGCGCCTGGCGAGGTCGGAGCACGGTCCCGACGGAATCGACGACATCGACACCGTCGTCTTGACCCATCTCCATCCCGATCACTGCGCCGATCTGCTGCATCTGCTCTTCGCCCTGCATTCGCCGCTGCCCGTATCGGAATCCCCCCTGACCCTGGCCGGTCCCCGGGGGCTGCTGAGCTATCTGAGCCGCCTGGGCGATCTCTACGGTGATTGGATCGAGCCTTATCGCCGCAAATTGGTGGTTCTCGAAGCCCGCCCGGGGAATGTTCTCGCCCCGGCCGGAGCAGACCGCTGGGAACTGCAGAGAGAAGCGATGGTTCAGCCGGCTGCCGGTCCGGCGCCCACGGCCCTGGAATTCTTCGCCGCCGACCACCGGGAAGATCGTTTCAGCCGGGACAATTTCTGCCTGCGCATCAACAGCGCGAACGGTTATACGCTTTGCTACTCGGGAGATTCCGGGCCCTGCGCGGGACTGACCGCGGCCGCCAGGGAAGTCGATCTGCTGGTGGTGGAATGCTCGACCCTGGACCAGGACGAATGCTCCGGCCATATGAGCCCCTCGCGGGTGGCCGGGCTCTGCCGCGAGGCCCGGCCCCGGCGAACGGTCCTGACACATCTGTATCCACCGGTAGCCGCCCTGGACCCGGCGGCCATGGTCGCCGCGGCCTGCGACACGCCGGTCAGCGCCGGAATCGACGGCGCCCTCTACTCCGTCCCCGAAAGGATATCGAGATGATCCGCAGAACCCGCCCGTCGACTATCCTGCCCGTTCCGTCGCGGATCCAGGCCGCCATCGCCTTGGCGCTGGCCCTGGTCGCGCTCGCAGCCGTCTGCCCCCCGGCCGCCCTCGCCCAGGCGTCGGAAAACGGCGCAGACGCCGTCATCGAGAACCGCGGCGAGAACGAGATGGTGCTCATCCACACCATCGGATCCAGCGCCGCGGTCTGGGACGCGGTCAAGCCGAGCCTGGAACTCGGATTCAAGGTCTGGACCTTCGAGCTGCCCGGCCACGGCCAAACGCCCACGATACCCGACCTGACGATCGACGCCGCGGCGGAACTGCTGGGCGAATTCCTCATCGATAACAAGATCGTCTACCCGGTTGTGGTGGGGCACGGCATGGGCGGCATGATAGCCATGCGCTACTGCTTCTCCCATCCCATCGCCTTCAAGAAGCTGATCCTGATCGACGCCGGGCCGAAGCAGATGGCCGACCGCCGGCAGAAGATCGACATCACCGAACAGCTCACCACAAATTACGACGAGTTCATCGCCAACTACTTCCTGGGCACCAGCCCGGTCGACTCCATCGCCCGCGGCCTTGCCGATCAGGCCCTGCGCACGGACCGCAACAGCCTCACCGAGTTGCTGGTGAGCAGCTTCGACTTCGACGTCAGCGCCGATCTGCCCATGCAGGCGGTGCCCATGCTGGTCATCGGCAGCGCCATGCTCTTCCCGAATATCGAGTCCGCAGAAGTCACTCGGGCCTTGCAGGAATTAGGTTACGGAGCGGCCCGGACCATCAGCTTCAAGACGATGCCCCATAACGGGCACTTCATGATGCTCGAGAATCCGGATTATCTGGCCAGCGTCATCGCCGCCTTCACCTTGAAGAATTGACGGCCCCTGGGTTATGTGATGCCGTATCGGGAGGCTTGTTGGTATATTGGTAGGCCGTGAGTTCCCCGAATCGACCTTTCGCCCCTCCTGGCCGGAAAAGACCGGAGACAAATGCGATCAGGCCCCATCAGGCTCATGCCCGGGCACCGCGGCCGCCGCCTCGTCGGAGGATTGGCCGCGGCCTGCTGCTGCCTGCTGTTCTGGGCGGCTCCGGCCGTCGCATATATCGGCCCGGGCGCCGGATTCGCTCTCGGCGGATCGGTGCTGGTGGGTCTGGCCGGAATGCTCGTGGCGATCGGCGCCGTGCTGCTCTGGCCAATTCGCACTCTCTTGAGAGTGCTGCGCTCCGGACGCCGCCGCGGCCGCGCCCGGGCCCGTCGCGTGATCGTGCTCGGCCTGGACGGGCTGGATCCCGGCCTGGTCAAGATGGCCATGCGCGAGGGCCGGCTGCCCAATCTGCAGCGGATGAAGGAAGACGGCGGTTTCCGCCCCCTGGCCACGGTCATTCCGTCGATGTCGCCGGTGGCCTGGTCCAGCTTCGCCACCGGAGTCGGCGCCGGCAGGCATAACATCTTCGATTTCCTGTCCCGCGATCCGCGCACCCATCTGCCCCGTTTGTCGTCATCACGCGTGACGCCGCCCCGGTTCAACCTGCGCCTGGGCCGTCTGACGCTGCCCCTGGGCAAACCGCGAGTCGAACTGCTGCGCCGCAGCAAGGCGTTCTGGCAGGTGCTGGGCGAGAACGGGGTCAAGGCATCGGTGCTGCGCGTTCCGATCACTTTCCCGCCCGAGAAGGTCGACGGCCGGATGCTGTCGGCGATGTGCGTGCCCGATCTGCGCGGCACCCAGGGCACCTTCACCGAGTTCAGCACCGCCGAATCCACGGCCGCGATCGACGGCGCCGCGGCCGGAGTGGCGCCGAACACCGACGACGAGACCATCGGCGGAGTGCGCCGCCGCCTGCGTCCCATGGGCAAGGATTCCTGGCGCGGCAGCCTGGTCGGACCCGACGGCCTCGACGGGACCCCGCTGACCCTGCCGGTCGCGGTGCGGCTCGACGCAGGCGCCGCAAAGGCGACCTTCAAGATCGGGGGCTCCGAATTCACGATCGGCCGCGAGGAATATTCCGAGTGGATCCGGCTGAAGTTCGGCCGCGGCCCGGCCGGCGCCGGAGGCATCTGCAAATTCCGGGTCACATCCTGGGACGACCCTTTCTCGTTCTATGTCACGCCGGTCCACATCGACCCCCAGAGCCCGGCGCTGCCCATATCGCATCCGCAGCATTTCTCGGTCGCGTTGGCCAAGCTGCACGGATCTTTCGCCACCCTGGGCCTGGCCGAGGACACCTGGGCGCTGAACGAACGGGTGATCGACGAGCAGGCTTTCCTGGACCAGGCCTGGCAGATCCACGCCGAGCGCGAGAAGCAGTTCTTCCACGCGCTGGACCGGCAGCGCGACGGTTCGATCACGGTGGTCTTCGACGCCAACGACCGCATCCAGCACATGTT
>CAZYDJ010000100.1:0-10116 GCA_964646035.1 uncultured Fibrobacteraceae bacterium | reverse complement strand
AAGCCCGACGGGTTCGTGGTGATCGGAACCGCTGACGCGGTCGAGCGCCTGGCGCCTCTGCCGGTGGGCAAGCTCTGGGGGGTGGGCCGCAGGACCCGGGAGGTCCTGGCCGGAATCGGCGTGCGGCGGGTCGCGGACCTGGGCGGGATACCCCGGCCGATACTGGAGGCGCGGCTGGGGGAGTCGTTGGCTGCGCATCTGCTGGACCTGGCCGTCGGCCGGGACGATCGCCCGGTCATACCGGATCACGAGGCCGTTTCCATCGGCCACGAGGTGACCTTCGCCCGCGACATCTGCGACACCGACCGCCTGCGCGACGAGTTGGACGAACTGGTCGAGAAGACGGTCCTGCGGTTGCGGCGGGCCGGGCTCAAGACGCGCACGATCACCGTGAAGGCCCGTTTCCCCGATTTCAGCACGGTCACCCGGTCGGAGACCCTGTCGCGGCCCACCGCATCGCGCCGTCTGATCCGCGAGGTCGCGCGCAGTCTGCTCGAACAGAAGGTCGATCGGCGCGGGTCGCCGCTGCGGCTGATCGGAGTCTCGGTCGCCCAACTCGGCGGCGAGGCCGCACAGGGCGATCTCTTCGCCGGCGTCGAAGCGGATGCCGACGATACCCTCGACGGTCTGCTCGACGACGCGGCCGGCCGTTTCGGAGCCGGGGCCATCCGCCGGGGAATCGGCCGCACCCGGGCCGCGGACCGGAATCCTCCGGACTGATGTTCCCTTGCAAGGCTCTTCTGCTTTGCTAGACTGCCGCCAGAACCAATCCGACCGGAAAGGAACCCGTATGCGACGCATCTTGATCGGGGTCATGGGAGGCTCGGTGGCCGATGACCGGACCGCGGCCAACGCCCGCGAACTGGGCCGGCTGATCGCCGGCAGGGGATGGGTGCTGCTCAACGGCGGCCGCGCCACCGGAGTGATGGACGCTTCGGCCAAAGGGGCCCAGGACGCCGGCGGACTGACCGTCGGCGTGCTTTTCGATGATGACAAGGACAACGCTTCGACGGGCCTGGACATCGTGATCCCCACCGGGTTGGGCGCTGCCCGCAACGCGGTGAACGTCATGGCCAGCGATGTCGTAGTGGCCTGCCGCGGCAACGGCGGCACCCTGTCCGAGATAGCCATGGCCCTGCGCTTCGGCCGGCCGGTGGTGCTGCTGGATTTCGATCCCGGCGCCGTGTTCCTGGACCAGTGCGGCGAAGGCGAATGGCGTCTGGCCGCAACCCCCGCCGCAGCGGTGGAGATCGTGGCCGGATTCCTGCGCGAGCTGGGGCTGGAGGAGTCGACTTGACCGATCAGATCTATCTCGACCACAACGCCAGCACTCCGATCGCGCCCGAAGTGCGCGACGCCATGCTGCCCTTGCTCGAAGAGGCCCAGGGCAATCCGTCGAGCAGCCATTGGGCCGGCCGTCCCGCCCGCGCAGCGGTGCAGAAGGCCCGCGAACAGGTGGCGGCCCTGATCGGCGCCTCACCCGCGGAGATCGTGCTGACCAGCGGCGGGTCGGAAGCCAACAACACCGCGCTCAAGGGTGTCTGGTACGCCGCGGGCAAGCCCGGCGACGTGGTGGCGATCTCGGCGGTCGAGCATCCGGCCACGGTGGAGCCGGCCCGTTTCCTGGCCGTTCACGGCGCCGAACTGGTGATCCTGCCGGTGGATGAGACCTGCCGGGTGGCCCCCGACGCGCTGGACGTCCTGGCCGGCAGGGAATTGCGCCTGCTGTCGGTGATGCACGCCAACAACGAAGTCGGCACGCTGCAGCCGATATCCGAACTCGCGGCCGCCGCCCACGCTGTCGGAGCGGTGGTTCATTGCGACGCCGCCCAGAGCGTGGGCAAGGTGCCGGTGGATGTCGAGCGGCTGGGTGTCGATCTGCTGTCGATCGCCGGCCACAAGCTGCACGCTCCGAAGGGGATCGGCGCCCTGTACGTCCGCTCCGGCCTGAAGCTGGAATCGCTGATCCACGGCGCCGGTCACGAGTCCGGCCGCCGCGCCGGCACCGAAAGCGCCTTGTTGGCCGCCGGCCTGGGCGCCGCCTGCGAACTGGCGGCTTCCCATCTGGCGGGATCGGCGATGGTCCGCGACCTGCGCGACGGGCTCTGGGCCCGCCTCTGCGCCGGCCTGGGCGACTCGGTGGTGCGCCTCGGCCATCCCGAACACGTCCTGCCCAACACGCTGGCTGTGGGATTCCGCGGCTGTGTCGGCGGCGGGATCCTGGATCGCTGCCCCGGTCTGGCCGCATCGACCGGAGCCGCCTGCCACGGCGGCGGCCGGGATATCTCGGCGACGCTGCGGGCGATGGCCGTGGATCCCGAGATAGCGGCGGGTTCGGTGCGTCTGTCCCTGGGGTACGAGACAACGGCCGCCGAAGTGATAGCCGCGGCCGACATGCTGATCGCGGCGGCGCGGGAAATCGAATCGGGTAGAAGCGGCTGATCATTCGGTTCTATCGCGGGGGTGAACTTCATGTGCGGCATTTGCGGCGCGGTTTCGCTGAAAGGCGATCTCGATCTGCCGGTCCAGGCTCCCGCCAGGATGATCGGCGCTCTGCGTCATCGCGGTTCCGAGGCGTTCGGGGCCTGGCGCGACGAGCGCGTCTTTTTGGGCCACGCCCGTCTCTGCATCGTCGACCTCGCCACCGGCGACCAGCCGCTCGGCGACGCAGACGGTTCGCTGTGGATCAGCTTCAACGGCGAGATCTTCAACCATCCCGAACTGCGGCGCGAGTTGCAGGGCCTCGGACACGTCTTCCGCACCCATAGCGACACCGAGGTCATCGTCCACGCCTACTCCGAATGGGGCGACGACTGTGTCGAGCGTTTCAACGGACAGTTCGCCTTCGTGATCCGCGATCGCCGCCGCGGCCGGGTGCTGCTGGCCCGCGACCGTTACGGAATCCGCCCCCTTTTCTGGACCCTGCACGACGGGGTCCTGCTCTTCGCTTCCGAGGTCAAGGCTCTGGCGGCCTGGCCGGGAAGCCGGGTCGAACTCGATCCTTCCGCAGTGGCCGAGGTGCTCACGTATTGGGCGAACGTGCCGCCGGCGACGCCTTTCCGGGACGTGAACCAGCTGCCGCCGGGATGCGTGGCCGGCATCGACCTCGCCGATCCCGCGGCCGCCGCCGATCCCGTGCGTCCCCGCCGTTATTGGAGCCCCGCCTTTCTCGACGCCGCCGAGGACCATCGTTTCGTGGATCGCGACGAGCGCCGCGCGATGGCGGCGCGGGTGCGCGAGGCCCTGCGCGAGGCGTCGGTGATTCGCCTGCGGGCCGACGTGCCGGTCGGCGCCTATCTCTCCGGCGGTCTGGACAGCACAGCTACCGCGGCGCTGGTGCGCGAAAGCGTCGGCGACCGGCTGAAGACCTTCTCGGTCGGATTCACCGATCCCGCCTACGACGAGACACGCTGGCAGCAGGCGGCGGCGTTCAGCCTCGGCACCGACCACGCCACCGTGACTGTCGACGGCCAGGCGATCGCATCCCGCTTCGCGGAGGTGGTCTGGCACGCCGAAACTCCGTTGCTGCGAACCGCTCCGGCTCCGCTGCACGCGCTGTCGGCGCTGGTGCGGGCGGAGGGCTATAAGGTCGTGCTGACCGGCGAGGGAGCCGATGAGGTCTTCTGCGGCTACAACATCTTCCGCGAGGCCAAGGTGAGGCATTTCTGGTCCCGGGATCCGGAATCGCGATCCCGGCCCCGGCTGCTGACCCGCCTCTATCCCTATCTGGACCAGTCGCCGCCGGGATTCCTGGCGGGATTCTACGGCCCGGGCATCGAGAATCCCGGCGATCCATTCTTCAGCCACGGTCCGCGATGGCGCAATACCGGCTGGATCCGCACTTTCATGGCGCCGGAAACCGCCGCGGCCGCCGATTCGGGCCTGAGCGCCGCGAGGGAGCGCCTGCTGGCCGGGCTGCCGGCGGATTTCGAGCGCTGGGGACCGGTAGCGAGGGCCCAGTACGTCGAGATGACCACTTTCCTGGCCGGATACCTGCTCTCATCGCAGGGCGACCGCATGCTGATGGGCAACACGGTAGAGGGCCGGTTCCCCTTCCTCGACCATCGGCTGGCGGAAGTGGCGGCGGCGATTCCGGCGTCGGCGAAGCTGGCGTCGCTGGCGGAAAAATCTATACTGAAGGACTCTGTTGCCGATCTCATCCCCCGGGACATACTGTCGCGCCCCAAGCAGCCTTATCGGGCTCCGGACTCCGCGAGTTTCGACTCCGACGCCGGGCGGGAACTGACCGACGGGATGCTGGAAGCGGCCGAGATCGAGCGGGCCGGACTTTTCGCCGCCGATCGCGTCGCGGCCCTGAAACGCAAGTGGGAGGCGGGCCGTCTGGCCAGCGCCCGGGAAAACATGGCCTTCGTCGCGATAATCAGCGGCCAGTTGCTTTCGCGGCAATTCGGACCGGATCTGGAATCGCGTCTCGCGGCCGCCGCCTTGTCGCCCGACGAATTGGTCTGGCGCCGAACCTGTTGAAGGAGATTGTCTACCGATGGAGACGGAACTCAGGAATACGATCCGCGGCTATATCGTCGAGAATTTCCTTTTCGGAGACGAGGATCCCCTGCAGGACGACGCCCAGTCCCTGCTCGACAGCGGAATCATCGATTCGGTCGGCGTGATGGAATTGGTGGCCTTCCTCGAAGGCGACCTCTCAGTGACCATCGCCGACGAAGAGCTCGTGCCCGAGAACCTGGATTCGGTCCGGAATCTCGTGGAGTTCGTCGCGCGCAAGAGGGGGTAGGACGCGGATGACGATCCACGCGATGCTCGCCGCCACGGCCAAGCGTTCTCCCGCGGCGATCGCCCTGACCCACCAGGGCCGTAATCACACCTACGCCGAAATCGCGGCCGGATCCGACCGCACGGCCGCCGCGTTGCGCGGACTCGGGGTCGGCCGCGGCGATCGCGTGGCCCTGCTGGCCGAGAACGGGATCGAATACGTCACCGGCTTCTTCGGCATCCTCAAGGCCGGCGCCTGCTGCGTGGCGCTCAATCACACCAACAAACCGCTAACCCATCAGGCCCTGTTGCGCGATTCGGGCGCTGTGGGGCTGATCGCCCAGTCCGGCCAGGCGCGGGCTCTGCCCGAGTTCGCGGCCGATTGTCCCGATCTGCGTTTCGCCGTCCTGGACAGATCCGATCCCCGCTGGGAGCTTCCGGCCGGATTGCGACTGGTGGATCGGGCCGCCGCCGAGGCCGCGGCCAGGGTCTTCGCCCCGGATTCGCCGGACTTTCCCGACGCGGCCGGGGACGACGACCTCGCGGCCATCCTCTACACCAGCGGTTCGACCGGCCGTCCGCGCGGAGTGACCCTGACCCACGGCAATCTGCTGGCCAACACGCGGCAGATTCTCGACTACCTGCCCCTGAAAGCCGACGACAGCGTGCTGGTCGTGCTGCCGTTCTACTATTCCTTCGGCAACTCACTTCTGCTGACCCACGTCGAGCGCGGGGCCCGCCTGGTGGTGGACAATCGTTTCGCCTATCCCCAGCGCGTGCTCGAGACGCTCGAAGCCGAGAAATGCACCGGTTTTTCGGGAGTGCCGAGCCACTTCGCGATCCTGGCCGCGCGGACCGACTTCCTGCAGAGGGAGCATCCCCACCTGCGCTATCTGACCCAGGCCGGCGGCGCGATGTCGCCCGCGCTGACATCCCGCATCCGCGAGGCGATGCCCGAGCGCATCGACATCTACGTGATGTACGGCCAGACCGAGGCCTCGGCGAGGCTGTCGTGGCTGCCGCCGGACAGCCTGCGCGAGAAGCTGGGATCGATCGGGCTGGCGATTCCGGGCGTGGAACTGCTGGTCAAGCGTCCCGACGGCGGCGAATGCGAAATCGACGAGGTGGGGGAGATCGTGGCGTCGGGGCCGAACATCATGCGCGGCTATTGGAACGATCCCGAAGAGACCGCCAAGGTGCTGCACGCCGACGGACTGCATACCGGCGACCTGGCCCGGCGCGACGCCGACGGTTTCATCTTCATCGTGGATCGGGTCAAGAACATGATCAAGTCGGGAGCCCACCGGGTCAGCTCCAAGGAAGTCGAGGAGACGATCCTGGAGCTGGACGGGGTGGTCGAGGCCTGCGTGATCGGGGTGCCGGACGAGATGCTGGGCGAGGCGATCGAGGCCTGGCTGGTGCGGTCGGAAAAAGCTCCGCAGCAGCGCGAGATCCTACGCCACTGCGCAGCCCGGCTGGCCGCGTTCAAGATCCCGCGCGTGCTGCATTTCGTCGATGCCCTGCCGAAGAACTCGTTCGGCAAAGTGCTCAAGGACGAACTGCGCGGCCGCAACTCCCGGCCCGGGACCGGGCGCTGACCTCATTCCGATTTCACCAGCAATCCGCCGCGCTGGTAGATCTCCATCTGCACTGCGGAAAACGGCTGGCCGTCGACCGCGCCGCCGTCCCATTCGATCCGGCCGCTCTTGAGGTCGATCCGCACCTTGTCGCCGTTCTCGATCCCCGCCGCCACCAGATCGGCCACGACCACGGGCATGCCCGCGTTGATGGCGTTGCGTTCGTAGATGGCGCCGTAGCTGCGGGCCACCAGGGCCTGCACTCCGAGGGAAGTGAAGCAGTCGACGGCCTGTTGCCGCGAACTGCCGCAGCCGAAATTGCGGGATGTGATCACGATGTCGCCCGGAGCGGCCTTGGCGGCGAAGTCGCGCCAGCCTTCCAGGTTGTCGAAGGCGTATTGGCCCATCTCGGCGATGTCGGTGATGGCCAGGTAGCGGTTATGGAAGATCATGTCGGTGTCGATGTTGTCCACGTCCACGATCCAGACCCGTCCCTCGAGCACGTTCGGCTTGGCGGCCGTTTTCGTGGCCGCCGGCGCCGCGCCGCTCTTGGCCGCGGTGGCCTCGGGAGCGACGAAGATGGCGGGGTGGTCGGGGATGGCGTCGGCCGAGGCGATCACTCCGGATACGGCCGAAGCGGCCGCGGTCGCCGGCGAAGCCAGGTAGACCGCGCCTTTGCCCTGCTTGCCGGCGTAGTTGCGGTTGCCGGTCGATACGGTCACTTCTCCGGGCCCGTTCTGTCCGATCTGCCCGGCGGCGCAGCCGGCGCAACCGGCGTTGCCGATCAGGGCGCCGGCCTTCATCATCTTGTCCACCAGACCCTCGGCCAGGGCCTGCTCCCACACGGCGCGGGTAGCGGGCACCACTTTCAGCACGACGCCCGGAGCTACCTTGCGGCCTTCCAGCACCGCCGCCGCCGCGCGCAGATCCTCGATCCGGCCGTTGGTGCAGGAACCGATGAACACCGAGTCGATCTTGGCGCCGGCGACCTCGGCCACCGGCACTACGTCTTCCGGATGTCCGGGCCGGGCGATCATCGGGCCGATCCCGTCGACGTCGATCACGATCTCGGAGCGGTACTCGGCGTCGGGATCGGGGGCAATGGCCGGGAATTCATGGCCGGCGGCCTTGGCGCAATGCGCCAGGATGTCCTGGTCGGGGATGAACAGGGCGATGATGCCGCCCATCTCGGTGGCCATGCTCGCGACCGTGATGCGGCCGGGCAGGTCCAGGGCGTCGGCGGCGGGACCGGTGATCTCGGCGGCGCAGCCGAGCAGGCCGTTGGCGCCCAGATCGCGCAGCATGGCCAGCGCGATGTCCTTGGGCGTGGCGGCGGCGGCGGGGCGTCCCTCGAGCACGACCTTGATCGTCGGCGGAGTCTTGAACCAGACCTTGCCGGTGGCCCAGGCGTAGGCGATGTCCTGGTCGCCCATGCCCTGGCCGAAGGCGCCGACGGCGCCCATGATGTTGGCGTGGCTGTCGGTGCTGACGAAGGTGGTGCCCGGTCCGACCAGACCCTCCTCCAGGGCGATGTGGGTGCCGATCCCCTGGGTGATGTCGCGCAGTCCGACGCCGGTCTCGCGGGCGTAGCCGCGGCAGAACTGCTGGTTGGCCGCATAGCCCTGGTCGCTGCCGCCGGGGTTGCAGTCGAAGGTGAACAGGGTCTTCTGCGGATCCGCGACGTCGAGCCCGGCCCGCTGCAGGTTCTTGACCACGTTGGCGCCGCCGAAATCGCGGGCGGCGCGCACATCGACCTTCATGTCCACGACGTCGCCCGGACGGGGGACGCGGTCGCAGTGATCGGCGATGATCTTTTCGATGAGTGTCAGGCCCAAGTTTTCCCTCCGTATTCGCGTTGCAGAAGGATGTCCAGGCAGGACATCGGCTGATCAGGCGTCGAGATCCTCCTCGACGACTCCCGGCGTGAACAGCGGTTTGCGTCCCTCGACCAGGGCGCTCATCCCCTCGGTGGTCTCGGCGGCGCTCCAGCACTGCTCCTGGACCTCGTATTCGAGGGACAGCATGGCGGTCATGTCGAAATGACGGGACTGCTGGTTGGCCAATTTGCTCAGCCTGACGGCGGGCTGGGGCAGGGACGCCAGCCGGTCGGAGAAGGCCGCCAACTCGATTTCCCAGCTTTCGACGGGGATGACGCGATCGACCAGGCCGATGCGCCCGGCTTCCTCGGCCGAAACGGTCCGGCCGGACCAGATGATCTCCAGGGCCCGGCTGAGGCCCACTATCTGGGGCAGCGTGTGCGAGAGTCCCCAGTCGGGAAGCATCCCGCTGGCCATGTTCGGCGGGGTCAGGCTGGCGCTGCTCGCGGCCAGTCGCACATCCGAGGCCATGAACAGGCCGAAGCCGCCGTCGCGCACATCGCCGCCGGCGGCGAATACGATCGGTTTGCCGATCTCGTGGATCAGGGTCACGATCTTTCGCGCCGCTTCCAATTCGGGATAGAGGGTTTCCATGCCCTCGCCCCGGCTCCGCTCGGAGGAAATGCGGGCGATGTCGATGCCGATGTCGAAGGAGGCCTCGGAATCGACCAACAGGATGGCCCGCGCCTCGTTGTCTTCCTGCAGGCGCAGCATCAGATCGAGCATCTCGTCGCTGAAGGCCGAGATGCCCGTGGCGCCGGCGCCGATCAGGTTAACCGTGGCTACGCCGCGGTCGATCTCGCAGTCGAAGTGTTCGTATTGCATATCGATCTGGTTCCGTTGGGCCGCACTACGGCCGTGGAGTTCGTTCCGGACGCTCTGCGGGTCTTGCGGGGCGTCCGATGCTGACATCACCGCACATTAGTTTGGAGAATCGGTCGTGTCAATGTCACTGGGACGGGGCGGCGGACCGATTCCGACACCTGGACAATCCCGGCCCCGTACGGCTATCCTGTCCCGGAGCCGGACGCTTAGATACCACCCCGGCGCAGAGGTGCCTCCGTTGCGTGTATTCGTCACTGGGTCGACCGGCCTGATCGGCCGGGAACTGGTAATGTCGCTGGTCAGGCGCGGGGATCGGGCTGTCTGTCTGACCCGCAGCGCCTCGCGGGGGCATCTGCTTCCGGCGGCCGGGGTCGATCTGGTCGAAGGGGATCCGACCGTCCCCGGCGAGTGGACCGAAGTCCTGGCCGGATGCGACGCCGTCGTGAATCTGGCCGGCGAATCCATTTCGACCGGGCGCTGGACGTCCCGCCGCAAGGCGGAGTTCCGGCGCAGCCGCATCGAATCCACCCGCAACGTGGCGGTCGCGGTCCACGGCTCCAGCCGGGTCAAGACCCTGGTCAGCGCCTCTGCCGTGGGCTATTACGGTGACGGCGGCGATGAACCGCTGCACGAGGGGCACGATTCCGGATCGGGTTTTCTCAGCCGTCTGGCCCATGAGTGGGAAGGGGCGGCGCGTACGGCCGAGGGCGGCGGGGCCCGGGTGGCCTGCGCCCGCATCGGGCTGGTCCTTTCCCGCGACGGCGGCGCTTTGCCGCGCATGCTGCTTCCGTCTCGACTCGGCCTCGGCGGCCCGATGGGCGGCGGCCGCCAGTATGTTCCGTGGATCCACATCGCCGATCTGGTCGCGGCCGTGATCCATGTCCTGGATGAAGCGTCCCTGTCGGGGCCGGTGAATTTCGTGGCTCCGGATCCCCCCACCCAGCGCCTATTCGCCGCAGCCCTCGGCCGCGCCCTGGGCCGCCCCGCCGTCCTGCCCGTGCCCGCCTTCGTGCTGAAAATGCTGCTCGGGGAGATGTCCGAACTGGTGCTATGCGGCCAGCGGGCGGTGCCCAGCGCCTTGCGCGCATCAGGATTCAACTTCGGTT
>CAZYDJ010000099.1:0-10143 GCA_964646035.1 uncultured Fibrobacteraceae bacterium | reverse complement strand
TGCGCCATCTCGACCGGAGCCGCATCCGAAGCGATATCTGCGTTCTGAGCGGCAAACCCGGCGCGCTGGACGGGGAAGTGGTGGCCGCCGGCGGGCGTGTCCATGGAGTTGGCCTGGGGCCGAACTTCCCGGCTCGTTTCGTCGGCCTGTTGCGCCGGGAGCGATACGATGTCGTCCACTCCCACGTGCATACATTCTCGGGGGCCGTTCTGGCGTTGGCCCGGATGGCGGGAGTCGACCGCCGCATCGCGCATTTCCACTCGACGGACGACGGCCGCGGCGAGGGGGCTTCAAGGCGACTGCAGCATCTGTTGATGAAAGCACTGATCGATTCCTGCGCCCATTGCGTCGTCGGTGTCTGCCGGGGAGTTCTCGACGCGGTCTGGGGCGAAAGATGGCGCCGCGATCCCCGCTTCGAGGTCGTCTACAACGGAATGGATCTGGAGCGGTTCAAGGGCGCTCCGGACCGCGAAGAAGTACGTTCGGAACTGGGCCTCGCCGAAGGCCCCGTCTACATCCACATCGGCCGGTTCGATCCACCCAAGAACCATCGCCGACTGGTCGAGATCTTTGCCGCCCTGAGCCGCCGCACGCCCGGGAGCAGATTGCTTCTGGTAGGCCGGGGCGGTAACGATCTCGAAGACGAAGCACGATCGCGCGCGGACGAACTGGGCGTATCCGATTCGATAGTCTTCGCCGGCGAGCGGGATGACGTTCCGCTCCTGCTGCGCGCCGCCGATCTGCTGATTTTCCCTTCGCTGTGGGAGGGGTTGCCCGGCGCCGTGCTCGAAGCCCTGGCGTCCGGCCTGCCGGTCCTCGCCAGCGACCTGCCGGGCGTCGTCGAGATAGCCGAACGGACCCGCGGCGTGACTCCGCTTTCCCTGGCCCGATCCGACCAGGAGTGGGCCGCCGCGGCCGAGGATATTCTGGAAACCCGCACCGAAACCTTATTGGAACCGGGAAGCCCCTTCGATGTCGCCGTCAGCGCTGAGAGGATGGCGGCGATCTGGGAGGGCTCCGGAAAGACACGGAGATATTGAAGTGATTGGAAACAGTACCAGATCAGGGTTGCGGAACACGTTCTTCCTGGTCGCGATCGCGATTATTTCCGCCCTGAATCTCGACCTGCTGGCGAGCCTGCCCTTGCGCTATCTGTGCATGGCGGCGGCCGGCGTCGGAGCCATCTCCCTGTTGATGACCGGCACGGTTTCGCGGCGGGGATTCATGGCCATAGGGCCGGTCTACACGGCGGTCTTCGTCGTCTTCCACTTCGGTCTGGCTGCGGCCCACACCATGGGCTACAACTTCGTCGCCGCCGGCGATGTGCCCCGCATCTACGATTGGTTCTTCGATCCCGCGGCCAAGACCGCCTTGGTGCTCTGCGTTGCGGGCGCAACGGCTCTGGCGGCCGGCATCTGTATGCAGGCGTCATTCGACCGACCCCAATGCGAGATATCGACCGAGATCTTCGGCGACGAGAGCCGGGGTTTTCCCTATTCCCGGTACGGCTTCCTGATCCTGGCCGCCTCGGTGGCGGCCTGGTTGGCGATGGTCCTGCTCAGCGGCGGCCCGCGGACCCTCTTCGAATCCTACATGGCGTTTCTCGAGGCTACCCGGGGCGCGCCGTTGATGCTCTCGTATCTGGGCATCGGCATCGGGATGGCCCTGATGGCGGTCGGCGAGACGACCCGCTGGCGACGGATAGGCCTGATCATCTTCGCCGCCTGGGCATTGATCGCATTTCCGTTGGGATTGCGCGGCGACGTGCTCTTTCCCCTCTGCGGAGCCCTGGCCGTGGCGGCGATGAGAAGGCGTCCGATCGGAACGGGCAAGCTGATCCTGGTAGCGATCGGCGTGCTGGTGGTGATTTCCCTGGTGAGGGTATTGCGCCAGGCCGGATTGAGCGGCGAGATCGATCTCGCCGGGGCCGGGAATCCCCTGGACGCCCTGGCCGAGCTGGGCAGTTCCCTGCGTCCGGTCGCGGTCACGGCCCAGTGGGCCGCGGCAGGCGAACCGGCCATGGGCGGGGCCAGCTACTGGGCTCCGCTGGAGCGCCTGGCCCATTATCTGGTTCCGCTCTGGGAGCGGCCGCCCTCTGTCGAGGACCAGCGCCTGCTGAACGTCGTGATCCAGGAGCGGGTGGGCACGATCGGATTCTCGCCGGTCGCCGAGGCCTATCACAACTTCCGTGTCTGGGGTCCGGGACTGGTCATGTTCCTGGTCGGATCCTTGCTCGGCTGGCTGGACAGGATGTCTCCCTCGGCCCGCAACCAGGCCGTCGTTGCGGTTCTGATCGTCCCCTTGTTGATCCAGGTGCGCAACGCGTTCGCCCAGGTTCCGGGACAATTCGTGGCCGGTGTCCTGCTGCTGCTGCTCGGCCATCTGGTTTGGGCGGTCTTCATGAAATACATGAGGCGTGGACCCGTGCCGGAGCAGGGAGACGAGCTGTGAGGCTGAACGTCACTCTCGAGTGCCGTTTCGTGACGACTCCCGACGGATCCGCCTGGACTTCGACCATGTTCCCGCACGAGTTCTGGGAACGTTATCTCGAAGTTTTCGACACGGTCAACGTGGTGGCCCGCGCGCGGTCGGCGTCGAAGCCGGAAGATTCGTGGCAACGGGTCGACGGACCCGGAGTCACCTTCTCGCCGTTGCCCCATTACGTAGGCCTCTGGCAATATTTCCTGCGGCGCGGGGCCCTGAAGCGGGCCGTGTTGGCTGCCGTCGATAGGGATTCGGCGGCGCTGATGCGGGTCGGATCGCCGATAGCCGATATCGCGGCGCCGGCGCTAGAACGCCGGGGCCAGCCTTTCGCTGTCGAGGTCGTCGGGGATCCCTGGGCCACATTCGCTCCCGGCGCCGTTCGCCATCCCTTGCGCCCCCTGCTGCGCCGGATGCTTTCCCGGAATCTGGGCCGTCAATGCTCCACCGCCTGCGCCGCTTCCTATGTCACGGCCGCGGCCCTGCAGAAGCGTTATCCTCCCGGCTCCGACACCTTCGCCACGAATTATTCGAGCATCAGGCTGACCGCCGCGGACTATGCCGCGGGCCCGCGCAGCGGCTTCACCGCCGACGGGACGACTACCCTGGTCACGGTCGGATCGTTGGCCCAGATGTACAAGGGCCATCATATCCTGTTGGATTCGGTCGCCAGATGCGTACACGAACGTGGCATCGATCTGCGGCTCGAGATCGTCGGCGACGGTCGCCACCGTCCCGAACTCGAGTCCCTGGCCTCGCGCCTGGATCTCGACGACCGGGTCCGTTTTCACGGCGAACTGCCGGCCGGGGAAGTTGTGCGCGATCTGCTCGACCGGGCCGATGTCTTCGTGATGCCTTCGCTCACCGAGGGATTGCCGCGGGCGCTGATCGAGGCGATGGCCCGGGGTCTGCCGTGCATCGGCAGCGACGCCGGCGGCATTCCCGAACTGTTGGTGCCCGAGGATGTCGTGCCCGCCGGGGATGCCGGAGCCCTGGCCGCCGCGATCGCCGAAACCGTCGAGACACCAGGCCGCTTGGCCCGCATGGCCGAACGCAATTTCCAGCGCGCAGCCGAATACCGGGATGAGGAACTGGCCGCGCGACGGCGTTCGCTGTACCGTCATCTTGCCGAATGTACGCGAGCCTGGATGGACTCGGCCGGGAGGCGGCGGTGAGGGTTCTGCACGTGGTCAAGACCAGCGACGGTGCGGCCTGGGCCGCTGATCAGGTCGCGGTCCTGGTGCGCCTGGGAGTCTCGGTCCATGTCGCGCTGCCGCGGGACGAGGGCCGGATGATGGATCGCTGGATCGAATCCGGCGCCACGCTCCACATCCTCGATCTGGATCTGCCGGCCCGGCGTCCCTGGCTGCTCGCGCGGCGCAAGGCCGACGCGCGCGGCCTGGTCGAATTGGTGCGGCCGGACATCATCCACAGTCATTTCGTGGGCACGACCATGTTGATGCGCCTGGCCCTGGGGCGCGATCACCCCACTGCGCGCATCTTCCAGGTTCCCGGGCCGCTCCATCTCGAGCATCTGTTGCCGCGACGGGCCGAACTCTCCCGGGCCGGCGCAGCGGACCGGTGGAGCGGCTCGAGCATGGCGATCGTCGATCTCTACCGCCGCGCGGGCGTGGGCGACGACCGACTCTTCTTGAGCTACTACGGATCGCGTTTGCCTGAACCGCGGGAGCGCAGCGGCGATCTGCGCCGCAGCCTGGGATTGCCCGATGACGCCTATGTCGCCGGCAACGTGAACTTCATCTATCCGCCGCGCCGCTGGTTGGGGCAACGGGTGGGACTGAAGGGACACGAGGACGTCATCGACGCCCTGGGAATGGCCATCGAGCAGGAGCCGCGGCTGCACGGAGTGCTGGTGGGCGGCGTTTTCGGCGGTGATCCCGGGGGCAGGCATCTCGCGGAACTGCGGCGGCGGGCCGAAGGCGTGGGCCGGGGCCGGATCCATCTGCCGGGCCCCCTGCCGCGCGACGAGGTCGCCGCGGCCTGGCCCGATTTCGACTGCTGCGTTCATTCGCCGTTGTCGGAAAACTGCGGCGGCGTGGTCGAGCCGCTGCTGGCCGGAGTGCCGGTGGTGGCTTCGCGCGTGGGCGGTTTGCCCGAACTGATCCGCGACAAGACGACCGGATTACTGGTCCCGCCCCGCAACCCGCAACGGCTGGCCGCAGCCCTGCGGGAAACGATGTCCATGCCCGAGACCTCCGCAACCAGGGCTCGCCGGGGCCGCGCCCTGGCGCGGGTCATGTTCGATGTCGAGCGCACCGCCGGCGAGGTTCTGGACGTCTATCGCCATCTGCTCGATGCCGACGCTCCGCAACCAACGTTTTTCGATCCGAAGTCGTTCCTCGCCGATCGCGACCGGGAGGCGGACTGATGTACTCCCGCGGCCTGAAGAGAGCTTTCGACTGTTTCGGGGCCGCGCTGGGCCTCTTGCTGCTTTCGCCGCTGTTCTTGCTGATCGCCGTGGCCGTGCGCCTGCGTCTCGGATCGCCGGTGATCTTCAGGCAGCAGCGTCCGGGACGCGACGGTCGTCCGTTCACCATCTACAAATTCCGCACGATGCGGCCGGAGCCTGCTTCCGGCGGCATGATCGTGCCCGACGCGGAACGGCTCACCCGTCTCGGCGACATGCTGCGGGCGGCGAGCGTGGACGAACTGCCCGAACTTGTTAACGTGCTGCGCGGGGAGATGAGCATGGTCGGTCCGCGGCCGTTGCTGATGGAATACCTGCCGCTCTACTCTGCCGATCAGGCGAGACGCCACGCAGTCAGGCCGGGGTTGACCGGCTGGGCCCAGGTCCGCGGCCGAAACGCCCTGGGCTGGGACGAGAAATTCGCCCTGGATACCTGGTACGTCGAGCACGTTTCGGTTTCATTGGATTTAAGGATCCTCGTCATGACCGCATTGCAGGTGTTTCGTCGGCGGGGCATCAGCCACGGCGATCACGTCACCATGCCACGGTTCCGCGGCGATACCGAAGGGAGAGATTCTTGAAGAACAAGAAAGAGGTGCGGCTGGTCATCGTCGGCGCGTCCGGTCACGGGCGCGTGGTCATGGATCTGGCCCTGGCCGCCGGTCTCGCTGTCGCCGGATTCGTCGATCAGAGACTGGAAGTCGGCACCCGTATCCACGGCCACCCGATTCTGGCCCACGAGCCCGAGGAATGTCCCGCTTTGAGCGAAGGCAAGACGGATTGGTTCATCGCCGTGGGCGACAACGCCGTTCGTCATGATCTCTGGGAGCGAATGGGCAGGCTGACCGGTCGCGGTCCCATCTCCCTGGTCCATCCCTCCGCCCTGATCAGCCCCACCGCCGAATTGGGCGCCGGGGTATTCGTCGGACCGCGGGCCGTCGTGAACGTCGACGGGCGCCTCGGCGACGGAGTCATCCTGAACACCGGTTCGGTGGTCGATCACGACGGCAATCTGGGTGCGTTCGCCCAGATCTCGCCGGGATGTCATATCGCGGGCAACGTCACTATCGGCAAAGAGGCTTTCCTGGGCACCGGCACCGCCGTCATCCCGGGCATAAACATCGGCGCCGGAGCCGTTATCGGCGCCGGCGCAGTGGTGGTCAGGGACATTCCCGCCGGAGTGGTTGCTTTCGGCAATCCGGCCCGGGTGCGGCGGCAAGTCTAGCCGCCGGCCGCCGCGTTGGCCGATTTATGCTCCAGGATCCGCTCTCCGGCCTCCACCAGGGCCGCGCAAACGGTGTCGGCCTGGAAGGCGTTGAGTCCCGAGAAGAACGGCACGGCGATGGTCCGGTCGGCCAGATGCTCGCAGACGGGCATCGATCCCGGCCGGGTTCCGAGGCTGTCCCGGATGAACGGCTGCAGATGCACGGGCGTGAAGTAGTTGTTGCAGCCGATGCCCCGCGCCCTCAGCTCCGCCAGGATATTGTCGCGATCCTCCCGATCGAATTCATCCGACAAGGCGACCACGAAGACGAACCAGCTGCGGGTCGACCCCTCGGGGTCGGCCTGGAAGCGCAGCCAGGGCACAGCGGCCAGACGCTCCTGGTAGAGCCGCGCCGCCTTGGCGCGCCGGCCCAGGATGCCGTCGATGCGGCTGAGCTGGGCGATGCCCAGGGCCGCGGAGATATCGCTCATCCGGTAGTTGTATCCGAGCCTCTCGTGGACCAGCCAGCCGCCGCTCTCGCCGCGACCCTGGTTGCGCAGCGAGCGGCACATGGCGGCGATGTGGTCGTCGTCGGTCAGCACGAGGCCGCCCTCGCCGGTGGTGATCTGCTTGTTCGGATAGAAGGCCAGCACCGACACGTCGCCCGACTTGCCGGCCACCGAGTGACGGTTGTAGGCTCCGATGGCCTCGCAGGCGTCCTCGACGACCCACAGCCCGTGTCTCGCGGCGAAGTCGTTCACCACGGCGGTGTCGTAGGGCAGGCCGAAAACGTGTACCGGGAGCATTCCCACCGTGCGCGGGGTCAGGGCCGCTTCCAGCGCATCGGTATTCAGATTCCAGGTGTCGGGATCGATGTCCACGAATCGGGGCCGACCGCCCGGATAGAGGATGCAGTTGGTGGAGGCGATGAAAGTGAACGGGGTCGTGATGACCTCGTCGCCCGGTTCGAGTCCGAGGGCGACCATGGCCAGATGCAGGGCGCTGGTACCGCTGTTGACGGCGATGGCATGTTTCCGATCATGATAGGAGGCCATCCGCCGTTCGAATTCACGCAGTTTCGGACCGAGAGCCAGGTCGGCGGTCAACAGAACGTCGTTGACGGCCTGCCTCTCGAGATCGGTGATGTCGGGTCTGGACAAGGGGATATGCACTCTGAGCTTCCTTTTCCGGTTATTCCTTCCGCATTCGTGGCGATTGTCGCGCGGCGGTCGGGCCGGGAACGTTGCGTCCTCCGGCCACACGATAGCGGCTCCCGACGCCGCACGCACGGCCATTGATTGCAAGATAGCGGCCAATGCGGCGCAAGCCTTGGATTTTCATGGTGGCTAAGCGATCGGCGGAAATTTATGGTTTAATATCATCAGCGCTGCAGGAACCGCGGGGGGAGACCAGTGATGAAAAGATGAGATACGCCGTTCTCGGAGATATCCACGCCAACCTGGAAGCGCTGCGGTCGGTCCTGGACGAAATCGAACGGCTGGATGTCGACCGCCTGATCTGCCTCGGCGATATCGTCGGCTATAACGCCGACCCGGAGGCGTGCGTCGATCTGCTGCGGGAATCGGATTTCTTCTCGATCGTCAGGGGCAATCACGACGACATGGCCGGACGGGATGTGGGAGAGTCGAACATCAACCCCCTGGCCGCGATCTCCCTCGAATGGACACGGCGCCGGCTGCGGCCGGATCAGAAGGAGTGGCTGCTTGCGCTGCCCCTGGTCCATCGGATCGACGATGAAGTCACGATCTGTCACTCATCTCTCGACAATCCCGGCCGCTGGCCGTATCTGATCAATGCCGCCGACGCCGTCTCCACTCTGGAAAAGCTCGACACCAGGGTCTGTTTCTACGGCCACGTCCACAAGCCGCGGGTATTCAGCGATGATCCCGGGTTTGCGGACTGCAGCTTCACGGAACTGGACCTGGAGCCCGGCATCCGCTATCTCATCAACGTCGGCAGTGTCGGCCAGCCCCGCGACGGCGACCCCCGGGCCGCGTTCGCGGTCTACGACCAGGCGGCGGGCAGGGCGGTCCTGCATCGGGTGCGATACGACATCGAGGCGACCCGGCGGAAGATCCTGGACGCCGGCCTGCCCCAACGACTGGCCGATCGCCTGAGCGTCGGCAGCTGAACCCATCCCGCAAAGGAAAACGGAAAGCGCAATGCCAAGCTTCACCTTCGACGGAACCGAGATCCTGACCGACGCCGACGGATTCCTCGCCGATCCCGGCGTCTGGAAACCCGGATTGGCGGCCGCCATGGCCGGCGCCGACGGGGTGGCGGAATTGACCGACGAGCATTGGCTTGTGCTGAACTTCATCCGGACCCATTGGCTGGAGCACGGCGTCGCCCCGATGATCCGGGTGCTCTGCCGCGAGACCGGAATCAACCTGCGCCGGATCTACGACCTGTTCCCCGACGGCCCCTCCCTCGGCGCCTGCCGCTATGCCGGGTTGAGCAAGCCCGACGGTTGCGTCTGACCTCCGGACCCGATGTTGTGCCCTCGACCGCCAGACGCTAGACTGCGGATGTCGGCGGATCGCGCCGGATTCGTCGATCGCCTCAACTCCACTCAAAGGATCATCGAGATGAAGATGTCGAGACTGTTGGCGGCGGCCCTGCTGCTGCTGGTCGTTATCGCCGGCTGCGGTCGCGGACCGGGCGAGAACGAGAATTTCACCGGCTTGGCCGAGCGCTGCCTGTCCGGACTGCGGGCGCAGGATCCGGCCTGGGCCACATCCCTCGGGGACCATCGCTTCGACGACCGGCTGGGCGACTTCTCGGCGGCCGGCTTCCAGGCCCGGCGCGATTTCTGCGCCGCCTACCTCGATTCCCTGGCCGGGATCGACGAGGGGAAACTGGACGAGGTCAACCGGATCGATCTGCTGACCCTGCGGAATTACCTGGAGGGCAGGCATTTCCAGTTGAAGGAAATCCGCGAGTACGAGTGGAATCCGCGGGCCTACAACGTGGGCGACGCGATCTACGTGCTGCTGGCCCGCGACTTCGCCCCCCTGCGCGAACGGTTGATCTCGCTGAAGTCGCGGCTGGAGGAAATCCCCGCGGTCCTGGACGCGGCCCGGGCCAACCTGAAGCACCCGCCCCTGGTCCATACCGAGACCGCCGTCCTGCAGAACCAGGGCAACATCTCGCTGATCATGGACGACCTGAAGGGTTTTCTCGACCGTGAGCCCGACCTCATTCCCGAACTGCGCGAAGCGAGGGCCAAGGCCATCGCCGCCCTGCAGCGGTACGGCGACTGGCTCGAGAACGATCTGCTGCCCCGGGCCGACGGCGAGTTCCGTCTGGGCGAGGACAGCTTCCGCCGCAAGCTGCGCCACACTCTCGATTCCGAGCTGTCGATCGAGGATATCCTGGCCACCGCCGAGCAGGATCTCGGGACGACCCAGGCCCTGATGCTCGAGACCGCCAAGCCGCTCTACGCCGGCTTCTTCCCCGAGCGGATGCAGATCGAACCGGCTCCCGACAGCCACGAGATCATCAGCGCCGTGCTCGACCGCCTGGCCGAGGACCGTCCCGACAACTCGAACATCGTCCAGCGGGCCGAGGCCGACCTGCGGGTCTGCACCGACTTCGTTCGCGAAAAGGACCTCGTGACGCTGCCCGGCCATCCGGTGAGCGTCATCGTCATGCCCGAATTCCAGCGCGGCGTCGCCGTCGCCTACTGCGATCCTCCGGGACCGCTGGAAAAAGGCTTGTCCACCTACTTCGCCATCGCGCCCACCCCGGCCGACTGGCCGTCCGAGCGCGCTGATTCGTTCTTCCGCGAGTATAACGATTATATGCTGAAGGACCTCACCATCCACGAAGCCATGCCCGGGCATTATCTGCAGCTCTCCCACGCCAACGCCTTCGCGGCGCCCACGTTGACCCGCGCCATGCTGGCGAGCGGCGTCTTCGTCGAGGGATGGGCCACATATTCCGAGCAACTGATGGCCGAGTTCGGGTTCGGCGGTCCCGAGGTGAAGATGCAGATGCTGAAGATGCG
>CAZYDJ010000098.1:0-10167 GCA_964646035.1 uncultured Fibrobacteraceae bacterium | reverse complement strand
GCTCATGCCGGATCTTTTTCGACGGTACGGTCGTCGCAATAACTGTTCATCTTGGTGATGTAGATGTCGACATAGTCCTTCATCGGCATCAACGGCTTTTCCAGCTTCGTCGTCGTTTTTTTCATGAGTCTACCCTTGCCGACGATCTCCCGGCCCGCCTCGCGGACCAGAGCGAGATAATCGTCGACCGCGGGTTTGATCTGGGGATCCTTGCTCCGCAGCAACACTCCGGCGCCGCGGTAGATCTCGGCCGCCACCTCGCAGTGGAGGTTGCGCGCCACTCTCCGGAAAAGCAGGCGCAGCACCTGGAAATGGCTCTGTTCGGGAAAGCCGCAGTTCGAGATGACTACTATGCGGGAAGGCTTGTCGTAGCGCTTCACATGACGGCATTCGCCTTCTTCATCTCGTTCCATATGGGGATCACCCAGAGGAATCAGCCGGTCCATGAAGTTCTTCATCAGACCGGATACGTTGTCCACGAAGAGCGGCGAGGAGAAGACGATCACATCCGAATCGATGATCCGGGGCATCAGTTCGGCCATGTCGTCGTCCTGGACGCATTCGCCCGGATTGCCGAACCAGCAGGCGTGGCATCCCTTGCAAGGCCTGATGTCGCTTGCGGAGAGGAAAACGGTCTCGACTTCCGCTCCCGCTTCGCGGGCCCCTTCGGCGAAGGCTGAATCGAGAATATGGTTGTTGCCGTTTTTCCCACGGGGGCTGCCGTTGAAAATCATCATCCTCATGGCGGTCCCTTTCGTGACTGGGTTATAAGCCAGCCTATCAGAACCTGGCGGGATGCTCAAGAAGGGGACAGATCAATGCGCTCACAGATCCTGTAGCCTTCGCCGGACACTACACATAAATAACCTTTTTCCAATATTTTGCACAATTCATGAAATTCGGGTTCGGTATCCTCGCCGGTTGGGAACGGTCGATCAGTGATCTCGACGAAATATCGGGGCGGGTCGGCAACGAGAGCCGCGATGAACCGCTTCCTCAGCTTCCGGATGAAAGGGTCGGATACGTGATGGAGGAAGTGATAGTCGTAGATGTAGGGCGTGGCCGGTTTCGCTTTCGCGATCAGCATGGCGTGCAGGGCTCCACCGGCCCAATCCCGCGTCTGCACCTTATCGCCGGGCCGCAGATTAGTCTCCAGGAAATCCGCAATCGCATCGACCCGGCCGTACTTCGGCGGCCGGGGAGCTTCGCCGCGGATCTGCCGGTTGAAATCAGGCGCCGGGCGAACCGCCGACACGACCAGGAGCAGGAAAACGGCCACCGCCGAGACCGCGGTCAGCCGCGATCCGGTCATGCGCGGGAAGCCGCCCACGGGGCGAAGCACCAACGCGAAGAGCAGGCAGACGAAGTATGTGAACGGCATCCAGTGGTAATTCCAGAACTGCCCGGCGATGGCCGTGGACAACGCGTAGAGACAGGCCATCGCGACCAGCAGCCGAATCAGCCTCTTTTCGTGTTCGGCGATCGGCCGGGCCAGACTGAAAGCCACGCCGATCACCGCTGCGGGCAACAACCGGCGCAACCCGCCGAACTCGAAGAGAGAGGCCAGCAGGTACTTCAGCCGGGCGGCTCCGACAACGACGTCATGCTCCTTGTCCAGGGCCAGGTGCAACGGCAGATACGAGCTGAACATCTCGACGAAGGCAGGTATGCCGCCGGTGCTCCAAAGCCAGACCAGGGGAACGGCGAAGACGACCGCGAAGCCGCAGGCCGCGGCACAGGAACCGCTCAACAGACGGCGACCGGCGCCGCTCTCCAGCGGGGGCGACGCGTACCAGATCACCGCCGGCAATCCGATCCCGAGCTGGGGCTTGATCGCGGCCGCGGCTCCGAACAGGGCCCCGATCGCGGCCATCCGAACCGTCCGGCTGCGGATGCGCAAACCGCCGCCGGCCGCCAGCACCGCGGTGGCGATCGGCAGGATCGCCAGACAATCCCGCTGCAGGCTCATCGGCGGCCCCGCTCCCAGGTAGAAAAGGCCGAACAACACGCTCCCCGCCCCCGCCACCAGACGACCGCAACGCCGCATCAACCGCCACGAGACGCCCGTCAGCATCACGACATAGAGAAAGTCCACCACCCGGAACGCGAAGTCCCCGTAGCCCAGAGTCTTGCCGATCAACAGATGGAAGAGGAAGGCGCCGGGCATGCTCGTCTCGAAGACATCGCGATAAGGGACGTAGCCGCATTCATCGATCAGATAAGCGATGTAGTGGAGCAGCGGAGTATCATGCTCCATCCGCCAGGCGAGCGAGCAGATGAGTTGCGCGGACAGCAGCAGAAAACCGGCGCCGACAACGATGGCCGGCGCCAGGACCAATAACCGGTCTACTTTGTCCCGGGTCATCTCGATCGCGAAATCTCCGACTCGGAGTGGTCTTCAACGCTTTGTGATTCGTCGGCCGGTGGTTCGACATCCGGCTTTGCCGGGCTCGATTGCACTTCCTGCTCGGCGATCGACCAACCGATGGTGCGGGAATCCGGCGCGCAATGGGTGATCAGGGTAATTCCGGCGTTCGCCGCGATTGAGGGCCGGGTACCGGGATCGATTTCGATCTCCTCGCTGAATTCGACCCGGTCGTCCGCCAACTCGCCGCAAACGATCCGCAGCTTGTCACCTTTCCTGGATTCGTGAACAGCCACGATCCCGCCGTCCGCTCCCGAAGCCAGGGCGGGCGCGGAGCCGTCAGCGTATTTCCGCCGGTCTCCCCATTGCACATCGCCGATGACCAGTCGCCCGATGCGACACCCGAGTTCATGGCCGGCGGCTGATTGATGGGACTCGAACACGAGCCCGTCGCGGATGGCCAGCGAGGGTCTGCCGCCTCTGTCGAACTGCGCGCTGCCGCCCCAATCGATCCCCCTGTCGGACAAGCGGCCGATCCGGTACCACAACGCGGAGCCGATCGTCGATTGATGAGCCTCGACGACGATCCCGGCGTTGTTGAGGGCGATTGCGGGTTGGGTTCCCCGGTCCAATTTCTGTTTCTTGCCCCATTCGATGCCCTTGCCGATGATCATTCCCCGGCGGCACCACAGCGAATTCCCCCGGCGCGATCGGTAGATCGTGACTACGACACCCATATCGTTGAGCGCCACCACCGGATCCGATCCCTTGTCGAATTCGATCGAATCGTTCCATACGGTTGCGTCGATCGATCCGGTACCGGTCCGGCAGAAAAGGGATCTGCCCTTGGCGGACTCGAATACCTCCACTACGACTCCCGCCGAATTCAAGCCGACAGCAGTCTTGGATCCGGGTCCGGATTCACCGCCTGGGAAAAACCTCAGACTCATTAAAATCATCCCTCCGCTGAAATTACCCATGTCCGAGTGCTCACCCTATAGCCGCGGGGGATCCAGCGCGACGGAAAATATGAGGCGGGCGACGGGCGAACGGTGAGCGAGCATGATCGGTGCCGAACGGCCGGGTCGGTTGCTTCTTCTGCAAAAGGCGCGTCAAGCAGACGGCTGATCGTCTGTCGTGGCGCTGGTATAGGACTCGGATATCTTGATGCTGTGACGGATCAGGGGATCGATGGCGTCCCAGATCTTGCCGCAGGGAGCGATGAAACTCTTGTCGGTGACGATGACGGCCAGAATCTCGGCTCCCGGATCCCAGGTTCCCCGGAGTTTGACCCCGTGGTTGTGGGTGTCGATGTCCCAGGGATTGCCGCCCTGCACCGACATGCCCTTCTTTTTCAACGCATCCAGGATATTGTCGATTTTCGTCCTGTCGATGTTCTCGTATTTATGCGTCCCGCACTTTCCGCCCGACATACGGTTCTCCCTCCGCCATACATCCAAAAGTAAACCGACCCGGCCGCATTCGATACGCCGAGGCTAGGGGTAAAGCCGGAATTCAACAAGAATAATGTCGTCCGCTTTAAACGAGTCCGAGCATGCGCGAATAACTTTCCAGCGCCGACCGGACCGCTTCGCCGTCGCTCGCGGTTGCGGGACGATCCCCGCTTTCCCCCTCGAAACGCTGCGACAACACCATCAGCCTGCCCGCTCTGCGATCTGCCTTGAGATCGACCCGCGCCGCCAGATTCTCGCCGGCCAGCACCGGCAGGCAGTAATATCCGTAGATGCGCCGCGGCGCCGGCTTGAAGATCTCGAGCACCTGATCGAAGCCGAACAGACGCTTCACCCGGGCGCGGTCCCACAACAGCGGGTCGAAAGGCGAGAGCAGTACGCCGCGGTCGCGACGCGGCCGAATATTCTCCAGACGCGCCGCCAACTCCCGGTCCGCGGGACGGATCCAGCCCGGGGTCGGGCGGCCGCCGGGATTCTCCAGGGCGCAGGCAATCACATCCCCCTTTTCGACCAGCCGGTCCAGAGCCGCCGTGATCTGTCGCTTGCGGTTGGCCAGCCGCCAGGTCGACGCGAGAGTGCCCGTCGCGGCCCAGCCATGGCCGTCCAGCGCCCGCAGCAACAAGGTTTCCAGACCTTCCGCCGCGGACATCCGCCGCGAACGCATATCCGAGGGAATCACCCGCTCGGCCAGATCGTAGACGCGCTGGAAGTTGCGTCGCTCACGGATGGCCAGCTCGCCGCTGGACCACAAGGCGGTGGCCACCTTCTTCGCGATTTTCAGATCCCACCAGCCGCGGCCGCCGGGGCCCTCCATGTCGGCAGAGCGCAGCGGACCCTCGTCACGGATGCGCCGCTTCAGATCGCGGGCCACGTCAGGATGCTCGCCCAGCAGATCACCCCACCAGGGATGGCGGCGGAATTCGCGGCGGCGAAAACCGAAGGCGGGATAGAGCTCGAGGGGAATCCAACAGGCTTCGTGGCCCCAATATTCGAATAGCGGCTCGCCGGGGCGCAGCATTTCCTCGCCGAGTGAGGGATCGAAACCGTCCAGGCGCGACATCAGCACGATGGCGTGGCTGCGGGCGCCGGCAATCGAAACAGTGTCGAGCTGCAGATAGCCGAAACGGCGGATGATCTGCAGGGCCGCGTCACGGGCCCGCTTGCCGCCTCCGCTGCCGCCGCGCGGAAACCCGGTCCATTCGGGCTTGATCAGTCCGGCTCGGGACAAGGCCAGACGCCGGGCCTCGCGAACGCTGATCGTCTCTTGCCGCGCCATCATCCGCCAGATCTTTTCACGGTCCAGCCCTTGGCGGCGAGCGCCGCGACCAGCGCGTCGCGATGGTCGCCCTGGATCTCGATCACTCCGTTCTTCACGGTGCCCCCGGTGCCGCATTTCCGCTTCAGCTCGCTAGCCAGATCCTTCAATTCGGAGCCGCCCAGGGGCACGCCGGTAATCAGGGTCACTCCCTTGCCCTTGCGGCCCTTGGTTTCACGCGAGACGCGCACCACGCCGTCTCCGGGCGCCTGGCCTGCGTCCCGATCGCGGGCGGGGCTGATCCTGCCTCCCTCGGACGAGTAGACCAAAGGGTTGTCGTTATTCCGTTTCGCAGCCATCGATTCTCCGTTCGCAAAACCGGCAGGAGAAGGCCGGAATCCATGTCAATAAGCTGAGGGCCCGGAGTATATCTACGCTGACGATAGTCAGGTAGATCAGGCGGGATGCGAATCTCAGCGGTAGTTCCGCCGTTGCACGCGCAGCCGATAGAAGATGCGGAAGATAACCGCGGCCAGCACCAGGAACAACAACGTCAGCCTGATCACCGGGCCCATCCGCAATACCAGCACTACGCCCAGCGCCATCAGCGGCACGTCGCGCACGGCCTCGATCAGGACCGCCCGCGCGCCGAGCCCGCCGCGAGCCGCGCCCCACAGGACCCAGGCCAGATAGCCGCCGCCGTATATGATGCAGACTATTCCGAGAATCTGGATGAACGCCACTGCCGCAGCCTCCCTGCCGGATGAACGTGATTCCACGGACGGATCATACCAGTTTCAGCACGGCCACGAAAGCCACGCCTGACATCACCGCGAAAAGGACCGCGCCCATGCCCAGAGCAGCGGCTCCACGGCGCACCACGCTGCCGAAATGAACCGACAGGCCCATGCCGGTCATGGCCATCAGGATGAACAGCGAGCTGATCCTGACGCAGAGATCGATGATCGCCGCCGGCAGCACGCCCAGGCCGCCGATCACTCCGGCGACGATGAAAAGCAGCACGTAGACCGGGAACCCGGCCGCCCCGCCCCCGGAATCGCGGGTGCGGAAACATCCGGCCAGCACCAGCGACATCGGCACCAGCATCAGCACGCGCGTCATCTTGACCAGGGTGCCCACCGCTCCCGCCTGCTCGCCCATCGCGAATGCCGCGGCCAGGGCGTGGGCCACTCCGTGGAGGGTCAGCCCCGACCAGACACCGTATTGGGTGGGGTCCATCACCGCGACGCTCTTGGCCACCGCCGTATAGACGATCACGCCGATCGCGCCCAGGAAACTGACCACCGAGACCGCGATGACCGAGTCGTCGTCGTCAGCGCCGACGCAAGGCGCCATCGCCACGACCGCCGATGCGCCGCAGATGCTCGATCCCACCCCTACCAGCGCGGCCAGCCGGGAATCGACGCCCATCCGCTTGCCCAGCAGCCAGGCCAAAGTCAGCACGGCCGAGACATAGACCACGACCATCGTCAGCACGCGCGGGCCGAGTTCGGCCACCGCCTCCAGGTTCAGCTTGAATCCCAACAGCACGATGCCGGCCTTGAGCAGTTGCTTCAGCGAGAAGCGGATGCCGGGGCGCAGCCGGTCGCCGACGCCGGCGGTGTTGGCGTAGATCATCCCCAGCACGATGGCGATAGTCAGCGCCTCGAGCCGGATGACCGGGGCGAGCACCTCGTCGAGAAAGGTGGCGGCGAGCGAAACGGCCAGCACCAGGGCCAGGCCCGGCAGAACGGGCGGATATTTCTTCAAGATGTTTCTTCCTGCTGATCCTAGTCCCATACGGCCACCACGATCCAGCGGGCCGCGATCACCGCGGCCAGGCAAACCGCGACGTTGGCCAGCACGTTGGCCAGCGCCGCCCATCTCGCGCCGACGCTCAACAGATTCACCGTCTCGACGCTGAAGGTGGAAAAAGTCGTGAAGCCGCCGAGCAGACCGATCGAGGCGAAGGCGCGGAATGACGGTCCGAAAAGGCCGCGCTCCATTCCCAGCCAGAAGATGATCCCGAGCACGAAGGAGCCGAGGCCGTTGACCACCAGGGTGCCGTACGGCAACAGCGTCGAGCCGCAGATCTGCTGGACCTTGCCGGAAACGATGTAACGGAGGGCGGCGCCGCAGAATCCACCGGTACCCACGAGCATGATGGTGCGCATGATCGAACTCCTGCCGATGGGAATGTGATAGGAGTCATCAGCGCAAGCGCGGTTGAAGGCGAACTCCATCGCCGCCGCGAAAGATAGTTTCCGACCCCCGGAGCGGCAAGTCGCGGCGAAACCCGAGCGGCAAATCGGGGCGAAACCGGGTCAGAACTTCATCCCGATGTTGAGGTAGCCCAGATACTGGTCGGCGCTGCCGTACATCCCGGTCAGCTGGATCGGGCCCAGAGGCGTGTAGACACCGACGGTGATCCCGATCCCGGTCTCGAAGCGATCCTCCGAGAAGTCCAGCTCCCACTCGTCGAAGGTGTTGCCGGCGTTGGCCATCAGCTGCAGCACCACTTGCGAGCCGATTTCGTACTGGGCCCCGAGTTGGGCGAACTGCAGATGCGTTCCCACCCGCTGTTGCCGATGCAGGCCGTAGAAGGAGATCGCGGTCATTTTGCGTTCGAACAGCAGGGCCGGAGTATCGACGCCGCCGAGAATGAAATTGAAATGCGTCGGGACATCGTCTCCGGTCGTCGTCCCGGCCGCGGTCTCGCAGATCAGCGAAACCCGGTGGCGCAGCGGGATCACGAACTTCAGATCGGCGAAGTGGCGGGAGAATGTGCCCTCGCTGCCGAGAGATCCTTCCGAGTATTCGTGCCGCGTGAAGAGAGAGACCCCGGAACGCGGGAAATAGCTCCGATCCAGTGTGTCGAAGGCTCCGGTCCCGACCAGGATCAGCATATTCTCCTGGTACGAGTACAGATCGTCCGCAACCACGTCAGGGTCCAGCGACACCCACTCTCCGCGCAGCCCGATTCCGAAACCCGATCGATTGGAGATTGTGCTGCCGACATTCACTTCGGCGAATAGAGCCGACTGATCGTATTTCGCGATCCGGTCACGGCCCGAATAGACTTCGTCCTCGTCGTCGAGATAGCCGACCCGTGTCGCGAGCGTGAGGCTGCGCTCCGGCAGGGGGTGGATCAGGTATTCCCCCACCAATTCGCTGCGGCCCCCGACCACCGCGTCGACGTTCAGCATCGAGCTGACGCCGAGGTGATTCTTGTAGAGGACGTTGAAGATCGCCAGGAGCCGGTCCTCGGTGTTGTAGCGCAATCCGAACCGGAAGTAGTCGTCCGTCTTCTCGATCACCGCCAGGCGCAACCGCGTTGCGTCGGAAACCGGCTCGGCCCGGAAAGTGACCCGCTCGAACATCCCGGTGCTGTAGGTCCGTGCGACGCCCGCTTCGATATCGGCCAACGAAACCCGCGACCGCGGATCGATGCCGAACACGGAACGGACGATTTCCGGGTCGACCTCGGCCAGGCCGTCGATCACCACATCCCACACCAGGAAGGAATCCGGGGCGACCGGACGCGGCTCATCCCGGGGAACTATCTCGCCCAGTCCCGCCACCAGATCCTGCAGTTGGGGCAGGGCCTGGCGGGCCGCGGCCTCGCCGGCCGCGATGATCTCGCGCATCTTCTTGAAATCCAGGGCAGTGACGTCGTTGACGTCGGGGGCGATCAGCACATCGCACATCCCGCGCTGGCGGGCGGTCGACTCGGCGCCGATGAACCCGATGGCCTGGCCCAGGATCTGGACGAAGGTCTTCAACTCGTCGCGGTTCGCCAGAGGCGTGCCCACGTCGACGCCGACCACCAGATCGGCGCCCAGATCGATCACGTCCTGGACCGGGAAGTTGCGCACCAGCATGCCGTCGACCAGCAGCCTGCCATCGATCTCCACCGGGGTGAAGGCGGAGGGGATCGCCATGCTGGCCCGGATCGCCTCGGGCAGAAAACCGCTGTCCAGGACCACCGCCTCGCCGGTGACGATATCGGTAGCTACGCAGGAGAACGGGATCGGCAATTCGCGGAAGCTGGTCTGGCCGTGAACCGGAAGAGTGAGCCGGTCCAGGAGCGCCGATACCTTCTGCCCCGCGATCAGCCCCCTCGGCAGGCCGATCTTCGTTCCCACCAGAGGTAGGGACAGGAGGTAGCGATCCTCCACCAGCTTCTGCTCGATCGGGCGGTCGCGGCGGGTGATGGCGTCGGAGAAGATATCTTCCCAGTCGGATTCCAGCGCGATGGCCTCGATCTCGTCCACCGAATAGCCGATCGCATAGAGAGCGCCGACGATGCTGCCCATGCTGGTGCCGGAGATGCAGTCGATCGGAACGCCGGCCGATTCCAGCACCTTGAGCACGCCGATATGAGCGAATCCCTTGGCGCCGCCGCCGCTGAGAGCCAGCCCGACCCGCGGCCTCTGCCGGTCGGCCGCTGCTGAGTCGGTAGCGGCTGAGTCGGTCGCGGCTGCGTCGGCCGTCGGGGAAAGAGCGAAAGCGGAGATCATCAGCATCAGACAGAAGGCGATCAGCGATCGATGGGACATCCCTTTCCCTCTTTTCAGACAAGGTCCGGATACGCGCCGGGGGACGGGTTGAAACTAGCGGCCTCCCGATCGGTTGGCAACAACAGGTCGCCGGTCACCGGAAGCTGCCCTTGCGCCCGGTCCCCGGTGGTGTTTTCGTAGTGACCGGCAATCAGCAACCCGAAGGAAAGGTATCGCAATGCGCCGCTTCGCTGGATATGGACTCGCTTCCGTCCTGCTCATGATGTCTCTGCTCGCCTCCGCCGCGACGGTATTCGCCCAGGCCCCGGTCGTGGACAATCCGGCCACCCCCCGCGACGGCGTGGAGCGCGTCGTGCTGCAGGAACAGTGGCGGCTCGGCGGCGAGGACGACGATGAGAACTTCTTCGGCGTCATCGGTCACGTTTTTTCCGATGACGAAGGCAACGCCTATCTGGTGGACAACCAGTTGGTCGAGGTGCAGGTCTACGACCCCGACGGCGCGCCGTTGAACATTCTGGGCCGCCGCGGGGACGGACCGGGCGAGGTGCGCAATCT
>CAZYDJ010000097.1:0-10246 GCA_964646035.1 uncultured Fibrobacteraceae bacterium | reverse complement strand
GGGATTGATGGGCAGGCTGTTCGGAGTGCATTCGAGCAGGAAAGCGCCGCCGCCGGCCAAGGCCTCAGCGTAACCGATGACATAGGCATCGATAGTGCTGAAAGGTCCGTAACCGGGAGCGTAGGCTTCGTAGGAAAGATCAGGATTCATTCCTTCGGGGTCGAAATAAACACCGATATCCTGGGACAGCACGGGCACGGCGATCATCATGAGAGCGGCAAGCAGCAGGAACTTCTTCATAAGGTCCCCTCCTCCAAAATTTTTAGGTGCAACCTCGAGGTGTGCGGCCTCAGCTTGTATGGATCATATCGCAAATCATCATCTGAATACAACACACTTTCCCACAAAAAACTAACTTAGCATGGCTTGTTTTTGATCAATCATCATCTGTTATGACAGTTAAGTCTTATTGTGGGTATTATCAAGTTGAAAAAATGAAATTAAGAGATTCCACATTGCCCGCAGATCGCCGCGGCTCAGGATCAGGAATAGGAACAGATCCTCACAAAAAACGGGTTCGATTTTCGCCGAGCCGGGTGCCGAACAGAACTGACCGCGGAGCACGGGCAACGCTCCGATCAATGCGACTCGAAAACATCTACGGTAAGTGATCTCGCATTGATGGCTATCTTCAAAAAATCAGTCTTCGACAAAAAACTGCCCCGCAATCAGGTGACTGCGGGGCAGTGATCTAGTGGCGGGAGCGACGAGACTCGAACTCGCGACCTCCGGCTTGACAGGCCGGCGTTCTAACCAAACTGAACTACGCCCCCGGCACTTATATCCAGAACCGGACGGGGAATATAGCCTCTCCCCCCCATAGTGTCAACCCGATCCTGGGCCCGTTTCAGCGCTCATCAGAGCCGCCAGACCCTCCACTGTCGCCTCGGGCAAAGCTCTTGTTTCCCATGTTTTCGGCAGGAAACAACGCATTTCATCCGCCAGTGACGGATGCCCCAGAACCACGCATCGACCGTGTTCGGCGAGCAGCCCGGAAATCGGATCCGGAGGTCCGGCCATGGGCCGGTGGGATGTCAGCACAAGGTTGGGAAATGAGTCAGTTCGAGGATGTCCGCGCGGATCATCCGCCGAGCCCAACCGCAGGATCATCCGCCCCGGACCGGCGGTCGACCAGAGTTCCCCGTCGAGTTCCCCCCACCTGTCGCCCGCGGTGAGATCCAGCCAGAGGATCGGGCCCGGTCCCAACGGACCGGCGGCGGCGGCCAGCAAACGCCGGGCTTTGGCCGAGGCGGGACCGCTGGAAACGGGCTGCGAAAGGGACGCCGCCCGCTTTTGGGTTGCCGGCAACGCGAGATCAGGGATCCGGATTTCCGTGGCCGTGTGATCCGGGATCGGGAAAGCCCGCCAGGGAATACCGCGACAGAGCAGCCGATCACAACCTCCGGCTGCGACCGCGGCGAGCCATTCCCGGGACAGCTCCGCCGGATCGACCAGGCCTTCGCCCGCCACTGCCACTCCCCTTTGTTCCAGCACCGGACGCAACGCACCCATGGTGACGTCATCGGCCCAGAGCAAGGCGCCGGGACCGGCGATGGCGCGGGCGGCGGCGGCGGCGGCGGGATCCAGCGTGGCCGGCGCTTCGCCGGCCCGGCAGGCCAGATGTCCGATCATCAGGGCGTCGGCGCCCGCGTCCAATCCGGACCGGAAAGGCTCGTCCGTCCGTGAACCCGGCTCGGCGGCCCCGATGTGGGTATCGACCGCGGTGCCGCCGTGCCCCGGCCAATGCTTCAGGCAAGTACGAACGCCGCCTTCGATCAGACCGGCCACCGCGGCGGCGACATGGCGGCAGACGAGCCGGGGATCGGAGCCGAAGGCTCGCGAGCCGATAACCGGGTTACGCGGCTCCACCAGCACGTCGGCGCACGGGGCGAGCAGTCGCGTCAACCCCGCGCCGGCCGCGGCGGCTGCGGTTTCGCGATGAACCTCGCGGGTCAGATCGACATCGTCGATCATCCCCAGTCCCCACGGCGAACAAGGACGCCCCAATGCCGCGGCCAGCACCGATATCGCGCCGCCCTCGTGGTCGGCGACGATCTCGCCGCCGGGAGGCAGGACATCGCTTATCTCTCGGCAAAGATTTTTCAGATCAGCGGCGTCGCCCACGTTGCGGGCGAAGAGGATCACACCGGCCGGACGATACATTGCCAACCAGTCGCGTTCGGCGGGATCGAGAACCTTTCCGGCCAGCCCGACCACCAGTTTCGCCGCGGCGGATGCCGACATCCCTGCTCCGATCAACGGTGCGTCGACGCCAGTTCGGCGCCGGGATAATAATGGGCCAGGATTTCGCGAAAATCATGACCGCGCCTCGCCATCTCCAGCGCTCCGGTCTGACACAATCCGACTCCGTGGCCGAATCCGCGGCCCGAAGCGAGGATCCGCCGCGGCGAACCGTCGGCGCCCCGCTCCATTTCCAGATCGAAATCGGCGCTGCGCAGGATGGAGAACCGGCCCGACGCCGGCGCCATCACCCAGCGCGTCCGGTCGCCGCGCACGAAGTAGGTGCCGGCGTCGGTCTCGATGCGCAGTCTGGCCACCCGGCCCGATGTCGTACGCTGCTCCACCTTCAGATCCCGCAGGGCGCCCGGATTACGGCCATCGCCCCCACCGCGCGCGACGAAGCAGCGTCCGGCCCAGCGGGTGCGGATCGGTGAAGCCTCGACCCAATCCAGGAACTCGGGCAGGCTGCGCTTCAGCACCTGCTGCAATTCGGCGGCCGTCCACTCGGTCCGCCAGCGGAAATGCTGCGATTTGGCGCAATAGGCCTTGTCGCGGTCGCCGTCGGAATGGCTGACCAGATACGGCCGCTGGGGCCGCGGCCAGACTTCGGAGACGTTGCTGGTCCTGCCGCCGCAGGTCGAACAGTAATAGGCCTCGATCTCGCGGCCCTGATAGAGCAGGACCAGACCGGAAGTCATCGCCACCGCGCGGTCGCAAAGGGGATCGGTCCCCCTCAATCCGCGATACACCTGGTCACGGGTGTCGGACCACACATCGAACCCGAACTCCTCCCTCTCGCCGAGATGGGACACGCAGTACGTCCGGGCCGCGACCGCCTGGGCCGCCAACGCGGAAAGCGCCTCCGGTCCCGGGCGTCCGATCTCCCAGGGCACCACGCCGCGCAGATATGTCTCCAATCCCACCAGATCGATCAGCGTCAGACCCCGGCCGTCGCTGACGACCAGCATCTCGCCCGGGAAGGGATCTTCACGCCAGGTGACGGTATGCTGCGGATCGACCGGGCGCAGACGCAGCGGACTTCGGGCCGTTCCCCGCTCCCCGCCGCCGCGCCATTCGATCCGCTTCCGATCCGGTGAGAGATGGATGCGGGCGCCCGCGCCGAAACGGATCAGCCGCTTCCCTTCGGAGTCCAGCAAGAGGGTGGGACCGTCGGCGATCAGGCTCAGGGTCGGCGCGCCGGCGGTCAGTCCGACGCGCAGCAGCACCGGAAAATCCGGTCCGGAATCGATACCGGGCAACGGGACGACGGCCCCGTCGGACGGACCCATCACCCGCTTCGGACCGCCGCACCCTCCCGCGGCCAAGGCCAGACCGACAACCGCGAGCAGAAAGAACAACCGGCCGAATAGGCGGCGGCGGAAAGAGATCATCCTAATCAGTCCTGAATCCGGATGGAGGAAGATGCAGGGCGCCCAGCATCGCCGGCGTTGAGGCGCCGGTGACCGCGGGCAACCCGGTCGGCATCTCGCGCAGGAACATCAGGCCGAGCAGCGAGATGTCGACAGCCTCGCGATTGTCGATCGTGACCACTGAGGGTGGGTCGGCGGACAGATCGTTCAGCGACCTCGGCGGCGCGGCAGCCAGCGGCCCCCCGCCTCTCGCCAATTCAGCCGCCAATGTCTTGCAAAGCATGGGGTTATGAGCCCCGCCGCCCGCGACGTACACGCCGTCGATCCGACCGGACTGCGCCGCGGCAAGCGGCAGACCGGCCAGCCAGTTGTCGACCGCCGACCGCAGTCCGCGGGCGATGTGAACGGCCGTGGCCGCCGTGGCCGTCGCCAGCAGATCGGGCCGCGACGATCCGGCCGCGGCCGAGGCGAGCCATTCGTCGAGCAGGCTGCCGGTGAAATCATCGCGATGCAGACTGCGGCCCGAAACCGTGAAAGCCGCCAGGGTATCGATCAGCTCGTCACGGGCCGCGACGTCCACCGTCCCGGCGGCAGCCAGGGCGCCGTCCAGATCGCAACCTGATACGCCTCCCCCGGCGGCGGCCAGCGAATCGAGGATCGCGTTGGCCGGGCCGATATCGAAGGCCTTGACCAGTGGCGCGGGCTCCCCGCCCGAGACCGGCGGCAACAGCGGGGCGTTGGCGATCCCGCCGAGGTTAAGGATCACCCGCGGCAGATCGGGATGGCGGCGCAGGGCGATGTCCGCTGCCGGCAGGATGGGAGCGCCCTCGCCGCCGAGGGCCAGGTCGGCGACGCGCAGATCGGCCACCACCGGCAAGCCGGTCGCCGCCGCTATCACGGCGCCGCAACCGAGTTGCAGTGTGCCCCGCGGGCCCAGGTGGGCGACGGTCTGGCCATGGGAAGCCGCGAAATCCGGAGCGGGTCCGGGCCAGACATCGAGCACGGCGGACGCCGCCCGGCCGAACTCGCGGCCAACCTCTTGATGCAGTCGCGCGATGTCCGCCGCGGTGCAGGACACTCCTGCGGCCAGGGCCTTCAACTCGGCCACGACTTCTTTTTGCCAGGGTACTTCCAGGTAGGTCACCGCGGTGACGGAGGTCCCGTCGGCGCTCCAGCGGAAGGACGCCGCCGCCGCGTCGATTCCGTCCATCGAAGTGCCGCTGATCAGCCCCAGACCGGTCGCTTCTCCGGCGGCCGGCAGCGGAAACGGGAATCGACGGCCTTTCAAGTCTCATCCTCCAAGGCTGCCCGCAACCTGCCGGCGGCATCGGCGAGCAGATCATCGGCGCCGCTGCGGTCGACATCCCGCCGGACCATCAGGACCGCCCTTTTCACGTCCCATTCAGCCGTCTCCAGCAGCTCTCGCGCCGCTGCGTAATCGACATCCGCGAGCAGCATCACCAAACCAACGCCTCGCTCGACCAGCTTGGCGCTGGTCGGCTTCACGTCGACCATCAGGTTCTCGTAGACCTTGCCCACCCTGACCATGATCGTGGTCGAGAGCAGGGTCAACATCATCTTCTGGGCCAGCGCCGCCTTCATGCGCGTGGACCCGGCCACGGCCTCGGGGCCGGTATCCGCGACGATGAGTCGATCGACGAAAGGCAGGTCGACGGTGGGACGGTTGCAGACCAGATAGCCGGTCAAGGCGCCGCGGCGCTTGGCTTCGCGCAGGGCGGCCTGGGCGAAAGGCGTGCGGAAGCTGGCGCTCAAGGCGATCACCGAGTCATCGGTGCCGATGTCGAGTTTGGCGACGGCCTCGACGGCGTCTTCGGGATGGTCCTCGGCGCCTTCCCGCGAAAGGATCAGCGAAGGCGGACCGCCGGCGATGATCCCGATCGCCCGCCGGGGATCGACCGAGAAGGTGGGCGGCAACTCGGCGGCGTCCAGCACCCCGAGCCTGCCGCTGGTTCCGGCGCCGGCGTAGACCAGCCTGCCGCCTTTGCGCCAACGTTCGGCCACGGCATCGGCCAAGCCGGCCAGGTCGTCCAGAACAGACTCCACCGCGGCGAAGGCCTGCCGGTCCTCGGCGTGGATCATCTCCATCACATCGCGAGCCGATGCCAGATCGATATCCAGCGTCCGCTCGTTGCGGGCCTCGGTGGCCAAGGTCCGCAGCAGATCGAAGAGTTCCCGGCTCACCGCATCACCACCAGGCGCTGCATGCCGCTGCTGACCGCCCCGAGCGCCGTATCCAATTCGACGCGGTACAGGTAGACGCCGTTGGCGAGGCGATCCCCCGCCCGGTCGCGACCGTTCCAGGGCACGATCACATCACCTTTCGCTCCGGCCGGGACCGGCACTTCGGCCACCCGCCGGCCCGCCACGCTGAACAGGACCAGCTTGCCGCCGTTCCAGTCGATCCCGGTCTTGAAGATGAACCGGGTGCCGTCGCGCAACGGGTTGGGAAAAGCCTGGGGCAGCGATACCAATTCCGTAACCGGCTCCACGTCCTCGGAGCTGAGCACGTACTCGGTCTCGTAACCGTCCACCTTCAGGATCACGGCCAGCCCCTGGCCGGCGACCGCGTCCTCGCTCACCGCGGCCGTGAACGAGATGTCGATCACATGGGGATCGGTCCTCTCGAGCAGCACTCCGCTCAGATCCAGATTCCGCCCGTCCAATTCCATCTCGGCGTCGTCCGCGATCCACGCGGCGGTCGAGACATCACCAGTGAAAGCCAGCGGGAGATCGGCCATGAACTCGACCTCTCCCTCGGAAACCGGCAGTCCGTCCAGGTAGAGATCGAATTCCTGCGACAGGCCCAGAGCCAGAACATAATGATCGTCGGCCGGCAGATCGGCCGTGTCGAAGATCTCGACCAGGACCTCGTGATCGAAGGGCCGCACCGGCAGATCCACCGTCCACGCGGCGTACTGGTCGCTTGCCGCCCCGGCCGGAGTGCCGCCGGTTGCCACCGCCCCGAAATCGGCTCCGGCCGAATCCCGCACCTCTATCCTGTCGATCCCGGCCTCGTCCCACGCCTCGACGCCGAGTTGCAGGATGTTGGCCGCGTCGGCGGCGACCAGTTCATCGCCGTCGGAAAGTTCGCGCCCGTCGATTCTCACCTCGGCCTGCGGCGATCCGCAATCCACCACCATCAGGGGATCGCCGAGCAGATGGTACTGCGCGACGAGCCGCCGGTTGTTGAGCAGATAGGATGCCGCGGCCAGGAACTCGGATTCGGCCTGCATCAACATCTCGCCCAGCATCCAGCGCGAACGCGCGGGATCGCCGGAACGCACCGGCCGGTTGAACCAGGCGTCGAACTGCAGGCTGACCAGATCGGCGTTGGACTGCAGGAATTCGTAGCCCGGGCTGGCGTAGACCGCACACGCCCCGGCCCCCGGCTTGCGCAGCATCTTCTCGCCCAGCGACGGCGTCTGGGAATTGCTGCGCTCGGCTGCGTCGAGCGCCCAGGCTGCGATATGGCAGCCCAGTCCCATGAAGACGAAAGGCTTGCCCGTGTTGGCCATGCTCGATGCGTCCTGGCGCAGCGACGATATGCCGACCATGTCCTCGATGACGTGTTCATGCGCCAGCAGATAGCTGTTGGCGTGGCCCTGGTAGTGGAAAAGGGCGGCGCCGGCGCTCAACTCCGGCAGCAGCACCGGCAAAGTGATGTAGTCACGGGCATAGCCGCGGAAAGTCTTGTCGTCGCGTTCGGTGGTATCGGGCGGGCTGACCAGCGGATCGAGATAATCGGAAAGATAGACGCGCACCGTCTCCAACCCGTTCGCAGCCAGGGTGTCCCAGCCCGCGGCGCCGATCTCCTCGGTGTTCTCGAAAGCCGCCTCGGTCGATGTCAGCACCGTGTTCAGATCCTGCACGCTGTACCCGGAAGACCATTGATCGTCGGCCAGGAATACGGCCCGGCGTTTCCAATCGGCGGCGCCGGAAGCCGTTTCGAAAGTGATCACCTTGTCGATCATGTCGGCCAGTTCCGCTGCGGAATTGCAGGGGAAACGCCCCACCATCAACTCCGGCGGCGTGTAGGAGTCGTTCGGATAGGACACGCTGGCCGAACTGTTCGCGTACCACTTGTCCGACGGCAGCAACTCGTTGGCGTAGCTGCCATAGCTCCAGACATGCATCCGGCTCGGCACCCAGTCCTTCTGATCGGCCGGCGCCCGCATGTTGCGCACGTTCTCGTTGGCGTCTCCGACCAGCATCAGGGACCACGGACTCCATCCCGGCCTCTCGATGGCGGCCTGGACGAATCGCTTGATGGCGTCGGGAGTTTTCATGCCGCCGCTGAACTGGTCGTAGACCGAGTGGACGTCGGCCACCAGGAATTCGAGATCCCCGCCGGCGCGGGCGCGGCGATGGTCGATCCAGGGCTGCAGGCTGGAACGGAAATCGGGATGTACGACCACCAGCACGTCCGGCGCCACGGCCTGGGCCAGCAGGTCCCCCGGCTCCTCGACACGACTGAAGCGGAAGGTCGACAGATCCGGCACCGCATCGGCCAGAGGCCCGGCATGGGCCCAGAATCGCCTGATCTGATCGTTCTGATCGTATCCCAGGGACAGCTTCCAGCCATCGCCGTCGGCGACGACGTTGGCCGCGGTCAAATCGACACGCACCGGTCGGCGCAAATCGGTGATCTCGTAGAGATTGATGTCCGGGTTCGTGAAGCCGGCGACTTCCAACGACTGCGGCCCGGCGCCGCCGCCGCCGGTGAACTCGAGTTCGTCGCCCAGCGCCGTGAATTCGGCCTCGTAGGAAACCGAGAACCAGTCCAGATAGCCCAGGATGAAACTCGATCCGGGCCGCGAGACCTTCAGCGTCAATCCGGCGCCGGAGAGTTGGTCGCCGGTGATGCCGGAAGCCACCAGGGAGCTGCCGCCCGCCCCGGCCTCGACGTAGCCCAGGGTGTCGGTGCCCGCGTCTGATTCCAGCACGCACAACAACGTCGGCCCGCCGCCGACCCCGACGGTGACCGTGTCGTCGGTGGCCGAAGCCACTGGGCTCCAGACCGGAAATTCGACCACCGCACTCGAATCGAAAGTGCCGTTCCAATGATAGTGGTCGGGCTGCGATATATGCGGGTAGATGGTGTACTTCAGGTCCTCTTCGAAAGTGTCGATGCGGCGGTAGGACGCCAGCGGCGGACCCGCCGCCGCGGACAGCTCCTGGCTCCCGAACCGCGCCCAGGGCGTGCCGGCGTCCGGATCGAGGAATGCCAGATAGTAGATGTTGCCGCCGTTGACGTCGTCGGCCTCGGATGGATTATAGGCCTCATCCGGATCCCCGCAACCGGGCTGTTCCACCCCGTCCCCGTCGATGTACGAGCCGTCGTCCCGCGGCCGCAGACCGTAGAAGATGAACGATTCGCCGTCGCTGAAAGAACCGCCGTCGCCGATCAACTCGATCGGAATCTCGATTTCACGATAGCCGGAAGCGCTCAGCGGATCATAGCGGCGCTGGTAGAGCCGGATCTGGTCCTCGTCGACATCCATGGCCGTCAGCAGCCCGGCGGCGCGCAGAGTCGTCGCCCTCACTTCATGCAGGCGCGACCGCGTGACCGGCAGGCGGACTTCGGGCTGGAGCAGGGGGCCGGGAGCCGGCCGCGGCCCCGGCTCGGCCTCGACCATAGGTTCACGCCCCGCGTCCCCGCCTTCCCGCGGCCAGGTCGCAAGAGCTTCTCCGTTGATGAACAGATAAGAGAAGCGGGAGTCGTCGGGCACGACCATCCCCCCCGCGGGGGACGAATCCGGGTCGCGCACGAATTCGATTTCCCATTCGCCGCTGCGCAGGAAACGCCTGGCCGCGCCGGACTCGTCCGCAACGACGGGACTGATCGTCAACGGCGCAATACGTCTGCCGCGCCACGGAGCCGGATCGCCGATCACCATCGGCTCACCGGCAGTCGGCGCGCTACCGACTCTTTCGACCGCTACTGCGTCTCCGGTCCGGGGTTTCTCCCCGGGCATCAGGAACTCGGATTCGAGTACCGATTCGCCGTCCCGTCGCTGGAAGACCGGAGTCGCGGCGACCATCAGGCGCCGGCCGTCGAGGGTTTCCCATTCGGCTGCGATCCGACGCAGCACCGGACGCGTCCCCGGAGGGATCACCACCCAGGCGCCGGCGGTCGGCAACAAAGGCCGGGCCGGTTCTCCGGTAGAGGCGAAACCCGGCAGTTCAGGCTGTTGCAGGACCAGGGCGCCGCCGCGTAATTCGTGGGTCCGCCAGTTCAGGTCGCCGGCATCCAGACTGATCCGCAGGCTGCCGCGGCTGGAATCCTCGACTCGGATCGGACCCGCGGTCAGGGCCGCGCCGCAGTTGGACAAAAGGACCAGGAAGAAAGCCACGGGGATCAGAGCCGCCCAAAAGCGGGTGCAAACACCTGCGAATAGGCGAATGCTAGTGCCCGGACAGAGGATCGTGCCTCGGGTCATGCCATGCGCTCCTTTGTTACCGGCAAGGGGAGCGGAAAGTCGTTCAGGGGCAGGATTTTAATCAGTATACGATCGGTTCCGCCGCCGGTCAATGGCGCCATGGCCCGGCCCCGGAACGTAAAAAAAAGGGGCGGGTCGAAACCGCCACCGAAATCACCGGAATCAGTTCTCGTT
>CAZYDJ010000096.1:0-10304 GCA_964646035.1 uncultured Fibrobacteraceae bacterium | reverse complement strand
ACCGAGATCGGCAACAGCCCGATCTACACCAGCACCGGCCAGAGCCAGCAGGCCGTCGATTTCAAGGTGACGATCACCCTGCTCGATCAGGTGCCGGGGGTCAGGCCGGGATTGTCGGCCCAGGCGGACATCACCGTCGCCAGGCGCGACTCGGCGCTGGCGGTGCCCATCGGCGCGGTCGTGGTCCGCGAGTGGCCGCCCCGCGAGAATTCCCGCCGCGGCAGGGGACGCGGCCGGGCCGCGACCGACACGACCGATGTCGAGCGCGAGGATCGCGAGGGGGTATTCGTCGTCGAGGACGGAAAAGCCCGCTTCACTCCGGTCGAGCTGGGCATCACCGGCGAAGAGGATTTCGAGGTGCTCTCGGGGCTCGAGGCGGATCAACCCATGGTGGCCGGTCCGTTCCGGGTGCTGCGGGACCTGCAGCACGGCGACAGGGTGAAGGAGCAGAAGACGAAGCGCGGACGGGAATAGCATGAATCTGCTCGAGGGGGTCCGAATAGCCCTGGGCAGCCTGCGGACCCACAAGCTGCGGACCTTCCTGACATTGCTGGGCAACATCGTCGGCACGATGTCGGTGATAACCGTGGTCTCGTTGATCAACGGCGTGGACATCTATGCCCGGCACGAAGTGCTTTCCGAGGGCTCGAACGTCTTCACCATCTCGCGGGTCAATTTCTACGAGATCCTCACCGATATCGACGCCTTCCTCGATTCGTTGAACAACCCCGAAATCACCCTCGACGACCGGGACTGGTTGGCCGAGCGGATGGAATACGCCTCGGCTGTCGGGGCATCGCTCGACCACAACTCCGACCTGCGCGCCGCCGGCAACTCGTATCGGGGAGTCGAGGTCCGCGGCAAGACGGCCGATTATTCGTTGCTCGAGGATCTGCCCCTGCACAGCGGCCGCCACCTGACCGCGCAGGACGTGACCGCCAGGCGACATGACGTGGTCCTGGGCTGGGAAGTGGCCCGGGATCTCTTCCCGAGGCTGGACGATCCGTCCGGCGAGACGGTGAAGATCGGCGGCCGGCATTTCCGCGTCGCCGGCGTGGTGGAGGACCGGGGCACCGTCCTGGGCAACAGCCGCAACCGTTTCGCGGTCATCCCGATCACATCCTTCATGAAGGCTTTCGGATCCCGTGAGAGCGTGGACATCAAGGTGGCCGTGCGCGACCTCACCGACATGGATGACGCCAAGGACGAGGCGCGATTCCTGATGCGCCTGCGGCATCGTCTGCGCCCGATGGAGGACGACGATTTCGGCGTCGTGACGATGGATGAACTGCTGAACATCTGGGGCGGGGTCTCCAACGCGATCTACGCGGCCCTGGTGCCGCTGGTGGGGATCAGCCTGGTGGTCGGCGGGATCGTGCTGATGAACATCATGCTGGTGTCGGTGACCGAGCGGACCCGGGAGATCGGAGTGCGCAAGGCTGTCGGGGCCAGGCGGCTGGCCATCCTCTGGCAGTTCCTGGTGGAATCGGTGACGTTGTCTTTGACGGGAGGTCTGCTGGGCATCCTGATCGGGCTGTCCCTGGCGGCGCTGATCGCCGGGGTGTCGCCGTTGCCTTTCGCTTTCGCCTGGTGGTCGGTGGGCCTGGGGCTGATCGTGACCTTCGTAATAGGCCTGGTGTTCGGCACTTACCCGGCCTGGAAGGCGTCCGGCCTGGATCCCGTGGAGGCGTTGCGCCATGAGTAGGGGCATACCGGTCATCGAGGGAGTGCGGCAGGCCCTGCAGATCATTTTGGGCAACCGGATGCGCAGCTTCCTGCTGATAGTCGGCGTGGCCATCGGCGTGGCGACCTTGCTGGCCATCTACACCATCGTCGGGGGACTCAGCGGCAAGATCAGATCGGACATCGTCTCTTCCGCCAAGCCCTACCTCTACATCGCCCGCTACAGCGGCCTCGGCGGCGAGGACGTCGAACAGAAGATGCGCCGGCCCCAGATCCAGCCCGAATGCCTGGACGCCGTGATGGATCTGCCCGGAGTCGACGGCGTCGATTATATGATCAGCAACAACCGCGCCACGGTGCTGACCTACGGCGACGAACGGACCAATCTGGTGCAGGTGTTCGGCGCCTCCGCCAACTTCCACAATCTCTACTCGTTCACCCTGGACCAGGGCCGTTTCTACACCTACGACGAGCAGCATTCCCGGCGCCGGGTCTGCGTCATCGGCGACGGGCCGGCCCAGGCTCTTTTCGCCAACGTCGACCCGGTCGGCAAGCGGCTGCGGATCTTCGGCGTCGAGTACGAGGTCGTCGGAACCATGGAGAGCCGCAAACACGTCTTCGGCCAGATGGGCGACAACTGGGTCGTGTTGCCCTGGCCCACCTTCGAGAAGGACTTCTCCAACGGTGATTTCGACGATCGCACGATGGCGGTCACCGTCGCCGACGGCACCACCACCGACGAACTCGAGCCCGAGATCGTCGGCGTCCTGCGCCGGGTGCGCGGGCTGGGGCCCGGCCAGGAGAATGATTTCGACATCGTAGCCTCCGAAACCTACGGCGATCTCGTGGACAAGATCACCCAGGGGGTGGCCCTGGTCCTGGTGGTTCTTTCGAGCATCGGTTTGATGGTCGGCGGCATCGGCGTGATGAACATCATGCTCATCTCGGTGACCGAACGCACGCGCGAGATAGGTGTGCGCATGGCCGTGGGGGCCAAGCGCCAGGACGTGCTGCGCCAGGTGCTGATCGAGGCCGGCGCTCTGACCTGCTTCGGCGGCCTGGTCGGGGTCGTTTTCGGTTATGGATTGGCCTGGCTGGGCACCCGTCTGCTCGAATTCCCCTTCCGCCTGAATCCGCTGGTGGTGGTCGTCGCGGTTCTCTTCTCCGCCTCCATCGGCATCTTCTTCGGCCTCTACCCCGCCAATCGCGCCGCCCGGATGGATCCGATCGAAGCCCTGCGCCACGAATAGATCGGTCCCGGATATATCTTCAGGACTTCGGTTGTGAACGAGACTGATGTCGTCTATCATAAAGGACTAATTCAGTCCCGTATCCTGGAGGATAGCCCAATGGTGACGAGCAGCGGCTTGATCCTGCGCGTCGTGGTCATATTGCTGATGCTGACCGGAGTCCTGGTCGGAATCTACGTGGGAAATCTCGCCGCCCGTTCGGAGCAGGGGCGGATCGAACTCGAATTCGATTCGTATCTCGAATCCCGTATCTCCTACCTGGACGAGGAGTACGCGACTTTGGTCGAAGTCCTGGCGTCGCTGAAATCCCTCTTCGAATGTTCCCAGACAGTGACCAGGGACGAGTTCGGCCGCTTCGCGGACGGCGCCCTGGCTCGACATCAAGCCGTCCAGGCGTTGGAATGGATTCCCCGGGTGACGGAAGAGGAACGCGTCAGCCATCAGAACAGCATGCGCGCCGAGGGGCTCGCCGGCTATCGGATCACGGAGCAAGGCCGCGACGGCGGGCTGGTTCCCGCCGCTTCCCGGACGGAATACTTCCCGGTCAACATGGTCGAACCCTTGGCCGGCAACGTGCGGGCCGTCGGATTCGACCTGAATTCCGAGGAACTCCGGAGCCGGGCTCTGGCGCGGGCTTTGGCGAACGGGACGGCGGCCATGTCCGATCCGGTGGATCTGGTCCAGGGCGACGGCTCGACCTCGGGCGCATTGATCTTTCTCGCGCTTTCCGGACCGGAGGGACCGGTCGGGGCCGACGGGCGGGAGCTGTCGTCGGGCCTGGTGGTTTTGGTGTTCCGGTTGGCGGATCTCTTCGCGGAATCCCTGCTGCGCGCCGATTTCGCGGGTGGGGGACGTCCGGGGGCGGAGTTGGAATTCCGGTTGCGGGACGTCGATGTCGGCGGCTCGCCGCGGATCCTTCACGTCACGCCGGGATTCATCGCCGCCGAATCCGAAGAAACCGATTTGCACGTCCGTCTGATCGAACTCGGCGGCCAAATCTGGGAGCTGGAGGCGATTCCCGCCGCCGGGTTCATCGCCGCCCGCTCGACGCTGAATCCCGTCGGCTTCGGAGCGGGCGCTGCGTTGATCTGGGAAATGCTGATCCTGATGCTGGCCGCGCTGTGGCGGTGGGCGCGGAGCAAACTGGTCAAACGCCAGACGCGGATGATCAGGGCCGTTCTCGGCAGCATGTCCGAGGGCGTCGTCGTGGCGGACCGCGACGGCAACATCGTGATGGCCAACGCCGCCGCCCGGAAACTCTCGGGTCTGCGGGAATCCGATTACTGCACCCGCGACTGGCGCCGCCGGTTCAACTGCTACCTGCCGGACATGACGACGCCCATGCCGGCTGAGAGTCTGCCGATGAGCCGGGCGATCGCGGGCCGGGACGTGCGCGAGGAAGTCATCTATATCAAGAATTCCGAAGCGGCGACAGGCGCCTGGATCAGCGTCAACGGCTGTCCTCTGCGCGAAGCCGACGGCAGTTTGATCGGCGGTGTCATCGTCTTTCGCGACATCACGGAGCGCAAGCGGGCCAATGATGTCGTCGAACGCCTCTATAACGCGGTGGAGCATACCGACGACATTGTTTTCATCACCGGCCGCGACGGAGTCATTCATTATGTGAACGCGGCCTTCGAACGGACCACCGGCTATTCACGTGAAGAGGCGGTCGGCCAGACCCCGCGGTTGTTGAAGTCCGGCAGCCAGGACCAGGCGCACTACAAGGAACTGTGGGGCACGATCCTGGCGGGAAACGTTTTCCGCAAGATCATCGTCAATCGCCGCAAGAACGGCGAGACCTTCCAGGGCGATCAGACCATCACTCCGATGCGCGGTCACGGCGGCAAGGTGACCCACTTCGTTTCGGTGATCAAGGATATGACCGAGTTGCTGCGCATGGAGAGACGGGAAGCCGAGTTGGATCTGGCTTCCCAGGTACAGCGCAAGCTGTATCCGATCGAACCGCCCAGCCTGCCCGGCATCGACATCGCCGGGACCGTGCTCTCGGCCGATTCCACCTGCGGCGACTATTACGACTACATCGAGATGGCCGACGGCTCCCTGGGCCTGGTGGTCGGCGACGTCAGCGGCCACGGCATCGCTCCGGCCATGGTGATGGTCCAGACCCGCGCCTATCTGCGGTCTCTCTGCGCGACCTGTACGGATCTGACGAGTATTTTCGGTCAGATCAACCGGGCCCTGGAAGCGGATCTCGAGAACCATCGCTTCGTGACCCTGCTGCTGGTGAGGATCGATCCTGAGGCGCGCCTGCTCGAGCATGCCAGCGCCGGGCACGAAGCCGGATTCGTCATCGATGCCGCCGGTGGAATCAAGGCGACCCTCGGCAGCACGGGCATGCCGCTGGGCATCCTGGCCGACAGCGGGTACGCCGCCGGGGCGCGGGTGAAGCTCGAATCGGGCGATCTGATCCTGATGGTGACCGACGGCCTGACCGACAGCCAGGCCCATAACGACCGTTTCCTGGAAATCGAGGATTGTCTGGCCGTGGTCGCCGAACACAGGCAAGAATCGTCTCAGAAGATCATCGATAGCCTGCACGCCAAGGTGGCCGAATTCTCCGGCGACGACACCCAGTACGACGATATAACCATAATCGTCTGCAAGATCCTCTAAGCGTACAACTGGCCGTCGTGCTAATGTATGGAGCAACTAGGGATTCAACCTGGCGTGATCCGCGGGAGGGTGGAATGAAGTTCAAAGGCAAGACCGAAGGCGACGTCCTGATCATGTCCCTGTCCGGCAAGATCATGGGCGGACCGGATTTCGAGAAATTCCATGAGCAGATCAAGAACATGGTCGCCGAGGGTCATCGGAAATTCCTCTTCGACATGACCGGGGCCACCTGGCTGAATTCGACCGGGATGGGGATCATGGTGTCGGCTCATATCTCGATCACCGGGGCCGAGGGCCGGCTGGTGATCTGCGGGGCGAACAAGCGCATCAAGGGAATCTACTATGTGTCGCAGTTGGACAAGGTCTTCAAGACCTTCGACACGGTTGCGGAAGGGATGGCCGCCCTGGCGGCGGATTGAGCGGTCTTTACGTCAATCCGGCTCTTCCACCAGGGCCAGGGCCTCGGAGACTGTCCCGGTGATCTCGAATACTTTCGTCAGTCCCGATATATCGAATATCCGCTGGATCCTGTCGTTGAGGTTGGTCAGGACCATGCGCCCGTTCCGCTCGGAGATCAGTTCGTGAACCCCGATGAACTGTGACAAACCCTCGCTGGTGATCCACACCGATTCCGACATGTCGATGATCAGGCGGTTGACGCCCCGGTCCAGGGCGTCGGCTACCGCGTCGGCCATGCGGGCGCGATCGAAGATCTCCGGCCCCAGGCCCCGGTCGTCGATGCCGTCCTCGTCGAGCATTCTGCCGGTGCAGTGATTGGGCTTGCCCAGCTTCGTCACGCACTCGATCAACATTGCATGAGCCGTCTCTGCCATGTCCGCTCCCGTTGTCCAAAGGTGTCCACACGTCGGCGAGGAATTTCATGATGGTTATTGAAAATACGGAAATTGCCGATCCGGAGCCAATGCGGGGCCGCAGCAAAGGCGAGCTGAACTACGTAATTCCGGAGGAAATGTTCCCGATTTCCGGAGCGATGCCCGGTCCGGGCGGCCGCCGGCTCAGAATTCCACGCGCAGGACTTTCTTGAAGGCCAGCCCGCCGATCACCGAGTAGAGGCAGAATCCCCAGAACCAGGCGCGGCCGTACCAGGGCTTTTCGGCCGCCGGTATGATCGAGAGCGTCAACAGGGGCGAGTCCTTGGGCAGCGGGGTCTCGGCCGGATTGGCAAAGGCCGTCCAGGTGCCGGAGCGGGCGCGGACCGGAGAGTAGGGCTGGATTCCGGGGTCCGCCTTGACCTGCTTGGTCCATCGGCCGAGGTCACCAACGGATAACGCGACCTCGTGGCGTCCCGGTTCTTCGACCCGCAGTCTCCACCAGACCGAAGCCTGGGCGCGGTCGCGGACCGGGGCGGAATCCGCGGCGAGGCCGGGACCCGTCTCGACGACCAGGCTGTCGATCAGGGCCGCGTGATCCGGATCGAGGACGGCGGCGAGCAGAACCGTGGATCCCGGAGACGGAGCGGTGTGCTGGTAGCGTACCTCGAGTTGCACGACGACAAGTCCCACCACCGGCACCAGCACCGCCAGCGCCGGCAAAGCCGTCAGCAGATAGCGCAGATTGGCCAGCGCGAAGTCCTTCTGGATGCGCATCAGGGTGCGCAGGTCGTCCTGGAAGAGTCCCAGTTCGTAGAGGTGGCCCATCAGGCGGCCGCGGGCCCGGGCCAGCTTCCGCTGCGGGGTGACCAGCTTGAAGAGCCACAGCAGCAGCACGCCGGCGAGCAGCGAGACGAACGCGAGGCCGAACCACGCGTGATCCCCGAAAGGACGCAGCAGCAGGTCGAAAAACCAGTTCAAGGCTCGCACCGATCGGTCCACGCGATCATCTCCTGCGATTACGAGATATAACCCAGGCCCTGCATCCGCTTGCGGATCTCGTCCTCGGAGTCGCCGCCGTCCTCGAACTTCGCGACCTCGCGTTCGAGTACGTGGCGGACGAATTCCTCGGGGCTGCTGTAGCCGGCGATGCCGGAATACTTCTTGATCTTCTCGAGCAGATCCTTGTCGATCTTGATCTTGCTGCCGAACATCATTCTCCTTCGGCGAAGATGGACCGGCCGACCATCTGCGGCAACGGCTCGAGGCCGAAGAGCTGCAGGAAGGTGGGGCCCATATCCAACAGTTCGGGGTCGGTCTTGTCGATCCGACGGTTGGTCACGATCACGCCCGGCACGACTTCGTCGGCCATGCAGTGATCGCCGCTCCATTTCATCAGGTTATCCGATATTACGTCCCGCGGCACGGAGCCGAGAGCGGATTCGTTGCTGACCCGGTAGCCGCGGTCGCAGCCGACCACGATGTCCGGGGCGTCGGCGACCCGCGGCCCGTGATAGATCTCGGTTGCGGGCATGGCGTGAAGGACCGGCTTCAATCCGGTTTCGGGGTCGACCAGGGCCTCGAGCCCGGCCGATATCTCGCGCACCAGGGCTTCGTGCTCCGGCCCCGGCGAGACGATTCCCATCCTCTCGCGACCACGCAGGTTCAAATAAAGACCGTTGATCCCGATGCCGTAGGCCCGGGTCCGGCTCCAGTCCACTCCCGAGAGGTAGTCCACGTCCCGCGGCTCGACTCCCTGACGCAGCACCAGATAGCCATTGTCGAGCAGCCAGCGGTTCAGATGCAGCGACCGGTGGTAGGGGGCGAAGCCGTGGTCGCTCATCGCGATCACCAGCGAGTCGTCGCCCACCTTGTCCAGGGCTTCGCCGAGGGCCTGGTCGCAGAGCATGTACATCCGGCGGATCCGGTCGGCGTGACGTGCGGCGTGCTCGTCGTGGCCGGGGGAATCGGGATCCATGTTCCGCCAGAAAGTGTGGCAGGTCTGGTCGGGCACGTTGAAGTAGAAGAAGAGGAAGCCCCGGTCCAGCCCGGCGAAACGGTCCAGCTCGACGCGCATCTGCTCCATCCGCTCGGCGGCGATCATGTCCGACTGGGAAACGTAGGAGTCGTCGTCCAGCACGCCTTCTTCGAGAGCCTTGGTATCCTCGGGCAGGCCCTGGGTGTAGTAGGGCGAATCGATGGCCTCGGCGATCTCGCGGGAGTAGCCGGCCGGGGTGCTGATCGGCATCTCGGGATCGTAGGGATCGATGTTCACGGGAGTGGCGTAGAGCCGGAATTTCGGCGCCGTCTCCATCAAAAGCAGGCGGCAGACCCCGCTGACGCTTTTCAGCATCGGCACCAACTGGAAATCCAGGGTCAGCCAGGGACTCCATTCGCCTTCGCCGAGCAGGAAGGTTTCGCCGGCGACCGCGAAGAGCGCCGCGTCGTTTTCGGCGTCGAGGGTGATCGTCAACGGCACCGTGGCTTCGGGCTGATCGCTGCGATAGCTGTTGACCGGCCCGGATATGGTCGTTTCCACCCGTCCGTCGGCGAAAGTGACGGGCACGATCCGGCCGCCGCCGATGTCGGTGTCGGCGGGCGGGTCGTCGGTGTAATAGCTGAAGATGCCGTAGGTGCCCAGGATGTCGGGCGTGCCCATGCCCGAGAGCGAACGGGCCTCGCATTCGACCGGCGGGAAGTTGGACGGCACCTTGAAGATCGTCACGTCGATGCCCGCGGCGGCCATCGGTTCCCAGAACGCCTCGCCGTCGCGCAGCAACTCGACCGACCCGCCGCCGCGCGGGATGCGCCAGTCGCCGATCTCCCACCATTGCGCGGGGCTCGACGCGCGCGACATCGACAGATAGGGGATCAGCGTAGCGGGATCGCGATGGATGAAGTCGAAGATGCCGTGGCCGCCGGGATCCATCCCGGTGATGAAGTTGCTCCAGGCCACCGGGGACTGCGGCGGCATCGAGGTGCCCAGTTCCTTGAAATCGCCGGCCTCGATCAGGCGGGCGAAGTTCGGCATGTCGCCGGCGGCCATGTACTCGCGCAGCATCTGCGGGTCCATGCCGTCGAAGCCGATGCACAGCACCTTGGGCCCGGCCGCGGTTTCGGCGGCCGGCGCGGCTTCGACAGCCTCGGTGACTTCGGCGGCGAGCAGGAGCGGCGCTGCGGCGACAAGGCAGATCACAACTGCCAGCAGGGTGTTCGACAGCGGATTCGACGTGGTCCTGGTCATCGGTTCTCCTGTGCTTTCAGAAAGCTTTGTCCGGTCATCCATGCCGGCTTGTCGATGCCGAAGATATCCAGGATCGTCGGCGCCAGATCGGTCAGCGCGGGCCGGGTTTCCGCGAAAGGCAGCGACGAGAACAGGATTCCGGGCACCAATCGCGGATCGACGCAGTGGTCGCCGGACCAACTGCGGGTGTTGTCGCTGAAGACGGTCGACGTCACGCGGCCGACGGCGGCGTCCCAGTCGGTGCGCCAGCCGGTTTTCCAGCCGACGACGATGTCGGGTCCGTCCGCCGCGTAGGGGCCCTGGAACGCCTCGCGTCCGTCCAGGACGTCGTTCACGCAGGGGCCGCGTTGCGGGTCGCGCAATTTGTCCAGCCCGGCGATCAGCTCCCGCTTCAGGGAGTCGGCTTCAGCGGGATCGACGCAGCCGTCGTGCTCGCGGCCGCGCAGGTTCAGATAGAAGCCTCCCAGCCCGTTCACATAGGCCCGCGTCCGGCTCCAATCGATGTCCCCGGGTTCGGCCTTGGCGTCGGCCGGCAGCGCCGGCGCCGCCTCGCCGGCGGGGTCGTCGAGCAGGAAGAGATAGCCGTTCTCGCGCAGCCAGGTGTTCAGGTTCACGCCGCGCTGGAAGGTCTTGAAACCGTGGTCGGAGACCACCAGCAAT
>CAZYDJ010000095.1:0-10347 GCA_964646035.1 uncultured Fibrobacteraceae bacterium | reverse complement strand
GCATCCTGTTCGACTTCGTGCACGCCCATCCCGCTGCCGGCGCGGTCGGCCCCACCCTGCTCGACGCCGCGGGCGAGCCCACCCTGTCATGGGGCCGGCTGCCGGCTCTGCGCTGGCATCTGCTGGAATTGCTCGGACCGGTGGGCACGCCGCTGCGGCGACTGACCGGCGACAGATCGTTCGTGGTGATCCCGCCCGCCGAATCGGCTCCGCGCACGGTCCCCTATCTCGCCGGCGCCTGCCTGATGATCCGGCGCGAGACCCTGGACGCGGTCGGGCCCCTGGACGAACGCTTCTTCATGTATTTCGAGGAGACCGACTGGTGCCTGCGCGCCGGGCTGGCCGGCTGGAAGATCTACCACGTCGGTTCGGCCCGGGTCACGCATCTGGAAGGCAAGGCGGCCCGCAAGGTCGGCGCCTTCGCCATCGACCAGTTCCAGCATAGCTACCGGCTGTTCCTGGCCAAGCACGGCCGATCCGGTGCGATCGGAGTGTTCCGGGCCGTGCAACTGCTGGAATACGGATTGAAGTGGCTGCTGAGATCGAGCTTGAAGCATCTCGACCCGCGCAACCGCGAGCGGCACGGGGCGATGGCGGCCACCTTCGGCCGGATCGCCCGTGTCCAGCTCCGCGATCGCCTCGATCCCGTCCCCCCCAAATAGCAGGCAGCAGAAAGGCCCGGTCGCGGTTGCGGCCCGGGCCCTCCTGGATCTTCAGCCGATCACGATTTACTCAGCCGTCGCTGCGGCTCGAGCTGCTGCTCGGAGTCCGGCCGCCGGAAGAAGGCCGGCGCCGGCGTCCGCCCCGCGGGCGGCGGCTGCGCGAGCGCCCCGAGTTGCGGTCGGAATCCCGTGAATCGTCGCGATCGCCTTCGCGGCTGGAATCGCGGCTGGAATCGCGGCTGCTGTCACGGCTGGAATCACGCCTGCTGTCGCGGCTGCTGTCGCGTTCGCTCGAACGGAAGCGAGGCTCGGCGGAACGGGAACGCAGCGGCTGCCGCTGCGAGCTGGACATCTTGTTGGCCGCTTCGATCAGGTCGCGCTCGTTCTTCAACGACACCACGCGGAAAGATTCGCGATGCAGAGCCGGATCGTCGAGGATGTCCACGACCAGACCGTGATCGCGAGCCAACTCGGAGATCTGCTCGTTGCGGTCCTGGATCAGGTAGAGGGCCAAAGTCGGGTTGGCCCGGATCTGCACCTGCTTCTCGCCCGTCTTGCGCACCGCGCGCTCCAACTCCCGTTCGACCCGGTTGGCCAGCGTCTCGAGACTGAGCACCTTGCCCACGCCGTTGCAGTAGGGGCAGTCGTCGCTGAGGATCGAAACCAGCGACGGGCGCACCCGCTGCCGGCTCATCTCGACCAATCCCAGGTTGCTGATGGCGAAGACCTTGGCCCGGGCCCGATCGCGGTGCATATGGCTGCGCAGCTCGTTCAGGACCCGGCGCTTGCTGCCCTCGGTCTCCATATCGATGAAGTCGATCACGATGATGCCGCCGATGTCGCGCAGCCTCAGCTGCCGCGCCACCTCGCGGGCCGCGATCAGGTTGGTCTCGACGATGGTGTCTTCCTGATTGCGCTTGCCGGTGAAGCGGCCGGTGTTGACGTCGATAGACACCATGGCCTCGGTCTGTTCGATGATCAGGTAGCCGCCCTTCTTCATCCAGACCCGGTTCTCGGTGCCCTTGCGGATCTCCGATTCGATGCTGTAACGCTCGAAGATCGGCAGGTCCTCCTTGTAGAGGCGCACCCGGTCGCGCAGATCGGGAGCGAAGTTCTGCACGTACTTGACCAGCCGCTTGTAGTCGTCCTTGTCGTCGATGACCAGCTCGTCGACATCCTCCTTGAAGATGTCGCGGATCAGCCCGACGACCATGCCCACATCCTCATGCAGCTCGCAGGGAGCCACGAGGTCGGTGCCGCCGCGCTGAATGTCCCGCCACAGATTCGCGAGGTATTCGACATCCTTTTTCAGCGGTCCCTCTTCGATTCCGGAAGCGGCTGTGCGGATGATGAAAGCGCCGTTGTCGGGCCGCACCTTCTGCAGGATCTGCTTCAGGCGCACCCGCTCACGTCGTTCTTCGATCTTCCGCGAAACGCCGACGTGGCGGCCGAGCGGCATGTGGACCAGGAAGCGACCGGGCAGGCTCACGTCCGCGGTCAGCCGCGGTCCCTTCGAGCTGATGGGCTCCTTGGTGACCTGGACCACGATCTCGTCGCCGACTTTCAGGGCATGATCGATCTTCGGTTCCTGTTGGGAGCGCGAGCGGCCGCGGCCGGAATGAACGGGGCCGTCGACCTCCTCGGCGGTTTCGGGATCTTCGTGGACCAGATCGGAGGCGTGCAGGAATCCCGCCCGCTCCATGCCGATGTCCACGAACGCGGCCTGAAGGCCGGGTTTGACCGATGTCACGATTCCCCGATAGAGATTGCCCACGATGCGTCGCGAATCGGCGCGCTCGATCAGCAGTTCGACCAGATCGCCGTCCTCGAGGATCGCGATCCGGATCTCATGGGGATTCGAGTTGATGATGATTTCCTTACGCATGTATTCATCCAGTCATTTCCGGCTCAGGCGCTTAGCCTCAGGCGCAGCCAGAGCCGGCGGTTCGTCTCGCTTACCGCTTCCAGGGGTGACACCCAGCTTCCGTCCGGCAGACGCGTCTTCAACGCAAGTCTGCGGATCCGGCACCAGGCCGGTTCGGACAGGGTGTCGCCCAGAAGGGCGGCGAGGAATTCAGGAGCCGACAGGCCGGTCTTGCCGGGGTCCCGTCGGAGCGAAAAACGGATGGTCGCCGCGCCGTCCCCGGAGGGATTGGCGGCGGCCTCGATCATGTCGTCACAAAGCAGAGGGCGTGCGTCCAGCTCGATGTCGCCCTTGGGACGACGGCGAACGGCGGTCCATTCCGCCGCTGCCAGCAGGGACTTTATCCTCGTGGTGACGACGCCGAGATCCGGCCCCCCTGTCGCGGGAGCGGGCAACTCGGCCAGGAAATCGAAACGCAGCGAATTCTTCTCCACTGCCGGCGGCGGCAAAGGGCCGACCATTTCGGTGCGCAGGATGCGCACGCCGACCGGGAGTTCCGCGTTGACGGCCGGAATCCAATCCGGCTCTCTGCCGGTGAATGCGATGTCCATCAGCTCGAGATCACCGGCGACGCCCACCGGCAGGGGCGGTCCGAAACGGAGCTGGGGGTGGGGGTGAAAGCCCTGGCTATAGGCGGCCGGCAGTCCCGACCGGCGCAGGGCCATCTGGAGCAGACGCTGAAAATCGAGATGCCCGAGGAATGCGGCATCTCCGTCCTTTGTGAATTCGGCCCGGTACCAGCAACGATCCGACGACTGTCGGCGCCACTTCTCCCAGCAGGCCTTTTCGGCTTTGGGATCGGCGGGATCAGCGTTGCGGGGGTCGAATCCGGGAGCTTCGGCCGCGGCGAAGGCCGTCGAATCGACGGCTGACGCGGCATCGGGCGCGAAAACGTTGGAGTGGACGGAATCGCAGGCCGAGCAGGCGCCGCAGACATCGTCCAGACGGCAGTCGGCAGTGGTTTCTCCGGCCAGCGCCGAACGCCACTCGCGTTCGAGAAAATCACGATCCACGCGGGCGTGGACATCGTCCCAGGGCAGAGGTTCGCGGGGATCGCGCGGCCCGAGATAATCGGCGGGATCGATGCCGGAGTCGGCGAAGGCCTGACGCCAGAGGCCGGCGTTGAACCATTCGTCCCAGCCGTCGAAACCGGCGCCGAGTTCCCAGGCCCGCAGAACGACATCGCCGAGGCGCTTGTCGCCAAGGCCGAGAACGGCCTCGAGAGCCGAGACCTCGGGATCGCGCAGGCTGATCTTGACCTTCAGGGGCCGCAGCCTTTCGCGTAGCCAATCGTTGCGCCGCTGCATCTCGGCGATGGAGATCTGCCCCGCCCACTGGAACGGCGTGTGCGACTTGGGCGCGAACGGCGATACCGAAACCGTGATCTGGGCCCCGCCGCCCGGCGACGCCTTGGTCACCTTGGCCACCAGATCGACCAGTTCCCGCAGGTCCTCGTCGGTCTCGGTGGGCAGGCCCATCATGAAATAGAGCTTCACCTTCCGGGCGCCGGAAGCGAAGACCCGCCGGACACTTCCGAGCAGATCCTCCTCGGTGATGTTCTTGTTGATCACGTTGCGCAGACGGGCGCTGCCGGCCTCGGGAGCGAAGGTGAAGGATCCGGGCCGCTCGCGGCCGATCATCGCGAAGACGTCATCGTCGCGGGAATCGACTCTCAGGCTGGGCAATTCGAGATTGGTGCGGGTGCCGGCCAGGGATTCCCTGATGCCGGATACCGCGGCCTTCAACCCGCTGTAATCGCCGGTCGAGAGCGAGAGCAGCGAAACTTCCGACCAGCCGAGGCTGGCGGCGCCCTCGACGGCGGATTCGACAACCTGCTTCACGCTGCGCTCGCGCACCGGCCGGGTCTTCATCCCGGCCTGGCAGAAGCGACAGCCGCGCACGCAGCCGCGCATGACCTCGAGGCTGAGACGGTCGTGGACCGCTTCGATGATCGGCACCAGATTGGCCGGCGGAGGCGTCGCGTCGAGATCGGCGACCGCCCGGGAGACGACACGCGAGCCGTCGGCCGACGGCCAGACGCCGCTCAGGGCGCGGGCGCGGGCCAGCAACTCGGAACGCGGCAGACCCTCGGCGCGGGCCTCGCGGGCCAGGTCGGCCAGCTCCACCAGTATCTCCTCCCCGTCGCCGACGCAGAACACATCGACGAAAGGAGACATCACATGCGGATTGGCTGCGCAATGACCGCCGGCGATCACCAGGGGATCGCCGTCGACCCGGTCGGCGGCCAGCAGCGGCAGCCCGGCCAGATCGATCATGTCCAGGACGTTCGTATAGCTGAGTTCATAACCGAGCGAGAACCCGACGATATCGAAATCGCGGGCCGGACGGCCGGACTGCAATGCGAACAGGGGCAGGCTTTCGTCGCGCATGCGGGCGGCCATATCCGGCCAGGGGGCGAAAGCGATGTCGGCGTAGGTCCGCGGGCTGTCGTTGAGCTGGGCGTAGAGGATGCGCAGACCGTTGTTGGAGATGCCGACCTCGTAGGCGTCGGGAAACGCCAGCAGGACGTGGGCGTCCCCATCCCGCCACGGACGGCGCACGGCACCGGACTCGCCGCCCAGATAACGACCGGGGCGGTTGACCAGAGCCAGGATGCGATCCCGCAGGACCTTCCTCAGATGTACCGGATCGGCAAAGGCGGGAGCAGGGCGATGGCTCCCGGCCTCTTTGCGACCGTCCACAAATCCTCTATTCCGATCACGATCCGGGTTCCCCGGCGACCGGATTGCCCAATTCCGGTATGCCGACCCCTTGATCGCGGATCTCCTTGCTCGATTCCGGCTCGTGCTCCAGCGGATAATCGCCGGTAAAGCATGCCGTACAATATCGTCCCGCAGCGCCGGTCGCCTCCAGGAGGCCCTCGCGCGACAGGTATTCGAGGGAATCGACCCGCAGGTAGCGGGCGATGTCGGCCACCGAATGGGTGGCCGCTATCAGATCCCGCCTGACCGGCGTGTCGATGCCGTAATAACAGGGGTGCGTGATCGGCGGAGACGCGATACGCAGGTGCACTTCGGTGGCTCCCGCGTCGCGGATCAGCTTGACGAGCTTGCGCATGGTCGTGCCGCGGACGATGGAATCGTCGACCACGACCAGCCGCTTTCCCGCCACGATGTGACGCACCGGGTTGAACTTGATCCGAACCGACATATCACGAACCTTCTGCGCCGGCGAAATGAAGGTCCGCCCGACGTAATGGTTCCGGATCAGGGCCAGTTCGAACGGCAGACCTGTCTGCTGGGCATAGCCGAGGGCCGCCGTGTTGCTGGAATCCGGCACGGAACAGACGAAATCGGCGTCGATCGGGCTTTCCTGGCCCAGGACCCGCCCGCATTCGCGGCGGATCTCGTCGACGTTGCTGCCGAAGACCGTGCTGTCCGGCCGCGAGAAGTAGATGTGTTCGAACACGCATTGGCTGGATTCGCTCGACGAGCCGATGCTGCGGCTGGTCAGATTGCCTTCGGTGTCCAGAATCAACATCTCGCCCGCCTCGATCTCGCGCTCGTAGGAGCCGTCGACGATATCGAAGGCGCAGCTTTCGGATGCGACCAACAGGCCGCCGCCGCATTTGCCGAGGCACAAGGGACGGAACCCCCGGGGATCGCGGGCCGCGATCAGTTTGTCCCGGGTCATCACTACGAGGCTGAAGGCTCCGGTGACTTTCCGGAGAGCCTCGGCGACGGCATCCTCCAGATTGTCGGCGCGACTGCGGGCGATCAGATGCAGGATCACCTCGGAGTCGCTGGTGGTGCTGAAAATCGACCCTTCCTTCTCCATCTCGGCGCGCAGGGTAAGAGCGTTGACCAGGTTGCCGTTATGGGCCAGTGAGATGGCGCCGCGATGGCCGGTGACCTGCAGGGGCTGCGCATTGAGCAGATCCGATGATCCGGTGGTTGAATAGCGGACGTGACCGATGCTCATCCGTCCGGGCATCGCCTTCAGGACCGCGTCGTCGAATACGTCCTCGACCAGGCCCATGCCGCGATGGGTCTTCACGGTATGTCCGTCGGCCACCGTGATGCCGGCGCTCTCCTGCCCGCGATGCTGCAAGGCGTGCAAAGCCAGGCCGGCCAGTTCGGCGGCGCCTTCACAGTTCACGATGCCGATCACACCGCATTCTTCCGACCAGTGTCTGCTCGCCGAACTCATTGACTCCTCTTCAAGCCGTCGCGCCTCTGCGCGCGACGAGCCAACCCTGCATATGAGGATTGACCAGCAACCCCTTGCGGGCTCCGCGGGACTCTATCAATTCCCTGGCCACGGTCTCGGCGTTGGGAGCTCCGGAGCCGGCATCCGCCAGCACCAACCGCCACAACACGCCGGACAACGGCGTCGCAACCTCTCCGAGGGGAAAGGCCAGAACATCCACCGCGACCTGATCCGGCGCCGGCGGTCCGCCCAGCAGCCGATCGAATAAATCATCCTCGGACCCGGGGAGATCGGTGTCTATCGAATTCCCCGGCCATCCGGCGGGCAAAGACGCTCCGCGGCATTCCTCGGGGTGGTCGGACCAGGACCCCGCGGCTCCGGGAAGCTCGAAGTGGGCGTAGTGGTGCTTGTTGGGGTTGAAGAACCTGCCAATCCCCAGCAACCGCGACACCGACTCCGTTGCCGGCTCTTCGGATTCGCGCCAGAAGGTATGAGCCTCCGCACGGCATAAAGATACGAGGCGGTCGCCCCCCTCGAGACGATCGCGCATCACCCGCACCGCCGTTTCGGCATGGAGATCCACGCCCTTGTGGCACGTCAACAGTGTACATTGAATGATCATCCATCGCCTCCGAGTTGGCAAGGCCGGTTCCTGACCGGCCTCGGGGCCAACTTCAAGCAATCAGCAGAGTTCCACCAGACGCTTCAGGAAAGGCATACCCGGACCGCCGGATATCAGGGTTTCGGGTCTCCCGGCCGCCCGGCGACGAGCCCTCCCCCAAGGGTGCGGCAGGTCCTCGGGAACCTGGAACAACCAGGCCGCCCGCTCCGGATGCGGCATCATCGCCAGCACGTTTCCCGCGGCGTTGGTCAAGGCGGCCGTGGCCAGCAAGGAACCGTTGGGATTGCCGGGGCCGGCGCCGTCCGGACCCGCGCCGGCGTAGCGCAGGGCAAGGAGTCCCGCGTCCCGCATCCGCTCGAAAGCGGCGGGATCCTCGTGGGTGAACCGCCCCTCGGCATGGGCGATCGGCAGCGGAATCGTGGTTTCGGCCCCGGCGAGGAAGAGGCACCGATTGCCGGGGACCGACTCCAGGACCATCCAGCGCGAGAAATAACCGCGACGGCCGGGATGACGGTTGGGAGCCAGAGCGACTTCGACCGCACCGACCACGCTTCCGGGCACCAGACCGGCCTCGACCAGCACCTGGCAACCGTTGCAGATGCCCAGGATCGGCTTGCCGGACACCGCCGCGTCCTGCAGGGATCCGATCAGCGGATCCTTGGACGCCACCGCTCCGGCCCGCACCCGGTCCTGGTAGGAGAAACCGCCCGGGACCAGGAACCCGGCGAACTCGTCCAGCTCGGCGGCGTTGCGGGTCCAGCGGAAGATCTCGGGCCGGCCGCCCGCCGCCGCCACGGCACGGGCTGATTCGTCCTCGCAATTCATCCCCGGCAGCTGCATCACCGCCACCCGGGGTCCGGCTCCGGTCAAAACGGCGGGAAAGGCGAAGGGCCGGGCATCCTCATCATCATCGGCTCCGGGAGCGGGAAGACGCCGGTCGGCGGGATCGGGCAGATCGCGGGTGGCGATCAGGCTGGTCAATCCCTCGCGCCAGGCGAGCTCCAATTCATCCAGGGCCGGGGCCGCGATCTCGCCGCCCTCGGCGTCATAGAGGACCAGGGAATCGATGTCGGCGACCACTCCGAGCCTGGCCCAATCCGACTTCCCGGCCGCCAGCAGGGCTTCCGCGGCCTCGTCGTCGTCCTCGCCGACCGCGACCACGAATCCCCCCCGTTCGCTGAAAAGGAATTCCCGCGAGGTCAGGCCGTCGCATGATTCCGGAGCGATCAGCTCCGCGCCCAACGCGGTCTGACCGGCCAGGCCCAGCGCCATCTCGGCCAGGCAGACGGCCAGCCCGCCGTCGCTGAAATCATGAGCCGCCTTCACCAGGCCGGCTTCGATCAGGCTGCAGACGGCGTCGATCTCGGTCCGGGCCGACTCGGGATCGGCCGGCGGCACGACGGTAGTGCCCGCCTCGTACCCGGCGTCGCGATAGAGGGAAGCGCCCAGGGCGTCGGTCGGCAGGCCGACCAGATAGAGGCGGTCGCCGGCGTCCTTGAAATGCATGCTGCGGCTATGGGAGACGTCGGCCACGTTGCCGACGCAGGCCACTATCGGCGACGGGGCCACCGAGCGGCCGGACGAGCTCTGGTTGTAGAACGAGACGTTGCCCGAAACCACCGGCAGAGGCTCTTCGCCGCGGGCGTGGAGGGTCAGGGCGCGGCAGGCTTCACCCACTCCGCGCACCGCCTCGCGGAACTGGCGGAAGACCTCGGGCACCTCGGGATTGCCGAAGTTGAGGCAATCGGTCACGGCCGCGGGACGGCCGCCGACGCAGGCCACGTTGCGGGCCGATTCCACCACCGACCGCACGCCGGCCTCGTAGGGATCGGCCAGGCCCACCAGGGGATTGCCGTCCGCGGATACCGCCACTCCCAGCTCGGAACCGGGCACCGGCGCCACGACTCCGGCGTCCGCCTCGCCCGGGCGCAGGACGGTGCATCCGCGCACCTCGGGATCGTAATGGCGGAAGAGATGTTCGCGGGAGGCGACGTTGACGTGCCCCATCAACCGGACCCATTCGGCGGCGATATCGGCGGCGGGCGCCTCGGCCGGCTTGGCCCCGGCTGCGACCGGTTCCGGCGCCGGAGCCTCCTCGCGCCGGTAGCTGACGCCGCAGGTGACCGTCTCGACCGGAGTCTCGCTCAGGATCCGGTCCCCGTAGCGCAGGCGATACGTCTTTTCGACCGTCACCTTGCCGATATGACTGGCCCGGGCCCCCTCGTAGAGAGTGGGCAGGGCGAATTCCTCGTTGTAGATCTTCAAGACGGTCGCGGTGAACCGGGCCGGCACCGCCAAACCGTATCTCTCCTGGGTCTCGCTGCAGGCCACGACCCGCGCCGGCACATCGGGCACGGCGTGGACCAGGGCCAGATCGACGTCGCAGCCGAAACCGCCGGCATCGGCCAATTCGCTGGTCACGCAGCTCACGCCGCCCGCGCCCAGATCCTTGAAGCCGACCACGATGCCCTCTTCCCGGGCCCGGCGCAGCACTTCGCGGTTGGCGACGGTCAGCACCCTTTTCAGGAACGGATCCGGCACCTGGACGCTGCCCTTGTTCTCGGTGGCGGCCTCCGCGTCGAGAGTCGCGCTGGCGAACGCGGCGCCCCCCATCCCGCTCCAGTCGGTGGGCTTGCCCACCAGGATCAGGTCGTAGGGTTCGTCATGGGCCTGGGCCGGAACCGCGGAATGGGTGATGTGATCGGCGGGCACCAAGCCGATGGCGACCACGTTGACCAGGCAGTTCTCGTCGAATGAGGGATGGAAGTAGACGTCGCCGCCCAGGTTGGGCACGCCGATGGCGTTGCCGTATTCCCAGATGCCGGCCACGACCTCGCGCGCGATCTCGACGCGGTGGGCGGCCTTCGCCGGGTCGTCATCGGTCGGCCAGCCGAAGCGCAGCGGATCGAGCGTGGCGATGACCTCGCCGCCCATGCAGTAGACGTCGCGCACGATGCCGCCGATGCCGG
>CAZYDJ010000094.1:0-10456 GCA_964646035.1 uncultured Fibrobacteraceae bacterium | reverse complement strand
GACTCTTGCGCCGGATTCCGCGACCGCAGAAGAGGCATCAAGGGAGTTCTCCATGAAAGTCGCCTACTCGACGTTCTGTCTGCTTTTCCTGCTGGCCTCGGTCGCCTTCGCCGACGCTCCGGCGGGCTATTACGATTCAGTGGATCTGACGGATTCGGATTCCTTGCGCAGCACCATCCACAATCTCATCGACAACCACACGTGGTATCCGTACACCTCGTCCAGCACCGACACGTGGGATATCCTGGAGTCGGCCGACGAGTATCCGGTGGGCAGCAACACGATCCTGGATCTCTACAGGAACCGGGTGCTCACGAAATTCGGCGGGGGCGTCGGGCCCTACAACCGTGAACATTCGTGGCCGAACAGCTATGGCTTCTCCAGCTCGGGCAGCACGCCCTACACCGATTGCCATCACCTGTTCCTGTGCGACGTGAGCTACAACGGCGATCGCGGCAACAAGCCCTTCGACGACGTCGGTTCCTCCGGCACCGAGAGGGTCACCGACGTCAACGACGGGGTCGGCGGCGGGAGCGGCACGTATCCCGGCTGGTCCAACTGGTACAATTCTACCTACTGGGAGACCTGGGACGGGCGCAAGGGGGACGTGGCGCGGGCGATGTTCTACATGGACGTGCGCTACGCGGGCGACGTGAGCGGCGAACCCGACCTGGTGTTGACCGACACCGTCGGCCTGATCCAGAGCACGTCTTCCAGCCCCGCCTACATGGGCCTGCTGACGACTCTCCTCGAGTGGAACGACGCCGATCCGGTCGATGCCAAGGAGATGCGGCACAACGATATCGTCTACTCCTATCAGGGCAACCGGAACCCCTTCGTCGACCATCCCGAGTGGGTTTCGGGCGTCTTCCTGGGTTATATCACCGGGGTGCCGGGGGAGACGCCGAGCGCCGCCAGCGTCATCGCGGGCGTCTATCCGAATCCATTCAATCCCGCCACCCGGATCAAGCTGAGGTTGGAGCATCCGGGTCAGGTCACGGTCGACATCTACGCGTTGGACGGCAAGAAAGTACGGACCCTGTTGAACGAGACACGAGAGGCGGGGGACCTGACGCTGGAATGGCGCGGCGAAAACGACGCCGGGTTGCGCGTGCCCAGCGGCGCGTATTTCTGTCGCCTGGTCAGCGGTTGGGATACCGATACGAAAAAGCTTCTGCTGGTCAAATAGTCCGGTTACGCCGGTCCGGCGCCAGGCCGGCGTCACGAATGAAGCGGGTGGGAGAAAATCTCCCACCCGCTCTTTTTAAGAATCTACTCGTAGCGCAGCGCCGTGATGGGATCGAGTCCGGCCGCCTTGCGGGCGGGCCAGAACCCGAAGAAAATACCGACACCGGCCGAGAAACCCAATGCGACCCCCACGGTCGCCGGGGCGATGGCCGTGGGCCATCCGGTCAGATAGGCCACAAGCGAGGACCCGCCATATCCGACGCCCACGCCGATGGCTCCACCCATCAGCGACAGCACCACGCTTTCGACGAGGAATTGAACCAAGATATCGCCCGGCCGGGCGCCGATGGCCATTCGGATCCCGATTTCCCGCGTCCGCTCGGTCACCGATACCAGCATGATGTTCATGATCCCGATGCCGCCGACCAGAAGCGAAATGCCGGCGATGGCGGCGAGCAGCATGGTCATTACTTCAGTAGTGCCGGTAGCTGCGTCGGCCAGATCCGACTGGTTGCGAACGGTGAAGTCCGCATCTTCCCAGTCAGCCAGGCCGTGGCTTTCGCGCATGATGGCTGAAGCTTCGTCCATGGCGGCGGACACATCGTCGGGGCTCCAGGCCGAGCCGAGGATCTGGGCGATGAACTGGCGACCCGCGAGCCTTTTCTGGACTGTGCTGTAGGGTGCGACCACGCAATCGTCCTGATCGTCGCCGGCGGCGGTCTGGCCTTTGGACTCGAGCACTCCGATGACGTCGAAAGGAACGCCGCGCAGGATGATCTGCTGGCCGACGGGGTCCTGGTCGGGGAACAGTTCGGTGGCGACGGTATGGCCCAGCAGGCATACCTTGCGCGAGGAGCGGATGTCGCTTTGACCGAACCATTGGCCGCTGGAAACATGCCAGTCCCGGATCTCCTCGAAGGTGATGTCCACGCCGTAAAGGGGAGCATGCCAGTTGCCCCCGCCGCCGCGGATGCGTCCTCCGGTCATGATCACCGGAGTCACCGTACTGAGCAGCAGGCTTTCCCTGGTCAGCTTTTCGGCGTCGGAGATCTGCAGGCGGTTCAGGCTGCCGGCTCCGCGGCTGACGCCGCCGGAACTGCTGGCGCCCGGCGTGATCACGACCATGTTGACGCCCAGGTCCAGGATGCTCTGTTCGATTCGCGACTGCGCTCCCTGCCCGATGGCGACCATGCAGATCACAGCGCCGACACCAATGATGATGCCGAGCATGGTCAGCATGCTGCGCATCTTGGTGCGGGCAATGCTTCTGAGAGCGATGCGAATCATCTTTTCGGATTTCATGGGTTCTCCTCAGACACCTTCCGCGGGATCCAGGTCGCGCTTGGCCAAGCGGCGGTCGCGGACGGGCTCGTCCCGGACGATCGAACCGTCCCGCAGCTCGACGATGCGGCTCGCGTAACGCGAGATATCGGTTTCGTGGGTGACCATGGCGATGGTCAGGCCCTGTTCGTTGAGTTCCTGGAACAGCGCCAGCACCTCGATGCTGGTGCGGGAGTCCAGGTTGCCCGTGGGCTCGTCAGCCAACAGGAGCGACGGCTCGGTGACCAGGGCGCGGGCAATGGCGACCCGTTGCTGCTGGCCGCCCGAGAGCTCACTGGTCTGATGTTCGCGACGGTCGCCCAGCCCCACGCGTTCAAGCGCCGCGCGGGCCGCGACTGCGGGATCGATTCCACGATCCGAGCGGTCGTAAAGCAACGGGAGTTCGACATTTTCCTGGGCGCTGGTGCGCGCCAGGAGGTTGAAGCCCTGGAACACGAACCCGATATGACGGTTGCGGATGTCGGCAAGCCGGTTTCGGCCGAGTTTCTCGACGTGTTCACCGTCCAGCTCATAGGTTCCCGAGGTGGGCCGGTCGAGGCAGCCGACGATGTTCATGAGCGTGGATTTTCCTGAACCCGATGCGCCCATGATCGCGACCATTTCGCCGGTGTATATCTTCAGGTCGATGCCTCGCAATGCGTGGACCTGGTTGCTGCCCATGACGTAGGTCTTGTTCACATCCGACAGGCTGATGACTGTGCTGGCCGCGGCCATGGCTACATCCCTCCCGGAGGCGGGGGACCCCGTCTACTACCTTGGTTGCTTTGTTGCTGGAAGGGCGAGCTCGAACCGCTGCTCGAAGACGCTTTGCTCGATACACCGGCGATCACCTGGAGGCCGGCCTCGAGGTTGCGACCCATGACGACGGTATTGGTGCCGTCGCTGATGCCGATGCGGACGGGAACGAAATTCAGCCGGCCGCTGTCGTCGAGGGTCCAGAGCATGCCGCGATCGGCGGCCTCTGTGCCGTTGCCGGAGTTCCTGGGCGGACGAGGGATTCCGTCGGGCTTTTCCTCGAGCGCTGCCATCTCGGAGCGTTTCCGTTCCAGCGCGGCCGCCATTGCCTCCTGATCGGGTTTGTACCGCAGCGAGGCGTTGGCGACGTACAGAACGTCGGTTGCGGTCTCCACCAGAAAATCCACCGTTGCGGTCATGCCGGGCAGCAGAATTCCATCGGGATTGGCCACGTCGACGACCGTCGTGTAGTTGACCACGTTCTCTTCATTGGCCGATTGCAGCCTCACCTGGCGGACGGTGCCGGTAAAGGTGTCGTCGGGGTAGGCCTGGACCGTGAACCGTGCAGTTTGTCCTTCGGCGATCTGGCCGATGTCGCTTTCGTCGACGGCCACGAGGATCTGCATCTGCGTCAGGTCGCCGGCAACGAGAAACAATTCGGGTGCGGAGAAATTGGCCTGGACGGTCTGGCCGACATCGACGGTGCGGTTGATGACGGTGCCGTCGATGGGAGAGGTTATGGTGGCGTAGCCGAGATTTCGACGCGCACGGGACAGATCGACTTCGGTGGCCTGCACCGAAGCTTGCGCGGAATCCAAATTGAACTGGGCGGAATTGAATTCGCTGTCGGAGACCAGGTTCTCCTCGTGGAGAGATTCGATCCTGGTGAACTCGCGTTGCGCCTGCCGCAGTTCCGCCTGGCTGCGGGCCAGTTGGGCCTCGGCTCCGGCGACGGCGTTGGCCAGCAGTGAGGTGTCGATGCGGGCGATGACCTGGCCCGCTTTCACGGAGTCGTTGAAGTCGACACAGATCTCATCGACGATGCCCGAGATCTGTGTCCCCACCTGCACCGTGGTCACTGCGTCGAGTGTGCCGGTGGCGGAGACCAGGGCTTCGACATCACCCTGTTCGACGGTCACCAGGCGATAGTTGACGGTCTCTTGGCCTCTTCCGCCGCGCATAACGCCCCAAATGACGGCCCCGACGCCCACGAGCAGAAGGATGATAATCATTTTTTTCATGATTGGACTTTCTGAGAATTTTCGGTGCGGTGATCTTCCATTAATCCCAACGCCCAAAAGCGGGAAAACCTGCGGAGTGATTTCGCTGATCCAGACAATTGATCAGCGATTTCGCGGTATCTGCTGGTCGTCAGAATGAGATCAGGAAAGCCTCGCCCGGCTTGACGTTCCATGAACCCGGCAAGGGGATGTAGACCTCCAGGCCCCAGCCGGGAATCGCAGCCAGGGGATCCAGGCGCAAGGGCATCTGTTCCACGCTCGCCCCGATGGCGGCGATCGAGCTGACGAAGGACTGGCCGGGATCGGCTACTCTTCTCAACTTGACCATTGCTCCCGGTTCCATGTCGAGAATCCGTTGTTCGGGAATATAGGCCACGACACCGGTCGACTGCGGTTCCAGGATCGACAGCACCGGCTGTCCGGCGGCCACCACTTCGCCGGTGTCATGGAAGATCTCCACGACGCGGCCGCCGGAGGGCGCCCTGAGCACGCATTTGCTGATTTCGAGATTCACCATCTCGATCCGGATCTCCTGGACCTCCAGGCTGCTTTTCATGGGCATCAGCAGAAGTTCGATGTCCGGAACGTCCAGCACGAAGCCGTCCAGGAATTCCCGATACCTGTTCTCAGCGTCCCTGTGGGCGGTGAGCGCGGCCGCGAGGGCCGATTCCTGGGCAGCGACCTTTTCACTCAGCGCATCGAAGGCGACACGATCATTGTCCAGGGCGGCAACGGAGGTCAATTCCTGCTCTTCGAGTTGACGGGTCCGGCCCAGTGTCAGCTCCAAACCTTGCATCTCAATGCGGTTTTCGGCAAGGTCGGCAAGGGCGGCCAGATAATCGATGTGGGCGTCCGAGGCGTCCCGCGCGAATCGTCTCAGGTTCGTCTGCTGATCGACCTGTTGGCCGGCGGCGTCGAGTTCCCACAATGCTCTTTCCCGGCCCAACTCGTGGGCCAGGCGGTCGAGCTCGGCCCGGGCTTCCCGAAGTTGGAGCAGAATCTCATCATCCTCGAATGAGGCGACGATCTGACCCGGCTCCACATCCTGGTTGAGAGCAACCTCGAGCCGGTCCAGCCGGCCGGCCTTCTCGGATGCCACGCTGTATCGGACTTCACTGGCGAAACCGGTGACCGAGCCGCCTGCCTCCTGCCTGAAGTAGAGGGGAATGACCACCATCAGGGCGCCCAACCAGACCAGCAGGGGCGTCAGGCGCCGGAGGTGGAATCGCAGGTGCCGCGGGGAGAGGTTTTTCAAAAGACTCGGATTCAAGGCTGGTGATGTCATCAGGGAGCCGCCTCGGTGTCCTGCATGAGAAGTGACAGCTGACTCACTTCGGCGAAGGCTTCCATTGCCGCGGCCAGTTCGGACGAATCCCCGAGGTCGATCAACTTGATCTGATAGGACAGTTCGATCGTGGAGCCGCCCTCCGCTTCCCGTATGTGCAGCAGGTTGAAAGAGTCGCAGTAACGGTGCAGAACATCTCGGATATCTTCGTCCGGGCCGCCGTCGACGGGAACGCGGAAACGAAGGAGGCCGTCGTGGTTCAGTGAGTTGCCGAATCCGGTTGTCGCAAGGTAGAGGATGATGGCGCAGATCAACAGCGTGCCGACGCTGCCGACCATGATGTTGTCGGTTCCGGTCGCGATGCCGATCGCCACGGCGAAGAAAAGAAACACGGTGTCATTGGCGTCCTTGACGGGTGTCCGGAACCGGATCAGGGCCAGGGCGCCGAAGAGACCGAAGGCGCGGGCGATGTTGTTTCCGATGACCATCATCACCAGGGCCACGATCAATGAGAGAACTATCAGGGATCGGGCCATGGTTCCCGAGTAGGACACGCCCCGATGTGTCCTGAGATAGACCCAGGAGACGACATGGGCGAGGAGGAAGGTTGTCATCAGGCAGAGGATTATGGAATCCACCGCAAGCATGCTGCCGACTTCCCTGAAGTTGAGGATGCTGTTCATGACCTGGCTTCCCGGGATAACGGAATAGGCTGGGCCTGATCCGACAACCACCGTCTGATGGAATTTCCGTACTTCGAGTACGATCTCCTCTGCAGCCGGAACCGCTGAATGAGCCGGGCCACCCAGACCGGAAAGGATTCATCGAACTTCACTTCCAGGACCACCATCCGGGATTCCACCGGCAACCACGAGGACACGGGGACCAGGCCCGGCGCATTGCCCGGGGGGGAGCAGACGAGCGCGCGGTCCATCGTGATCCGGATATCCCGGTTGTAGATTCCGACGTAGGCTTCCCGCCGGTACCTGACCCAGATCACGGGCTGCGCCAACCAGCGGGCCATCCAGCCCAGGAACTCGTCGTAGCAGGCCCGCTGGTCGTTATCGATGGACAAGGCTTCAGAAATTCCGCCGGACAGAATCGAATCCATGTCCACCCGGTCGATGCGGGCCCGTCCCTTGAGTACCAGGCTGTTGAACCGTCTCTTGATTTCCAGGAACACGGGCGAGCCGGGCTCCTCCGAGTAGGATCGAATCCGCAGCTTGATCCGATTCAACAGGCCGTCCTCGGTTTCATGGAAGAGTCGCAGGTCCGGCGAATCGAGATAGAGGCTCGTGATGTCATAGCTCGAGTCGGGACTCCCCGCGGCGTACGGATCAGGCTCTACGTAGGGCTGCGCGTAGGCGCGGATCTGCACGGCCAGAGCCTCGGGAATGAGGTACTTGCATTCGTGGCGCCGAAACTGCGTCTGGATGCTCGGCTTGGTTGCCTGCGGTGCTGCCATGCTGGTCGACCCGTTTCCATGGGGGGCCAAGGGTGACGCGATTTCCAACCGGCTCTACTTGACGAGGGTCAGCCTTCCGGTCAGATGCTCTTCGCCGTACGAGAGATGCGAGAAGTAGACTCCCGACGCCACCGGACCACCGCAAAGGTCCTGCCCGGACCAGGCGACCTCATGGGTGCCGGAAACCATGGTCTCGTCCTTGAGTTGAGCGATCAGGCGGCCCTTGACGTCGAAGACCTCCAACCGGACATGGCCGGCGGCCGGGATCTCGAAACACACGTGCGTGATCGGATTGAAGGGGTTGGGGTAGGCCGGCAACAGGCGGAGCGATCCCGCGACCGCACCGGGCACGTCGGTTGCGCCGCTGTTGCCGGCGCCGGGGGTCGGCGTGGCGAATGTCGTCCAGGTTCCGCCTCCGTCGGTGGCGCGGCCCTCGCTGACGTTATCCGTCTGCACGCCGAACGTGTAGCTGTCGATCACTTCGTTGCCTGCGGCCAGCCGCCCGAACAGACCGATGTCTTCGCCGCTGCCGCTGAGCTTGAAGGCGGCATGGAGCGGACCGTCCTCCGGGTCGCTGTCGCACCAGACCAGCAGGAACGCTCCGGCGTCGAGCACGGTGTCGGGGAACGCCCACTGCGTGGTCAACGTCAGATCGTCCGTCAGAAACAGACCGCCCATCTCGACCGCCGCGGGGCCGGGATTGTAGATCTCGACCCAGTCCTCGTAGGAGCCGGCTTCGTCCTGGATGCCGGCGTTGTTCAGGGCCATGAACTCGTTGATGTAAAGCACGACGGTCTCCGGCTCTTCGGGATTCAGGTTCTCGGCGCCCGGGGTTGCCAGAGAGAGCATCTCCCATTCGCCGTCGCCGTCGGCCCAACGGCCCCAGCTCAGATCCGCGGACAGTGCCGGGAACGTGATCTGATCGATGATCACCGCTCCGTCGGTCAGGAAAACGTCCTCGCCGTCGGCGTCCAGCTTGAACGGTGCGTGCAGATCGCCTTCGGCCGGTTCCTCGTCGGCCCAGACCACGACGTATTCGCCGGGGGCCAGGGTCATCGCCGGGAACACGAAGTCCGGCGTCCCTTCCATGTGGTCGGTCAAGCCCAGTCCGCCGAGATCGATGGCGGCGGCGCTGGTGTTGGCGATCTCGATCCAGTCGTCATAGTCGCCGGCTGCGTCGGCCGCGGTCGCGTTGTTGCTTGCCATGACCTCGTTCAGAACCAGCCCCTCGATGGGCGTCCACGTGCCGATCAGGCCCGAGAGGTAGGTGTTGCGCGCCGTGACGAAGGTTCCCAGGGCCGGAATCGAACGTCCGGGCGGCGGCCCGCCCGCGATGTAGACGGTGGAATACAGGCACGACTCGAAATCGGAGGTCGTGAACATCAGGTTCGGATCGTTGTAGACGTAGGGACGAACCAGATCGCGCAACTCTTCCATGCGGGCGATCAGGGTGGCGGGCTCGGCCGCGCCGGCCATCAGCTTCTGCATATGCCCGAGGTATAAGTCCTGGTAGCCGTCGACCTGCCACAGATTATCGGCCAGGGGCCGTTCCTCGCCGTACTGCGGGTTGGTCCAGTAGGGACTCAACTGCTGGAGTTGCGTCGTGGACAGCTGGTACATGTTGAAGATGCCCCACGCCTCGTTCTGATCCCATTTGGTGAAGACGAAGCGGTCATCGCGATCGCGATGGTAGAAATAGTAATTGGCGCAGCGGCCGGTGTAGCAGTCCAGGTTCACGGTGAAGTTGTCCACGGCCAGCAGGGCCATGGCCGAATTAACATCGAGCCGGTTGTGCAGGCTGTCCCGCAGGGCGGACGCCGGCGTGTTGTTGAGCTGGTCGACGAAGTCCACGAGATTGGACCAGTCATTGGCGGTTTCGTTGGTCTTCAACTCGTAGTCGTCGTAGTAGTCGGACTCGGCCGCGCCCAGGTACTCCATTGTGCCGTAGGGTTCACCCTTCCACAGATTGCCGTCTTCGCTCGCGCCGTAGCGGCTCTCGATGAATTCCTGATCCTGCTGTTCGACGATGAGATACAGCCCCCAGTACGTTCCGTTGATGTACAGGGCGGCGTAGTTCGTGCGGCAGGTGGCCATCCCCAGGGCCTCGCACAACTCGTAGTTCGTCTTTTCCCTGACGAAGCTCGGGTCGAGGTAGCAGTTGTTCAGGCTGAGCTTGTCCAGGCCGTCTATCTCCTGGCCCGCGACGAACTCGTCGATATCCAGCTTGAAGGATTTCTTGTCTCCGTAGTAGCCCCAGTAGCTGCTGTTGCCCTTGAATCGCACGCCGATGGTTTCCAGATATGTGGTGTCCCACTCGAACGTCGCCTCGATGTAGGGCGGATCGTCGTAGTTCTCGAAGTTGTCCGTCAGCTGGGTCCAGTAGTCGGCCTGTTCGAACGTGAGATGGATCTCGTGGACCGCGTCCCCGGCGAAAAGAGGGTGGGTGACTGGCTTCAGCGCGGATTCCGCCGGGTTGCCTGTCAGGACAAGAGTGATCACAACGAAGGCGAGAATCGTTGCCTGCTTCATGATGAAGTACCTCGCTTGCTGAGTGCGCGCACGGCTCGTTACGAGACTTGCCCGGCCAAACGCACGTTTTGCGCATTCCTTTCGCGATATTTATTTCTCGGACTTTTCGAAGAGATATGAGAAGGACTCCTCCGGCATGGAGGAGCCCTTCTGGTCTGGACGTCGATATTTTTCGGGCTCGGTTGTTGCGAATTCGGGAGCGGGCCGGCCGGAGCTACTTCTTTCTCTGTCCCGGCCGCTCTGGACGATGACTTTTTTGGAATTCCTCGAATTCGACCTTTTGTTGGTCACTCAGCAGAGCCTTTACTTCGCCTGCGAATTCTTTGCGCAAAGCCTCCATCTTTTCGCGTTGGTCCTCGCGGTCGCCGCTCAAGTTGCTTTTTTGTACTTGGACTTCACGAAAATGAGCGAAGTACAGGTTGCCGACCCGCTCTTTCTGGTCGGCTGACAGCGATATCGTTTGGGCCAAATCATCGACGATCTTGACGATCTGGGTCGAGTCGGGTACCGCCGGCGGCCCGCCTCTGCCCGGTCCGTCGGCTCGATGGTCGGATGGCCGCCCACTTTGTGCGAGAGCTGTAGTACCACATGTCAGCAGCATGCAGACCATATAGATTCCGAGCAGTTTACTGATATTCATGACTATTCTCCTTTTGTTCAGCTGCCTTGTTT
>CAZYDJ010000093.1:0-10514 GCA_964646035.1 uncultured Fibrobacteraceae bacterium | reverse complement strand
CGGCGACCACCGAGATCTACCCTCTTTCCCTCCACGACGCGCTTCCGAGGCGTTCCCGCTGCGGGCGGCGGCCCGTATCAAGAGGAGGCCCCGGCGTTTCGCCGCAGAATACGCAGGCGGGGGGCAGCACGACCGACGCCAGGACGGGAAGGACAGAGGAGATGAACATCGACGACAGCGATTCCGGGAGGGGATCAATCGGGGACGGCGGCGGCCATGATCCGCCAAGGCGCCGGTCGTTCGAACCACCATTCGAACGCCAGCCCGGCCTGGGCCACCAGCACATCGATACCGTCACGGCAGGTGAATCCGGCGGGAGGATCCAGGGGCGGCAACTCCGCACCGTAACGCAGGTCGAGCAGCAGCGAGCCCTCCGGGGCGGAACGCTCCGGCAACTGGTCGCGGATCGGCACGCCGCCGGCGACGCAGGAGACATAGACCGTTGCGCCCTGCGGATCGGCCGCAGGAGCTTCCCGCCAGGGCTTGATCTCGATAGAGGACGACAAATCATCGCTCCATGCGGCGAAGCCTTCCCGTCCCGCCGGCGAACGGCCGCGCACCTCGATACGCGGTCCGCGCCAATCGGCCAGCGCCTTGGTCACGGCCCGGGCTGCTCCGCCGGTGCCCAGGACCACTGCCAGTTCCAGCGCCGCGGCCGAGGGCCAGACCGACTCCAGGACCCGGCGCACTCCCCCGACATCGGTGTTGTGCCCGACCCATCCCGCATCGGTGATCCGGACCGTGTTCACGGCCCCGACAGCCTTGGCGACCGGAGTCAATTCGGCGCAGAGACCGGCGGCTTCATGTTTCAGGGGCGCGGTGACGTTGAATCCGTGGAGACCGATCAGCGGTGCGATGCGGATCAGGCGCCCCAATTCTCCGGCGGGGATCCTTAGCGGGACGTAGACTCCCGGCAAACCACGAGCGCGCAGTGCCTCGTTGTGGATGATCGGCGACAGGGAATGCGAGATCGGATCGCCGACGACCGCGAGCAGGGATCCCGGGGCGGTCCATGGCCGGCCGTCGAGTGTCAGGCTGTCCTGCGCAACGGCTAATTCGAGCACGCCGTCCGGTTCAACCGGCACGTTCTGCACCCCCGCGCAACCGCAACATGAGCAGAACTCCGCCGAGGCCGATAACGATGCTGATCCATTGGTTCGAGGTCAGTCCCAGGGCCAGGATCATCTCCGGCTCATACCAGCGCGTGAAGTCGACGAGCACTCGGGCCAACCCGTACAGGGCGAGAAAACGGGCGAAGGTCATCCCTTCGACTGAACGGCGCTTCTCCAGCAGCAGCAGCAGGCCGAAAACCGCGAAACCGCCGGCCGAGCTGAAGAGTTGCGACGGCAGCAACGCACCTTCGGCCGCGCAGTAGGGGCCCGCCGGACAGTGGGGCGGGAAGACGACTCCGAGGAAGGAATCCGTGGGCCGGCCGAAGCAGCATCCGTTGAGGAAGCAACCGATGCGCGTGATGCCGATGCCGAGCACCACCGCCGGCGCCATGACGTCGGCCATGCGCAGAAATGGCACTCCGCGACGGCGGGCCAGCACCCATACGGTCAGGGTAGCGGCGATGATTCCGCCGTACAGGGTCAGGCCCCCCTCCCAGATGTAGAAGGCCCGGTACCAGGGATGGAAGTCGGCGAGATGGGTCAGAACGAAGTAGAGCCGCACCCCGACGATCGAGGAGAGCAGCACTCCGAAGCAGAAATCCAGGACCGTATCGGGGTCGAGTCCGCGGGCCCGTCCTCTTCTGATGCAGAGCAGGATGCCGAGAACGAAGCTGGTTGCCAGCAGGACCCCGTAGCTCTTGATGACTCCGAAAATTTCCGGATGCATTTATCTCCCCCGTCAGTCCTCGAAGCTCCGCGAGCCCACGTTCAGCAGCAGGCCCAGCAGGATGGAAGATACCAGAAGGTTCGACCCCCCGTAACTGAGAACCGGCAACGGCAATCCGGTGACCGGCAGCAGTCCGGTGGTGATGGAAACGTTGACAAAGACATGGAAAGTGAAATACGAGACCACGCCGACCGCCACCAGGGACGAGAACGGGCGCCGGGCCGACCGGGCGATATCCAGCGCGCGCAGGATGATCACCAGGAAAAGAGCCAGCAGCAGGATGGCGCCCAGAAAACCGAGTTCCTCTCCCATCACCGAGAATATGAAGTCGGTATGCCGCTCCGGGAGAAAGGCCAAACCTTTCTGCGTGCCCTGCAGGTATCCCGTCCCGGACACCCCGCCGGAGCCGATCGCCACCTTCGACTGGATGGCCTGGTAGCCGGCGCCGAACATGTCGCGGCTGGGGTCGAAGAATGTCAGCACCCGTTCCTGCTGGTACCCCTTGAGCCGGTCCCAGAAGAAAGAGGTGCCGATGCCGACGACGATGTTCGTCATCAGCAGCAACACGCTCTCCACGATGCGGAAACGGCCGGCGTAGAGCAGAGCGATCAGCACTACCAGGTAGCCCCCCCAGGGCCAGGCCTGGTGGACCACCGTTTCGGAATAGAAGCTGAGTATGGCGCTGACCAGGGGCGAACCGACGCTGATCAGGAATACCCACGAAAGGCCGAACCAGAAAACGGCCCCGATCCAGATGGCGATGAAAACCAGGCTCGTACCCAGATCCGGTTCCTTGAGTACGAGCAGGAAGGGCACGGCGGCCAGAATCATCGACAAGCCGACCGGGGCCAGTTTCCGTTCCGAGGAAACCGCCCCGCCGAGCACCTTGGCCAGGATCAGGATCAAGGCGATCTTCGCCGGTTCGGAAGGCTGCAGCCGCAGCGGACCCAGCATGAACCACCGCCGGGATCCGGATATCGAAGGCGCGATGATCAGCACCGCCAACAGCATCAACACGGCCAGGCCGTAGATCGCCGGGGTCAATTCCTCGAGATAGCGCAGCGGAAACCTGCTGGCCGTGAGCAACGCCGCCCATCCCAGAAGCATCCAGATGCATTGCCGCCAGAAAATGGCCTTGGACACCCCGGAATCGAAATCCTCGTAGGGGCCGTGGATGCCTTCGGTCACGCTCCACAGCGCGGCGAGGCTGAACAGGCACAGGGCGGCATAGGCCACCACCAGCGGCCAGTTCCGTCCCCGCACCCTGTCGGCCCAGTTCCCGATCAATTCGTTCCCTCCAGGTCGCTGGCGAAATATGCGGCGAGCCAGCGGGCAGCCACCGGGGCAGCCACCGCGCCACCGTGGCCCGCGTGCTCCAGGATGATCGCCATCGCGACTTCAGGATCATGTACCGGCGCGAAGCAGATGAACCAGGCGTGGTCGGCCCCGTGGGGATTCTCGGCGGTGCCGGTCTTGCCCGCCACCTCGATCTCGTGCAGCCTGGCCGCGGTCCCGGTTCCGATGTCCACGACCTGTTCCATCGAATGACGCACCCATTCCAGATTCTTCTCGTCGATCGGGAACGTGCCCGGAGCGTAGGTCGGTTCCGGTTCGACGCCGTCGATGATGAAACGCGGCGCCGGAGTGGCTCCCGAACTGGCCACCCGGCCCGTCAACACGGTCATCTGCAGCGGGGTCACCAGGATCTCGCCCTGGCCGATGGCATTGTTCAGCATCACTCCCCGGGTCCAGCCCCGGGGTCCGAATCGCTTGTCGTACCACTCCCGGGTCGGGATATTTCCCGCCGATTCGCCGGCGAACGGCGCGCCGACCTTGTTGCCCAGCCCCAAAGCTATCGCGGTATCGTGGATCTGGTCCAGTTCGAGACGGAGCCCGAGCTGGTAGTAGAACACGTCGCACGAATGCACCAGCGCCCCGATATGATCGAGCGAGCCGTGGCCGCTGTGCTTCCAGCAACGGAAACTGCGGTTGCCGAAACGATAGCTGCCGGTACAGGGCTCGAGCATCGTATGGGTGCCGACGGCCTCATACTGCAACCCGGCAAGGGATGTGACGACCTTGTACGGGGATCCGGGCGGATAGCTGGCCTGCACCAACCGGTTCAGGAAAGGATGGCCGGGATCGGCCAGCAGCTCGTTCCAATCCGCCGCCGAGATGCCGGTGGTCAGCAGGTTCGGATCGTAGGCCGGATTGCTGACCGCGGCCAGCACGTCGCCTCTGCGCAGGTCCATGGCGATCGCACAGCCCCGTCTGCCGTCCATGGCGGTCGAAAGACTGTCCTGAAGGTCGAGCGAAAGGGTCAGGCGAATATCCAAGCCGGGCACGACCGGCACCAGTTCGAAGCTGTTGCGGCCCACGTTGCGGCCGGCCGCATTCGCCTCGTGCAGGACGGTACCGGCCAGGCCGCGAAGCATCTCCTCGCCGTAGGCCTCGATACCCTCGCGGCCGACCGTATCGCCGGGGCGATAGATGGGGCCGCTTGCTCCTTCTCCCGCCGCGTCGATCTCCTGCTCGGTGGCTTCTCCCACATAGCCGATGATATGGGCGAAGAGGGATCCGTACAGATACCGCCGCCTGGCCCGGGACTCGACCATGGCCCCCGGCAACTCGCGTCCCCGCTCCTCCACCGCGGCGATCCGGGGCATGCTCGCGTTGGGCACTACGGTCAACCGGGACCGCCCCCGTTCGCGCTGGCGGGTCAGGCCGGCGATCAACTCTTCCCGGGGCAGATCGAACCAGTCGATCAGGCGTTCGAGCGTGGAATCGCAGCCGGCGTCGGTCAGGGCAGAGCGGGGCAGGGTGATGTCGGCGATGTATATGTTGTCGGCGAGAATCCTGCCGTCGCGGTCCAGGATGCGGCCGCGCGGCGCGCGCACCCGCACGCTCACCTGGCGGTTCTTCAGGGAAAGTCCGCGGTAGTGGTCGTGGCGGATGATCTGCATGTAGAAGAGGTCGCCGGCCAGCAGGCCGAAAAGCAGAATCACGGTCAGCCGGAGTATGCGGGTCTGCAACCTTCTGTTGTCGGCCATCTCGCCTCCCCTCGGTACCGCATCAATCTTCGACCGAAATGACACCCAGCCGATCGGCCAGGCGGATCAGCAGTACGCCCAGCAGACCGCTGTATAGGGCTGACGGGAGGGCGGAGAGAAAGAAGGGGCCGATGACGTCGCCGCCGACCACGGCGCCGCGCACGAGCAGCACGATCCCGTCGTGGGCCAGCGCGGCCAGAGCGACCAGGCTGCCCTCGACCAGCGGCATCCCGTAAACGAGACGCTCACGCACACGGCCGAGCAGGAAACCCAGCACGCACTTGACCAGGGCCTGCAGACCGAGCAGTTCGGGAGTCGGAATATCCTGGATGATCCCGATGCAGAAACCGGCCAGACAGGCCGCGAAAGAACCTTCGGCCAGGGCCAGGATGACCAAGGCGATGATCGTGAAGTCGGGAGCTATCGACCCCAGCGAAAGAGCGGGGGCAAAGATCAGCTCTCCGATCAGGGCGATCAGAGCCAGGATGACAGTGGTGCGGATGAACCGGCCCAAGCTCAATCCTCCTGCGCCGTTGCGGAACCGGCGGCTTCGCTGCCGGTGATTTCCAATCCGGCCTCGGCAAAGGTGTCCACCGCCGCCGGTTCGAACCAGTCTCCGCCGCCGAATACGGCGAATACCGCCTCCTGGCGATGGAAGACGGCCAGGGATGTCACCCTGATCTCCTTGAAGAGCTGATCCGGCGGGGAAGCCACGTATGTCACCACTCCGACCGGCAATCCCCGCGGCATGCCGACTCCGCCGGCCGCGTCGTCGCCGATCTCGGCGACCCCCGATGTGATGATGCGGTCCCCGACCTGAACGTCCTCGTCGCGTCCTATCATAACGAGCTCGAAGTCGCCGAGCCGTGGCCGCAGGATACCCTGCAGACCTGTACGCGACAGCTCGCAGCCGAGCGCCACGTCGGGCGCCGTCAACAACTCGACCCACGCCCGCCGCGGACCCAGGACATGGCGGATGCGGCCCACCAGACCGTCAGCGGTGATGATCGGCTGATACGGACGCCACTGCATGTCCCGTCCGCTGCGGATGGCGACGAGGCTGGCGTAACCGGAAACCTCGCGGCTGACGACCTCGCAGGGGAAAAGCCGTCCCCCGGTCGCTTCGACCATGCCGAGGGCGCGGCGCAGGTCATCCCGCTCACGCCGCAGACGCAGGATGGAATCACGGTCCATCTCCAGGGATGTGACCCTGGCCTGCAGTTCGTCGTTGAGCAGACGCATGCGCCCGACATCGGCGATGAAATCGCTGGTCCTCGAATAGGGTTGGGTCAGGACGCGGCCGAGGATGTCGGCGACAACCGCCTGGCGCTCGACGGGCAGCAACAGCAGTATCAGCGAAGTCGCCGCGCAGAACGCCAGAGCCAGCCATTCCAAGCCGCGGGAACGCGAGCTGAAGAGTGACAATTTGACCCTGCCTAGTTGCGTGTGCTCTTCATCACGACGGGACGGTAACGTTCGAAATCATCGAGGATCTTGCCCGTCCCCAGGACAACGCAGAAGAGCGGATCATCCATGAGATTGATCGGCAGGTCGGTATGCTCGCGCAGCAGCTCGGGCAGCCCGCGCAGCATGGCGCCGCCGCCGGTCAACACGATGCCGCGGTCCTTGATGTCCGCGGCAAGTTCGGGCGGAGTCCGTTCCAGGGCCTGCTTCAAGGCGTCGACGATGGCCTGGATCGGTTCCTGGAGAGCCTCCCGGATTTCGAGCGTGGAGATCTTCTGGATCTTGGGAATGCCGGTGACCTGGTCCAGCCCCTTGATCTCCATCTCCTCTTCCTGCTCCATCTTGAACGCGGATCCGATCGTCTTCTTGATCAGTTCGGCGGTCTGGTCGCCGATCAGCAGGTTGTGGTTCTTCTTGATGTAGGTGACGACAGCCTCGTCCATCTCGTCGCCGCCGACGCGGATGGAGGTATCGCAAACGATTCCGTTGAGGGCGATGACCGCGATCTCGGTCGTCCCGCCCCCGATGTCGATGATCATGTTGCCGCTGGGCTGATCGACGGGCAGTCCGACTCCGATCGCCGCGGCTACGGGCTCGGCGACCAGGAACACTTCGCGGGCGCCGGCGTGCTTGGCCGAATCGCGGACGGCCCTCTTCTCCACCTCGGTGATTCCCGAAGGCACGCAGACGATGATCCGCGGCGCGACGAAATGCCGCTTCTTCTGGGCCTGGCGGATGAACTCGCGCAGCATGAATTCGGTGACCTCGAAATCAGCGATCACGCCGTCCTTCATCGGACGTATGGCGCTGATCCGTTCCGGTGTCTTGCCGAGCATCGCCTTGGCCTCGCTGCCCACGGCGTAGACCTTGCCGGTGACCTTGTCCAAGGCGACCACCGACGGCTGGTTCAGCACGATGCCCTTGCCCTTGATGTAGACCAGGGTATTTGCCGTGCCCAGATCGATGGCGATGTCGTTGGAGAACAGACTCGAGAAACGCTTGAACATCCTTGCACCCTTCAGCGACGGGGTGGGATCCTGCCTCACCCCCACTCTTGGCCGGGCCATCCGTACTCACGCAGGCTGGTGAACTCTCCGTCACCCACGATGAGATGGTCCAGCAACTCTATGCCCAGCAGCCGGCCGCATCCGGCCAGCCGCGCAGTCAGATCGATGTCGTCGCGGCTGGGCTCGGCGCATCCGGAAGGATGGTTATGCGCCACCAGCAAAGCCGCCGCCCCTGCAGTCACCGCGCCGCGAAAGACTTCGCGAGGATGAACTATCGAGGCGTTCAAGCAACCGATGGAAACTGTCTCGACAGCCGTCACCCGGTGCCTGCTGTCCAGGATCAGCGCCAGGAAATGTTCGCGATCGCAGCCCCTGAACTCCTCGTTCAGCAGGGGCATCACATCCTCGGGACGCTTGATCTCGACGCTGTCCCGGCTACGGGGACACTTCACGCGTGACGCCAGTTCCAGCGCCGCGACCAGACGCGAGGCCCGCACCGGTCCCAATCCCCGCTCCCGGCAGAGCAAACGCGGATCCACCTCGGAGATGGCCGCGAGACTGCCGTGCCGTTGCAGCATTTCGGCCGCGGCGACCGCCGCGGGAACCGAACCGCCGGAGCCGATCACCAGTGCAAGAATCTCGCCAGGAGCCAAAGCCTTGGGCCCCAAACGGATGAGGCGTGATCGCACACCGACGACCGCCGAACCGCGATCTACCTTCGCGCGAGGTGCCTCAAGCCGGTAGTCATCCCGTATCTCTTTTGTTTTGAACACACTACCTACCGACGGGAGGCTGCGAAAACGTAACAGACGTCCCGGTCATGGGCAACCCTTATTATCGGGGCAAAAGTGGGGGTTTTTCCCCTTGTCGGGGCCCCTGGGCGCACATATCCTTCGCACGACACTGGACTTCATCGGATCCGGAGGAATCGCCTTGCCCGGGCACAACGGAAATGACTCCATCGCCATCCTGGTCCGCAAATACGGCGGATCTTCGCTCGCCTCGGTGGACCGCATCCGCCAGGTCGCACGCGACCTGGTCGCCAAGCGGGACGAAGGCTACCGGATGGTCGTCGTAGTCAGCGCGATGGGCCGCACCACCGATGACCTGCAACATCTGGCCGAACAGATCAGCGCGGAACCTCCCCGTCGCGAACTGGACATGCTCCTTTCCGTCGGCGAACGCATCACCATGTCGCTGCTCTCGATGGCCCTGCAGGCTGAAGGATGCTCGGCGATCTCGTTCACCGGCTCGCAATGCGGCATCATCACCGACAACAGCCACACCGACGCCAGGGTGATCGAGGTCAAGGCCGATCGGGTCCGCGAATCGCTGGCGGACGGCCACGTCGTCATCGTCGCCGGATTCCAGGGAGTCAGCCGCGAACGCGAGATCACCACGCTCGGCCGCGGCGGCAGCGACACCTCGGCCGTCGCCCTGGCCGCCGCCCTGGGCGCGGAGCGCTGCGAGATCCTCAAGGACGTCGACGGTGTCTTCACCGCCGATCCCGGTTCCGTACCCGCCGCCCGTCGCCACCCCCGGCTGAGTTACCAGCAGATGGAGACGATCGCCGCCGCCGGTTGCGGCGTCATCCACGAACGGGCAGTCGCTTTCGCCCGCAAGCACGCAGTGCGGTTGCTGGTGGGCTCGAGCTTCAACGATTCACCCGGAACCGACGTCGGCCCGGCAGCCCCGCCAAATCCTGCGGCCCCGGCCAAGGCCGTCGGAAAAGGCGGCTCCCGGGGACATCCCGTCCGCTGGCGCCCCCTCTCGCTGGTGGTCCAGGAGGAAATCGCGTTGCTGGAGCTCGACCTGGCTGCCGGCTCCGCTACCGACGACCGCCGCTCCCGGCTGGCCGCCGCCGCCGCGGAATCCCGGCTGATAACGGAATGGATCCACGAATCAGCGGACAGCTTCCGCTGGGGGATCCTGGCGGCCCCCGAAGTCGCGTCCGGTCTGCATACGCTCGTCGCCCACATGGCTGATTCGGCAGGATGCCGCTGCGGATTCCGCCGCGGCCTCACATCGGTGAACATCGCCGGCGATCCCCCCGAATCCTGGCTGTCGACGCGGGACACCGTGGCCGCCCTGCTCGCGGCCGACGGCGTCAGCGACTGGCGGCTGCTGACATCGGGCCCCGCCCTGCGCCTGCTGCTGCCGCCCGCCGCGGCGACCCGCCTGCTGCCGGCGCTCCACCGCGCCCTCTTCGAGGACTGACCGTCCCGCAATCCCCGGACCGCCCAGGCATCGCCCCGTCTTTCGGACGTCCGACGGCGAAAATCGACGCCGGTCCACGAATTGCAACCTCCAGCCGGAAACCGCCCCCGCAAAGCAAAACGACGCCGGCGGGGACCGGAAAGCCCCGCCGGCGTCGCGACTGGTTTACACGCTGGATCAGAAAGAGTAGGTCAGCGTGATGCGGGTGAAGTTCACATCCTCCTCCCGGCCGCCGCCGGTCAGGAAGCTGCCGAGGGCGAAGGGCGCATCGTCGTTGAAGACCATATCGACGTCCAGATCGCCAAGATGCATGGCCAGTCCCAGCGCGAGATCGAATCGTGAATCTACCTCGTGGATCCGGTTGTCGGTTTCCTCTGAAGTGGGTTCTTTAATTTTCGCGCATGTCTTCGCGTCGATGAATATCTGGCTGACGCCGGCCCTCAGCGTGAGCCAGGACCGGGCCCGGGACTCCAACCCGATACGGAACTTCTGGGCCGTCGACTCCTCGTGATACAGGCGCAGAGGAGTGTCGGGATCCTGCGGATTGCTCATCCTGCGGTCGTTGTCCACCCAGGCGGCGGACAGGACCAGCATGACATCGGCATCCGGAAAAACGTCGGCTCCGATGCCGAAGGTCGTCAGCCGGTTATCGTATTGGAAGGCGTCTGCGTAGACGTCGGCGAAGAGATCGAATTCGTCGTACATCTCACGGCTATGGGCAACCACCGGGACCAGAACCACCTGTTCGGAGACGCGGTGGAATACCCGGGCCCGGTAGCCGTAGGTATCGTTCCGCCCCTGGTCGTCGGCCAGTTCCACGCCGTTGATTTCGAGAACGCGATCGGTCCAGGTCAGGTCGGCGGCGACGTCGAGATAGGTCCGCGGTCCGAGATCGGCCCGCAAACCGAGGCCGCAGGTCATGTCTTCCTTTTCCAGC
>CAZYDJ010000092.1:10500-10593 GCA_964646035.1 uncultured Fibrobacteraceae bacterium | reverse complement strand
CCCTGGCTCTTGGTGGAAAAATAGAGATTGAAGAGACGGTCGGCCACATCGGGAGCCAGGCCGGGACCGTTGTCGATCCAGACCATGGTCACC
>CAZYDJ010000092.1:0-10490 GCA_964646035.1 uncultured Fibrobacteraceae bacterium | reverse complement strand
CACCTCGGAAGGGCTGACCCGCCAGCTGATCTCCAACTCCAGCAGGGATGTATCGCCCACCGCCTGCAGCGAGTTCTCCATGAGATTGCCCAGCACCTTGTCCAGGGATTCGGCATGGGCCAGCACCGGAGGCACTTCCGTCTCCAGCCATTTCACCTCGGGCCCGGCGCCGATCGCCGTGGTCGCCTGCTGATAACGGCCCACGGCCAGGCGAGCCAGCGCAAGCCAGTCCAGCGGTGCGCATTCGAGATCTTCGGGGCGCCCCAGAAGGCTGAACTCCGTGGCGATCGAACGCAACAGCGCCACCTGCTCCAGCACCTGGCGCACCGTCGACTCCAGGATGCCGTCCATGTCTTCGGCCCGGTCGCGCCAGGCCTGCTGGAGGAACTGCACCGAGAGTTGGATGGGCGTCAACGGGTTCTTCACCTCGTGGGCCACCTGACGGGCCAACTGGGCGTTCAGGGCCAGGCGCTTGTTGGCCAGGAACTCGGTCACGTCCTCGAAGACGACCATGCAATCGCTCCGGCCCCCGGGCAGATCCAGCGGGGCGATGCGGCCGCGCAGAGTGCGTCTCTCATCCCAGGAAAGGATCTCCGCGGTGCCGGAACCGCCCTGGACGCGGCGCCGGAATTCCTCCAGCAGATGCGCCGAACGCTCGGCCGAGGCGAGGTCGGTGCCCGAGTAGAGATCCTCGAGAATGGCCGCGGCGGCCGGGTTCAGGGAGACTTCGCGGCCCGCCTCGTCGAAAACGGCGACCCCGACCGGCACCCTTTCGAGCAGGCTGCTCAGGAAGCGCTCCCGGTCGGCGAGGGTCTGTTGGGCGTCGTTGAGATCATCGCGCATCGCGCGGAAGGATGCGCTGAGAGTGCCCAGTTCGTCGCCGCTTTCCTCGGGCAACGGAGCCGAGTAGTCTCCCCCGGCCAGGCGGCGGGTTGCGGAGACCAGCACCCGGACCGGGTCGAAAATCTTCCAGGTCAGAGCCAGGGCCAGCAGCATCGCGGTCAGGAAGATCAGCGTGGCGAGCCCCGCCAAAAACAGCACCGTCCGTTCCCGCTGTTTGATGTAATCGCGCTCCCGGACCGGGAAAGTGACCGCCAGGGTGGCCGGTAGTTCCAGCTTCGACAGCCTGCCGCCGTCGTTCTGGAGGGCCGGCAGGGAGAGAATCCCCATCCACGACAGGCCGCGTCCGGGCGACTGGTGCAGGGATGTGTTGCCCGGCTGGTCGAGCACGCCCGACATCACCGCCGGCGACAACAGGGGCGGGCTCTGGCCCGAGAATACCCTTTCGGGATGGCTGGCGAAGAGGGTCTCGCCGCCGGCGCTGAGCGAAATCTCGCCCTGCACCACGTCGCCGAGGCCGACCAGCAGATCCGAGTCCACCCGCTGGCGATAGACGAAGTAGCCGTTGCGCATCGCCGTCGCGGGGGCGGGCGAAGCTCCCTCAACGACGGTGGCCGGGGCGGCGGCGGCCAAATCCGAACCCAGCGGCTCGGCCAGAGCCCCGGACAGCCCTTCGAGCGAGACCGGAACCGCGGTGCTGAGCCAGGTCCCGCCCTCGTCCTGCATCAATACCAGCGGCGAGGTCCTGACCAGATCCAGCAGCAACGACGACTCCCCGCCGTCCAGATCGCTGAGGGTCTCGTCCAGGATGAGAGTGCCGTCGGCCGCGAAAAGCATCCCCTGGCGCACTCCGTAGGGTCCGAGCGGCCGCTGACCTTCGAGACGGCTGGACAGCAGGTCGGAGATATAATCGCTGGCGGCCAGGGCGCGGGCCTGTTCGGCCAGCAACCCCTGCAACTGCTTGCCGGCGGCCTCGATGCCGTCGCGGGTCACGGTGCGTGAACTCTCGGCCAGCCATTCGCGGCCCAGACGGTTGACGAATGTGCCGGCCAGCAGCAGGGGCAGCAGCCCGAGGATCATGTAGATGAGCAGGAACTGCTCCTGGAAACCGAGGGCGTAGCCGGCCGACCGCCGCCGCCATCCCCGCACCAACAACGGCAAGGCGGCCAATGCGGAAGCGAGCAGGAGATTCAGCAGGATCAGCCGCGACAGATCCAGCAACCGGTCCCCCAGACCGGGCTCAGCCAGACCGAGCAAAAAACCCTGCTCGTCGCCCGATTCGAGATCGCGCCAGAGACAACGGTAATTGGCGCCTCCGATCCGGATCTCGCTCCAGGGAATCTCGCCGGACTTCAGGGCCGCGACATCAGCGGCCGATACCGGGTCGGGAACAGCGCCTCCGCCGGCGTCCAGCCAAGTGTCGGTACCGCCGCGCAGCAGGAGCAGCTTCCGGTCGACTTCGCGGCGGGGCAGATAGCCGCCGAGACCGGTCGCATCCTCGTCGCCGGACAGACGGTCCAGCAGCGTCCGGATGCGCCGCGACCGGCGGGGCAATTCCAATCGCACCCATCCCTCGCCGCCGGGACGGGCGACCTCCCCGCGGAGAATCCATTCATCGCCGTCGGTGAAACGCCGCCGCTCCGTCTGCAGGAAGATGGACTGGCGGTCGCCGGGACGGGGAACGGCCGGTTCGCCTTCCTCCCATTCCGAGCGTTCGCCGATCTCGTAGCCGTAATCCCGGAAGAAACCGCTGGCGAAGAGGCTGGTCAATTCGCCGTCCGGGCCCACCACTTCGATCTGGCAAGGCAGATCGAGTTGGTCGATTCCGCTGGTCCGCCACAGGGCGTAGGCCTGCCAATCCTGCCAGAGCTCGTCCGCGGCCCAGGCGTGAGCTCCCGGCACCGCGGCCGGGAAGGGTTCGACCACGGCCATCTCGGCGAGCAGATCCTCCATCAGGAACCGTACCCAGTCGTCCTGGGGCCGGGAAATCTCGTCCACCCGGGATTCGAGCCATTCCAATTCGGCCCGGCCGTAGGCGGATCCCAGCGCGACGTAGTTCCAGCAGACCATGATCAGCAGGGGGATGATGTAGGAGAGCCGCTTCAACGAGATGTCGGGCGATGGGAACAGAGCCGTGCCGCGCCACATCAGCACGACCAGGATCGGAATCAGGATCCTGGCCATGGGGCCGACACGCGTCCCGACCGCGATCGCTATGACCAGGGCGGCGATGAAGACAGTCAGTCCCGTGTCCCCGGATATGCCGCGCCGGAACCTGACCGCGGCCGGCAGCAGCACCGCCACCGTGGCCGCCGCGTGCAGCAGCAGAACCAGGTGCAGTCCCCAGAAGGTCAGGAAGGTGAAAGGCACTTTGGGGCCGATGAGCCGGGCGTTGGCGTTGACCACGATCTCGCCGGCGAGATCGTGCAGCAGCAACAGCATGGACGAAGCCAGCACGGCGAAGAGAACGCCCAGCGAGCTGCGCCGCAGCAGTCGGAAGCGAACGGGTTCCATGCCGTCCGCGACCGGCATCAGCCTGCGCCCGATCACCCAGGCCGTCAGCGCGACGATCAGGGCGGTCAGCAGCGCGTCGGCGGTGGATGCGTAGAGGCCTCCCCCCCAGCGGGATGCGAAATAGGTCGGATCGACCAGGCTGGACACGTCCGCGGGGCCGGGCGGCTGCCGGGGACCGGAAAAAGCGGGCAGCAGGCGGTGGCAGATATCGGCGGCGACCCAGAGCAGACGTGATGCCCAGGCCGCGACCAGGATGAACCACCAGGAACCGGCGGCGGCGGCCAGACCGAGCAACGCAGCGGCGAGCAGCAGTTGGCGTCCCAGGGACAGACGCGCGGCCAGCCTCTGGGTATCCAGGCCGCGGGGCGGGGCGTCGAGGGAAAGGCGCAGGGATGCCGGTTCGCCGGAGATGCTGCCGTCGGCGAGTTCGCGGCCGACGGTGTAGGTCAGGCCGCGTTGGGCGTCGCCCAGCCATCTGCCCGCGGCCAGATCACGTCCGGCCACGATCTCGGCCCGGACGCTGATCCGCCCGATCGGTCCGCCCATATACCAGCCCGGAGGCGGCGAGGCGGGATCCGGAGCCGGATCGGCCAACTGCAATTGCATCTCCAGCACCTGGGCTCCGGGCAGGCTGTGCAAGGGCCGGAAGCGACGCCAGTACCAGCCGTCACCGCCGCGCTGGACATAGCCCCAGCTGCCGCCCCCGCCGCCGACGCTGCGGCCGACGACAGGGAAAGGCTCTACCTCGCCGTTCCAGGCGACGCGCTCCCCGTCCTTCCAGAGCACCAGCCCCAGCGGAAAGAGTTCGCGATCGGTCGCCGTCGCTATCGCGGGCCATTGCGACGCGACCATCTGCAGCATCGCGAAAGCGCCCGTATCGTCGGCTAGCCGGTCGCAGTGCAGCGCGAGCGAATCGAGAGCAGCGGTGATCCGGGGAACGGTTTCGGAGATTTCGGCAACGGTGCCGGCCAGCGAGGCGCGCCGGTCGGCCGCCCAACTGCCGTCGTCGCCGGCGGTGGCCAGGGCCGACCAGGCAGCCAGGCCGATCGCGAGGATCTGGGCAACGGTCGCCAGGGCCAGACCGCCCCGGCGGCCGGAGTCGATCCGGCGCCACAGCAGGATCGCCGGGACCAGGGATGCCGCCGCGGGGATCCAGGCCGGAAGCGGGAAATCCCCGTTCGCGGCAAAACCGCCCTTGAGGATCGCGATCCCCTGGAGCAACAGGCAGAGGACGAACCCTCCCAGCAGCAACCTTTCCGGTCTGCGCGCCATTATTCTCCTCGGTGGAGGCGTTCGTGCTAGGGACGCGCCCGGATCTCGGTCCAACGCCAACCGGCGGGACCGCGGGCCAGCTTCAGGAAAAGGTGATCGACGCGTTCGACGCCGCCCCGAACGTAGCGCCAGGTGGCCACGGCGTTCAATTCGTCGCCGTCCTCATCGTCAAGAGCCGAATCCGCGCGCTTCGCGCCGATGGCCAGGACATCGAAGGCCAGGGTCTCGACGTTCCGGAAGACGTTCTTGAAGTAGTAATGCGCCTGGCCGGAGCTGCATTCGTGATTGGCGTTCGACTCGGGAACCAGCGCCAGCAACACCCCGTCGTCGCCGGCCAACCGCGCCAGGGCGACGTGATCGCCCGCGCGCCAGGCTGATGCGATCGCGGCCAGGACTTCGTCCGCGCTGCCCCCGCCGGCGGTGTTGTCGGTCGCCGTGTTGTCGGTCGCCGTGTCGTCGGTCGCCGTGTCGTCGACAGCCGCGGCGGCCGGGTGGCCGGCGAAGACAACGGCGAAGCAGAGCAGGAACGCCCAAAGGGATCGTCCGGTTGCGATGTTGATTTTTCCGTAGTGCAAGGCGCCTCCCGGAGCCGGGGCGGTAGGGACCCGTCCATTGGACGAATCATTGTAACCCAAACAGGCAGATGAGGAAACGTCGATGACCGCGGTCCGTTCCCATCGACGACGAAAAGGGGCGCCCCCGGTCGGGGGGCGCCCCTCGATGCCGTCGCCGGATTCCCCGGCTACATGGCCTGCTGGGTCCGCTTCTTGTCGGTGACGTTCCGCTCGTGCCACCACACCAGCACCGGGCTGGCGATGAAGATCGACGAGTAGGTACCGATGATCACGCCGAAGCACAGGGCGAAGGCGAAATCGTGGATCACGGCGCCGCCGAGGAAGAAGAGGCAGCCGGCCACGAACAGGGTGGTCACCGATGTGACGATGGTGCGGCTGAGCGTCTCGTTGATCGAGCGGTTGATGATCTCGGCGTAGGACTCGCGCCGCCGCAGCTTCATGTTCTCGCGGATCCGGTCGAAGACCACGATCGTATCGTTCAGCGAGTAACCGATGATCGTCAGGAAGGCCGCGATGATGCTCAGCGAGATCTCCTTGTTCAGGATCGAGAACATGCCGAGCGTCAGCAGGACGTCGTGGACCAGGGCGACGATCGCCGCGATGCCGTAGCGGAACACGAATCGCACCGTGATGTAGAGCACGATCAGGATCAGGGCCGCCACGACCGAGTTGACCGCGGCCGACTTCAGCTCGCCGCCGATCTTCGGGCCGACCGATTCCTCGCGACGCATCTCGACGGTCGATCCCGTCAATCCGGCGTCCAAAGCCTCTTTCATGGCCTCGGCGACATCGATGTTCTGGTCCGTGACCTGGGGCATCGTGACCAGGAACTCGTCATTGGATCCGAAGTCCTGGACCTGCACGCCGGCGAAACCGGCGGCGTCGAGCACTCCGCGGACTTCCGCGATGTCGGGAGCGGGCGTGACCCGCACCTGCAGAACCGTTCCACCGGTGAAGTCGATGCTCAGGTGCGGCCCGCTGTGCACTGCCAGCGAGACGAGCCCCGAAAGGATCAGCACCGCGGAAAGAATGAAGGCATACTTCGTCTTGGTGACGAAGCTGATGTTCGTTCTGGTCAGGAATTCCATTCTGAAAACCTCTCCTGGGGGTTTGCCGCCCCCGCTTCAGCGCCCATCGGCGCGTTCATATCCCGTTGCTGCGCTTCGCGCCTAGATGCTGATCTTGGCGTTGGCGCGATTGCGCGTCGCGGCTTCCATGATGACCCGGGTCAGCACGAGAGCCGTGAACATGCTGGAGATGATGCCGATGGTCAGGGTCACGGCGAATCCCTGGATCGGACCGGTGCCGAACCAGAGCAGGATCGCCGCCGCGATCAGGGTCGTGACGTTGGCGTCGACGATCGTCCGGGTGGCGTTGGAATACCCGGCGTCGACCGCGGCGCGCGACGTCTTGTTGCGGCGCAGTTCCTCACGGATGCGCTCGTTGATCAGCACGTTGGCGTCGACCGCCATGCCGATCGTCAGGATGATTCCGGCGATGCCCGGCAGGGTCAGCACCAGCCCGAACTGGGCCAGCACCGCCATCATGATGACCATGTTGACGATCAGCGCCAGCACGACCACCAAGCCGCTGAGCCGGTAATAGAGGATCACGAAGATGATCACGAGGATCAGGCCGTAGATCGCCGCGTTGAGTCCCTGGCGGATCGAATCGGCGCCGAGGCTCGGGCCCACGGTGCGCTCCTGTTCGATGCGCACGTCGACCGGCAAGGCGCCGGCGCGCAGCAGCAATGCGAGATCGCTGGCCCCCACGTTGGTATAGCCGCCGGTGATCGACGCGGTGCCCGAGGGGATCTTGGACTGGATCGTCGGCGCCAGCTGGATCTTGCCGTCGAGCGAGATGGCGAGCTGCCGGCCGACGTTCTCGCCGGTGACCTTGGAGAAGAGCCGGGCGCCCTTGTGATCCAGGTTCAGGCTGACCTGCCAATTGCCGGGATGATCGCTGTCGGGAGTGGCCCGGGCGCCGGTGAGCCGGTCGCCGGTGAGCGACGCCCGCGAGTTCACCAGGAACAGGGGTACGCCGGTCATTCCGGACGATACCGGAGTCTCGCCCTTGAAGAACTGGAACTCCACGCTGCGCGGGACGACCCGCGCCTCCGGCGAAGCCAGCATCTCGCGCACCTTGGCCAGATTGCTCGCCTCGACGAACAGCGGGGTGCCGAAGTAGCGCTGGAACGACGGGTCGGAGTAGACATAAGCCGAGAAGGGATGATCCAACACGTAGGGATCGTCCTCGTCAAATTCGGTTCCGGCGGCGGGCAACGGGGCCAGACCTTCGAAGGAAGTGTCGGCCGCGGCCTCGACCGGCTCGGCGATCTCTTCGGTATCGCCGACTTCGGTATCGCCGACGACCGCGGCGGAGCGCTTGAACGCCTCGTCCAGCTTGGCGAAGACCGACTCGATCTCATCGGCCGGACGCACCAGTCTGAAGTCGAGCCGCGCCGTGGTGCCGATCAGGCTCTTGGCCCGCTCGACATCCTGCAGACCGGGCAGCTGGACGATGATCCTGGTGGTGCCCATCGGCTTGATGTCGGGCTCGCTGACTCCGAACTGATCCACGCGGTTGCGCAGGATCTCGACCACCCGGTCCAGCGCGTCGCCGGCCTGGGCGGGAGTCATTCCCTCATCGTCGATCTCCAGGACGATGTACATTCCGCCCTCGAGATCCAGGCCCTTGCGGATGGCCTTGCTCTCGATGCCGTCGATCTTGGCTTTGAGAACGGGATCAGTCTGGGCGGCGACGCGATCCTCATCCGAGATGCGCGCCGACTGGATGGTCGGATAGAGACCGTAGAGGGAGGCAAGGATCACAACGATGACGATCCCGGCCCTGATTCTCAGGGATCGATTCATGGGTACCTCTCCGATAGCAGACGGTTCGCAGCTTCCGGACACGGAGCCGGCGTACTCAAACATAAAAAAACACGTGGAAACGTGTCATGGGCTTCGGCGGCGCAAATAGACACCGCTTGAGGGTGTACGCTCCACCCCAATCAACATCCAGTATAATATCCGCAAATACCCTGTCAATCCCAAGTCTGTCTTGCGGAAGCGAAAGTGCGGACCAAGGGGAAAGCTTCAGCAGCCGGTAGGCTGGATTCCCGAGGCCGATCCGCTCGGCGTGGCGGATCTGCGACTCGGGATCGGCCTGCGCCCGGCTCCACTGCCGAAACGGCGTCCCTGTCGCCTCAGACAGCAGATCGCAGGCGGCCCGGTCCAGAGCCACCGGATCGTTCGCGGCCGGGATGCCCACAGCCACCGGGAACGACCGCTTGTCTCCATCCCGCATCCGAAGACGGTCAGCGGCCGGCGGGAAGGAAATTCCCGGAATCCGGCCCGATCCCTCCCCCGCGGCTCCCAGGGCGTGCTCGGCGGTCAACGCGGGCCCCGGTCAGCGGGCGGCTAAGCGGGCCTCGCGTTCGGACCTCAGCGCCATCAGTTCGGAAAGGGTCACGAAACGGATCCCCTGCTCGGCGTACTTCGGCAGCTCGGCCTTCAGCACCGCCAGGGTCTCGGGATACGGGTGACAGATCCCGACAGCATAAGCAGAAGAACGGGCGGCCCGGACCAATAGGTCCAGATTTCGCCGGACCACGTCGGCGGTGGTCACTTTCTGGTCCAGGAAGATGCGGTTCTCCAGGGTGGGAATGCCCTCCGAACGGGCGGCGGCGGCGGCGACCGAGCGCGAGGTCGTCTTGCTGTCCAGGAAGAAGAGCCCGCGGCCCCGCAGCACCTCCATCAGATCCTTCATGGTCTTCTTGTCGGCGGTGGCCGCGCTGCCCATGTGGTTGTTCACCCCGGTCACCCCGGGCATCGAGCCCAAAGCCTGCTCCACCACCACTTCGATCTCGTTGCGGCTCATCCCCTTCATGATCGCCAGCCGGCCCGGATCGGTATCGGGATAATCCTGGGGCTCCATCGGCAGGTGCAGGATGATCTCGCGGCGGCGGGCCGGCGGTTCGACCCTGCGGCCGCGGCCGAGGGAAAGATCGACCAGGCAGCCGCGATCACGCCTTTCGCGGCGGATCCGGGCCGGCGGATCGATCGCCACGGGGCCGGAGTCGTCGTCGTCCACCGGCAGGGCCAATTCGGTGCCGCACAGCGAATAGCGGCGCGAGAACGGCCTGCCCGGCAGAACGGACATGGTCAACGGCACGTCCAGCCGCAGCAGTTCGCGGGTGGTCTCGGTGACGGTGTTGCCCCAGTCATCGACCACGATCGCCACGGTGGCCCGGTCGGCCTCGCCGAGCAGATCGCTGGCCGAATCGATTTCTCCGGCATCGCCCCAGCGCACCGTCGGCGGGCCGGCCTCCTCGGCGTAGAGCAGCAGGGTGTGGGTGGGATGTCCGGGCACTCCGACGTCCAGCCGCAGCAGGTCGCCGGTATCGCCGGCGGGCCGCTTGCTCCAACGGCTGCGGGGACGCTCCAGGCGCTCTCCCCAGAGAACGCCGCCTCCGGCCGCGGCGGCGGCTTCGGCGACCGCGAGACCCGCCTCCCAGAAAGACTTTCCCGGGGGCAACGGGGCGCAACGGCAACGGATAGCGGCGGCGGATTGGCCGGGCAGAAGCCAGTCATGACGCAGGGGATCGGCGGCGGCGGCGGCCGGACCGGGCGTCCAGCCGGGCAGGATCGCGGCCAGGGTGCGGTCCACCGCCTCCTGCACCGGAACGTGGCGGTCGTCGGCTCCCCAGCGCAGCAAAGCGGCCTGGCCGGTATCGGTGCGGGTCCAGTTCAGCAGGCCCACCCCGAGGATCACCAGCACGGTCGCCGCGCCCAGCAGCCAGGCCAGGCGCACCGATGCGCGGCCGGCTCCGCGGCTTTTGCGGGAGCGGCTGGAACGGGAAGACTTCCGCTTCCGGGATTTACTGGATCCGAACATGCCGCCACGATAAACTCCGCGGCCGCTTAAGCCAACAAAAAGGGGAGCCGCCGTCGGCTCCCCTTGCTGTTCGTTATGCGCGTCCCCCGGAGGGAACGGTCAACTAGTGGGAGCGGTGTCGGGATCCCGCTGCCCGTAGATATACCAGGCTTCCTTCGAGGTGCCGTCGTCCTGCTCGATGATCTTCGCCCGGAAGAAGAACTCCTGGGTCGAGTTGACCTGCAGCACGGCGTCGGAGGACATCGTGAATTTGATGTCCACGTTGTAGACGGTCTTGAAGGAATCCGGGAAATCGGGATCGTCACTTTCCTGGGTGACCCCATCGGGATCCATGATGGTCACGTCGATCTCCGCCACATACTCGCCGAGATGAGCCTCGTTGGTCGATGT
>CAZYDJ010000091.1:0-10676 GCA_964646035.1 uncultured Fibrobacteraceae bacterium | reverse complement strand
CCTACGGCATCAAGACGGTCGTCTCGCTCAACCCGATCATGGTCGACGGCACCGGGATGTGCGGCGCCTGCCGGGTCACGGTGGGCGGCGAGACGAAATTCGCCTGCGTGGAAGGTCCCGAGTTCAACGGCCACAAGGTCAACTTCGACCAGCTGATGAGCCGACTCTCATATTACAAGCCGGAGGAAACCCGCTCTCTGGAGCTGGCCCGGAAGCACGAGTGCCGCTGCCAAGCGGCCGCGGCCGAGCTCACCACCGAGCAGAAAAGCAACTGAGGGGGCGACCATGAGCGACGTGACGAAACCGAACAAGCCGAGCTACGCCTTCAACAAGCAGAAGGCCAAGACCCCGATGCGGGAGCAGAAGCCCGAGGACCGCATCAAGAACTTCAACGAGGTTCCGCTCGGGTACTCCGCCGAAGAAGCCACCTGCGAGGCCCAGCGCTGCATCCAATGCAAGAAGTCGCCCTGCGTCGGCGGCTGCCCCGTCGGCGTCGACATCCCGGCGTTCATGCGTCTGGTCGGCGAAGGCGAATACGAGGCGGCCCTGCGCAAGATCAAGGAGAAGAACTTCCTGCCGGCGATCTGCGGCCGCGTCTGTCCGCAGGAGGACCAGTGCGAGCTGCACTGCAACCTCAACAAGCCGGAGAAGGAACGCGAGCCCGGCGGCGTCGGACGCGTCGAGCGTTTCCTGGGCGACTACGCCCTCGAGCACGGTCTCGACATCCTGCCCGCGAAGAAGGATCCCACCGGCAAGAAGGTCGCGATCATCGGCTCCGGCCCCGCGGGACTGACCTGCGCCAGCGACCTGATCCAGCAGGGACACGCGGTGACGGTATTCGAGGCCCTGCACAAGCCGGGCGGCGTGCTGTTCTACGGCATCCCCGAATTCCGCCTGCCCAAGAAGATCCTGATCAAGGAGATCGACGGCCTGAAGAAGATGGGCGTGGAGTTCGTGATGAACTACCCGGTCGGCAAGGCCGAGTCGCTCAACTCGATCCGCGAACGCTTCGACGCCGTGTTCATCGGCACCGGCGCCGGCCTGCCCTGGTTCCTGGGCATCCCGGGCGAGAACCTCAACGGCGTCTACAGCGCCAACGAGTTCCTGACCCGCGTGAACCTGATGGGCGGCTACAAATTCCCCGAGGTGGCCGACACGCCGATCAAGAAGATCAAGCGCATCGCCGTGATCGGCGGCGGCAACGTCGCCATGGACGCGGCCCGCACCTCGAAGCGACTGAACCCGGAGCACGTCTACCTCATCTACCGGCGCACAAAGCAGGAGCTTCCCGCCCGGATCGAGGAGTCGCATCACGCCGAACAGGAATTCATCGACTTTCAACTCCTGCACAGCCCGGTGGAGATCATCGGCGGCGATGACGGAGCGGTGAAGGCCATCAAGTGCCAGCAGATGGAGCTCGGCGAACCCGACGACAGCGGTCGCCGGCGCCCCGTGCCCATCGAGGGCGCGTTCAAGACCTTCGAGGTCGATGCCGTGGTGGTCGCCATCGGACAGGGCCCCAACCCCATCCTGACCGCCGACTGCCCCGAACTCGAGTTGAACCAGCGGCGCGGCACGATCGTGGTCGCAGACGAGCAGAAGATGCAAACCAACCTGGCCAACGTCTGGGCCGGCGGCGACATCGTCACCGGCGGCGCGACCGTGATCCTCGCCATGGGCGCCGGCCGCAACGCCGCGAACGACATGCACCGTTACCTGATGAACATCGACGCCGAGGTCACCGTCTAGGCGACCGGCAACGTTCGCGAAAAAGGGTCGGCGCCCGGCGCCGGCCCTTTTTTCGTGCCGGATCCCACCTTCGTCAGCGCGGGCGGATCGGGTGGCACCGCATGACGGGGGGCGGGTCATCCCTGCCCCGGGGTGTGTCGAGAGGGCCGCGGGAGGCAGGATGCCGCAGCGGCCCGAACGCAAGACGGGGCGGTACAGGAAGTACCGCCCCGTCGTCACCTCGGGGCAGGGATGACCCGTCCCCCGCCCAGCGCGTTCTACCCGTTCTTCCGGGCGAACTCATGCATGAACTCCGCCAACTTCTTGGCACCTTCGACCGGCATCGCGTTGTAGACCGATGCACGGCATCCGCCGACGCTGCGATGGCCCTTGAGACCGTTCATGCCCTCGGCCAACGCCTCGGCCACGAACTGCTTCTCCAGGTCCTCGCTCGGCAGGCGGAACACCACGTTCATCTTGCTGCGGCAACCCTCATCCACGGGACAGGTGAAGAACCCGGAATCCGCGGCGATGGCTCCGTAGATCAGACTGCTGCGCTCGTCGGCCAGCTTCTCGGCGGCGGGCAGACCGCCCAGGCCCTCCAGCCACTTCAGGGTCTTCATCATCATGTAGATGGGGAAGACCGGAGGCGTGTTGTACATGGAGTCCTTGGGCGCGTGCGTGGCGTAGCTCAGGTAGGCGGTCAGGCTGTCGGGGCTGCGCTCGAGCAGGTCCTCGCGGATGATCACGACCGCCACTCCGGCCGGGCCGGCGTTCTTCTGGGCCCCGGCGTAGATCAGGCCGAAGTCCTCGACCGGAACACGACGGCTGACGAAGTCGCTGGACATGTCGCAGACCAGGGGCACGTCGCCGGTGGTCGGGAACGACTTCCACTGGACTCCGCCGATGGTCTCGTTGCTGGTCAGGTGCAGGTATGCGGCCTCGGGACGCACCTTCAGGGAGGCCGGATCGGGCAGCTTCATGAAGCTGTCCGGCGAGCCGTCGAAGAGCAGGTTGACGTCGCCGATCTTCTTCGCATCGGCATAGGCCTTCTTGGCCCAGGCGCCGGTCAGCGTGAAGTCGCAGGTGCCGCCCTGTCCCATCAGGTTCATCGGGATCATCGAGAACTGCAGCGTCGCACCGCCGCCGAGGAACATGACCTTGTAGTTGTCAGGCAGGCCATAGAGCCGCTTGACGAGGTCGAGAGCCTCCATGTGGACTGCGTCGTACTGCTTGCCGCGGTGGCTCATCTCGATCAGGGACATCCCGGCGCCCTGGTAGTCGACGAACTCGGCCTGGGCCTCTTCCAATGCCGGCAGGGGCAGGGTGCACGGGCCGGCGCTGAAGTTGAAGATACGGTTCATCATTTCCCCTCCTTGACGAATACGTCGATGATGTCGACGACCTCGTCGCCGATCCGCAGCAGATTCTCGGTCGTGGAAGCCCCCAGATGCGGGGCCATCAGGACGTTCGGAGCCTTCAGCAGGGGGAAGTCGGCGGCCGGAGGATCCGACGGCCAGACATCGGTGGCGAAGGTCTTGACCTTGCCGCTCTCCAGGGCGGCGACCATGGCGTCGGTATCGACGGTCAGTCCGCGGCCGGTGTTGATGACGACGACGCCGTCCTTCATCCGGCCCAGGACGTCGGCGTTGATCATCCCGCGCGTCTCGTCGGTCAGGGGCAGGTGCAGGGACACGTAGTCGGCCTGAGCGACCATGTCCTCGAGCGAGGGGATCATCTCGGCGGCGTCGGATTCGACGACGTACTTGTCGTAGGCGACGACCTTCATGCCGAAGGCCTTCGCCCGCCCGGCCACCGCGCGCGCGATGTTGCCGATGCCGACCAGCCCCAGGGTCTTGCCGAAGAGCTCGGTCCGCTTCAACTGCTTCTTCGCCCACTCGCCCGCGCTCATGGTCTGATGCGCCTGCACCAGGTTGTTGGGCACGGCCAGCATCATGGCGAAGGCCAGTTCGGCCACGGCCACGGCCGGAGCCTTGGGCGTGTTGTGGACGACGATGCCCTTCTCCGCGCAGACGACCTTGTCGATGTTGTCGGTGCCGACGCCGCCGCGGATGATCAGCTTCAGTTCGGGCGCCTGTTCGATCCATTCCGCGGTGCACTTGGTCTTGCTGCGCACCAGCACGACGTTCGCTTCCGCGAGGCGGCCCTTGTCGTCGGTGACTTCACCGAAACGGCCCAGCTTCTCCGGAAGTGAGGGATCGAATGCGTCGGAAATCAGGATCAGCATACCGGTCTCCTTTCAAATCACTGTGACTAGTCGACCAGGCTGCGGACGACCAGACCGGATCGCAGCTTCGGTTCGAACCAGGTCGATTTCGGAGGCATGACCGCGTCCGCGTCGGCGATGGCCATGATCTGGGCCACGCTGACAGGGGCGAAGGCGAATGCCACTTCCATATCGAGCGCGCAGCGCCGCTCGAGTTCACCGGTGCCGCGGATCCCGCCGACGAAGTCGATGCGGGAATCCTGCCGCGGATCGCCGATGCCGAGCACCGGCTCGAGCAGGTTCTGCTGCAGGATGGCGGCGTCAAGGCTGGCAACCGGATCGTCCGCGGGGAACGTGCCGGCCTTGGCCTTGAGGTTGTACCAGGAGCCTTCGAGGTACATCCCCCACTCCCGCTGCCCCGAGGGCTCGGCGGTGTCGGTGGGGACGACGTCGAATTTCTCGCGCACCTTGTCCATGAATCCGGCTGCGCTCAGGCCGTTGAGATCCTTGATCAAGCGATGGTATCCCATCAGACGCAACTCGTCGTCGGGAAAGAGCACGGCCAGGAAATGGTTATACGCCTCGTCACCGGTGTGGGCGGGATTCTTGGCCTGCATGATGTCGCGCACCCGATGCGCGGAAGCGGTGCGATGGTGGCCGTCGGCGACGTAGAGGGCGTCCAGGGGCGCGAACGCGTCGCGGATCCGGGCGACGTCTTCGGGATCGCCGATCACCCAGACGGTATGACCGACGCCGTCGTCGGCGACGAAGTCGCAGTCGGGCTCGACGCGCTCGGTCAATTCGGCGACCAGGGACTTGATCCGGGCGTCGTGGCGGTAGGTGAACAGCACCGGTCCCGCGTTGGCCTGCAGGATCTCGACATGACGGGCGCGGTCGTCTTCCTTGTCGCGCCTGGTCAACTCATGCTTCTTGATCCGCCCTGCGACGTACTCGGCTACGCTGCAGCCGACAGCCAGGCCGAACTGGGCGTTGCCGCCCATGGTCAACCGGTAGATGTAGAAGCAGGGCCGGTCATCCTGCACGAGTACTCCGTCGGCGATCATGCCGCGGAAGTTTTCGGCGCTGCGCTCATAGACTTCCTCGCCGTGGATGTCCGCATCGGCGGGCAGGTCGATCTCGGCCTTGACCACGTGCAGGAAGCTGTGGGGATTCTCCGCCGCCATCGTGCGGGCTTCGGACGAATCCAATACGTCGTAGGGAGGGCTGGCCACCGCGGCGGCCAGATCCGAACGGGGCCTCAGCCCCGGGAAAGGTCTGATGTCGGCCACTGATATCCTCCTCGGATCTGCAGTTGCTGTTGTCCAGGGTACTTCATTGCAAATGAAATACGGTACCTTCTACTTTCCAAGTCTTTAATGGAAACCAGACTTCACCGGCCCGAGTCACCTTCCATCATCTCATGGGCCAGACGCGCCACCACCGCCGGGTACAGTTCGCACTCGGCTGCGAATATCCGGGCTGCCAGGCTGCCGACATCGTCGGAAGGCAGCACCGACACTTTGGTCTGGGCGACGATACTGCCGTGATCGTAGAGCTCGTCGACGTGATGGACGGTGCAGCCGCTGACCCCGTCCCCGGCCGCGAGCACCGCCTCGTGCACCCGTTGACCGTAGAATCCCTTGCCGCCGTACTTGGGCAGCAGCGCGGGATGGATGTTCAGGATGGGGCCGCGGAACCAGGGAGGCCGGACGTAGAAGCAGAGGTAACCGGAAAGCAGGATCATCCGCGGCGCGATCGGCTCGAGCCAGCTGTTGATGTCGGCGTTGTGGGAAGCGACGTCCGAGTAGTCGCGGCGCCGGAAGACTCCCACCGGAATCCCCGCGGCGCGGGCGATCTCGACCCCGCGCACGTCCGGACGGCTCGACACTACGGCGGCGATGTCGACCGGCAGGTCCCCGGCCGCGCATCGTTCGAGGAAATTGGCCAACGTGCGTCCGCTTCCCGAAAGCAGCACCGCCACCGGCAACCGCTCAGCGTTCATTGGTCCTCCTTGGCGGTCTGCTGCTCGAGCAACGTGGCCAGCACCTTGCGATGCGCCGCGAAAGCGATCGGACCCGGCGGATCGTCGAGCGGGAAAAACCCTGCTGCGGCGGCGTCGTCGCCGGCCGACAACTCCCCGCCGATCTCCTCGGCGGTATAGACGATCAGCACCACCGGACGATCCGGGGGCAATATACCCTGATGAGCAGCGAAAAGACCGGTGACCCGCACATCGAGCCCGGTCTCCTCCTTCACTTCGCGAACGGCGGTCGTCTCGGGATCCTCGTCGTATTCCATGAAACCGGCCGGCAGGGTCCACTGGCCCTCGCGGGGCGGAAACTTCCGCTTCACCAGGCAGATCCCATCGCCGCGCCTGATCACCGCGGCGGCGGCGGGCGACGGGTTCAGATACTGCACATAGCCGCAGCCGGGACAGACCGGCCTCTCGGCGCCGCCCTCGGATCCGCGCGCCATGCGGGCGGCGCAGCGGGGGCACCAGAGATGAGCGTGTCGCATGGTGTTCATGATTTCCTCCGCAGGACCAGGGCGGACGCGACAATCAGCATCCATATCATAATAAACATCAGCAACGGGCGGTAACCGAAAGCGACGAAAAGAGTTCCGCCAGAGCCGGGAATCACATCCGCGATCACGAACGTCCGCTCGTAGAGCCGGGTTGATTCCAGCAACCGGCCCCTGCTGTCACAGATGAAACTGATGCCGTTGTTGGCGCTGCGGACCAGCGGGACCGCGCATTCGGCGGCCCGGGCCCGCGCCATGGCGGCGTGCTGCAAGGGGCCCGCCGTGCGTCCGAACCAACCGTCGTTGGTGATGTTGACCAGAATCCCGGCCCCTTCACCGACAGCCAGACGCGTCAGGTCCGGGAATATGGATTCGTAGCAGATCTGTGCCGCGAAGTCGAAGGAACGCTCGCCGAGATCGACCCGCACCGGATGCGGCCGATCGCCGGAGATCCACTCCGCCTGCCCCAGATCGATGTCGCCGAGAAACGGCAGCAACCCCTGGAAAGGCATCCGCTCGCCGAACGGCAGCAGATGATGCTTGCCGTAGCGGTCCTGCAGGACTCCGTCGGGGTCGAAGAGTCCGGAACCGTTCTGACGCTGACGCTCCCCTCCCGCGGAAATCCTCACATCGGGAAAGCCGGCGAAGAGATGCACATCGTTGTCGCGGGCGAGACCCCGGACCCAGGGCAGCAGCTCACGATCGTAGAGCAGATAGGCGGGAACCGACGTCTCGGCCCAGATCACCAGATCGGCTCCGGCCGCCGCCGCGCTGCGGGTCAATTCGGTATAGGGCGCGATGCTGGAATCCCGCTTCCCTTCGCGCCACTTGTCGGCCAAGGCGACGTTGGCCTGGACCGAGGCGATCCGCACCGGCTGCTCACCGCCGTTGATTCCGCCGGTCGCCGGTTCGGCCCGCCAGCCCGCGCCCAGGTTGATCAGGACCCAGGCGGCTATCACGCAGGAACAGAGGCCCAAGGCGGCGAGACGCTCGTCGCCGCGACGGCGCCAGAGTCCGGCCAGGGCGGCGGCGCTGAAGGCTGACGCGGCTCCCAGCCCCAGTTCGCCGACCGCCGCGGCCAGCGGCAAAACCGGTGTCCCGATGAAGGCCGCGCCGGACAGGCACCAGGGAAATCCGAGTTCTCCAGCCCCGCGCCAGGCCTCCATCGCAGTCCACAGGACCGGGACCAGGGCCAGGGCGGCGCCGGAGCCCAGACGCCCGCGGATGAAGCCGAAAGACCAGCCGAGAAGCAGATAGTAGAGCGAGGCGTAGAGGATGGCGCCCGTCGCCGCGAGCGGCACCAATCCCCTGGACGAGATGGCTGCTTCCGGTCCCAGCAGATAGAGCCAATGCAAGAGAGTCGCCTGATGAACCAATCCGAAGATCCAGCCCACGCGGCCGGGGCGGCGGCTTCCGGCCAGCGCCCCGAAAAGAATCGCCATCGCCGGGATCATGAACCAACCGGTGCCGCGCAGCGGCGGCATGGCGACAGTCGCCAACGCTCCCGCGCCCACAGCGGCGATCGTCGCCCTGTCCACACGGAACGGGCGATGCTCTTCTGTCTGATCTTTATGAGATCTCTTCAACATGCCATCGAAAATAGCCGCTGGCAGGCGCTGGAGCAATAGGTTGAATATCAGTATTCGTACAAGGTTTCGGCTGCCCCCTGGCGAGGCGCCCGGATATCGGGACATTCTCCCCGCCACCGATGCCGCCGCCGGACACGATCCGGCGCAGATTCAGCCGCGGCGCCGGACCGGCCGGACGAATTCGAGATCCCTCATTCCGCCCTCGGCAGCAGGTCGTTCATCCCGTAACGGCGAATCTTCTTGTACAATCCCTGCCGCGAAAGCCCCAGGCGCCGCGCCGCCGCCGACTTCATGCCGCCGCAAACCGACAACGACTTGCGGATCAGATACCTCTCGAGCAATTCGGTCGCCTCGTCCAGCGGCCGCAGCGTGGCCAGGTCGGCCAGATCAACCGAACGGCCGGCCGCCCGCTGGACGTCCGGCGAAAGCTGCTCCAGACGGATCAGTTCCTCTCCGCCCCAAAGCGCCAGCCAGCGTTTGGCCTCGTTCTCGAGTTCACGCACGTTGCCGGGCCAGCGATACCGCTGCAGGGCCGCGGCGGCCTCTTCGGCGATGCGACAACCCTCCTGCTGATTTCCGCGCCGGCGGATGAACCACGACAGCAGCGGGATCACATCCTCCGGACGCCGACGCAACGGCGGGATATCGACCTGGACCACCTTCAGGCGGTAGTAGAGATCGAGCCGGAATCTGCCGGCGTCGATCTCGTTCTCCAGGTTCTTATGACTCGCGGCCACGAACCTGACGTCGACGGGGCGGGTCTGCAACTCGCCGATCCGGCGCAATCGCCGCTCCTGCATCACCCGCAACAACTTGATCTGCAGCGGTTGGGGCATATCCCCGATCTCATCCAGGAAGAAGGTGCCGCCGTCGGCGGCTTCGAGCAGGCCGGTCTTCTCCCGGGCCGCGCCGGTGAACGCTCCCGCCTTATGGCCGAAGAGTTCGCTCTCGAAGAGCGTTTCCGGCAGCGACGCACAGTTGATGCCGATGAAAGGCTTGTCCCTGCGGGGCCCGTTCTGGTGCAGGGCCCGGGCGAGAACCTCCTTGCCCGTGCCGCTCTCGCCGTGAAGCATGACGTTCACCTCGCTCGCGGCCACTTTCCGGATGATCGCGCAGCAGGCGGCCATTTCCCGCGATACGCCGATCAGCCCGGGCGCTCCCGGCAAGCCCAGGGGGCGCGGCAAAGGCAGCCCGACTGCGGCGGCGGATGCGGTTTCCTGACTTGTCCGCTCCCGGCGGCGCCGCCCTGCGGAAGCCGCCGCCACCAGGGGAAAGAGAGTCGGCCCGCTGTCGGCTCCGGCCAGCGCCGAGCCTTCCGGCGCCGGCAGATGGGGAAGCAACACCTCGGTCCGGGCGGCGAAGCGTTCGGCCCATAGTCCGACCGCCTCCGCCCAGGGCGCTTCCGCGGGATGGCTCAAGGCGAAAGCGCCGAGCACCCGGCCGCCGCAGCGCAGGGGCGCGACCCGCAGCATCCGTCCCTTGGGGTTGTCCTTATTCCCGGCGCCGTCACCGGGGGTTTCCCGTGGATCGGGCTGGAGGAATTCGGCCGCCAGTTCGTCGGCCATCACCTGCAAAAGCCGGGTCAACGGCGGCGGTCCTGTTTCGCTGTCGCCGGCGAGGCCGCAGCCCCAACGCCGGCGGAAGATCATGCGCAGCGACGCGTCCCGGTCGTCTCCGTCCCGGCGCACCACCCAGAGCCGGGCCTCTCCCCCGCCCAACGGGTAGGAGCGCAGTTCCTCGTCCCAGAATTTCACTGCCGTCATCAATCCACATCCTCCCCGCTGACCGATCGAGGTTTCCCGGCGGCATCGGACATGCATGAGGCGCACCGACCGGGGAGGTTCTCCACAGATTTTCAGGCGCGGGTCGAGTTGCTGCCGTCTTTGCGGCGCAACCGATGCTTTCACTGCTTGGCCGGGGCCGGAGCGTGTCGCGGGAGTCGGCGGGCGGCGGATCGATATGCTCAGACCCGTCGGCGAGAATTCGGCGAAAGGGAAACCGCCCGGGGGAATCTCCCGGGCGGCAACCGGTTGGCGGGATGTAATCGCGGGGGCGCTTCCCGGCGCCGCGGGTCACTCTGCGATCAGAGCACGACCTCGACCTTGGCTCCGTCGTCCGCGGCCGGCTCGACCACCTCGCCGATATGCACGGCTTCGATGCCCGGCACGCCGTGGAGGTCGATCTCGGGCGGCAGCGCCAGCACCATGCCGATGCCCATGTTGAAGACCCGGTAGGCCTCCGCGGGCTCCACATCACCTTTTTCGGCGATGTAACGGAATAAAGGCGGCGCGTCCCAGGCCCCGGTCTCGATCCGGGCGCAGAGTCCGTCCGGCATCACGCGCGGCACGTTGTCGTAGAAGCCGCCGCCGGTGATGTGGGCCATGCCGTGGATACAGTGGCGGCCGCGGGCCGACCAGACGGCGCGGACCTCGGGCAGGTAGCTCTTGTGCACGGCGAGCAGGGCGTCCGCGACGGTCATTCCAAGTTCGTCGACGATGGCGTCGGGTCCGAGGCCGAGGGCCTCGAAGAATACCTTCCGCGCCAGCGAATAGCCGGTGGTATGCAGACCGGGCGACGGCCGCCCCCAAAGCCGGTCGCCCGCGACGATG
>CAZYDJ010000090.1:0-10925 GCA_964646035.1 uncultured Fibrobacteraceae bacterium | reverse complement strand
AACGAAAGGATCGGCTACGTCGGCCGCTGGTGGGAAGTGGCGCCGAGCTACGGCAACCGGGACGACACCTATTACGAGGCCCACAAGAACGATCCCGCCTACATCTTCGAGGCCTATCTGCTCTTCGATTTCTTCCTGACCGATCGCTTCGGCGCCGCCGAGATCGATTTCGCGCTCGACAGCAGTTATCACGTCCTGTTCTGGGACTGGCAGCGCACAGCCGGAGCCTGCGACAACCCGTTGAAGACCGGCCCGGTCGAAGGCTACGCCGGAGACCCCGCCTACAGCCAGGACATCACCGCGACCACGGTCGGGGTCTATCCCCAGATCGAAAGGCTCTGCGACGGCGAGTCGTCGCTGCCGACCGGGACCTATAACTGCCGCATCCTGCTGACCGAGGAAAGCTTCCACAGCGGCTACGGCAACTGGGCTCCGGCGATGATCTGCGACGATCTCCAATTCGACATCGTGGCCGGGCTGATACCCCCGTCGCTCGGCACCGAGCCCGCCTTTACCGCCGGGGCCGCCAACACCTTGTCCTGGGCGACGACCGCCGGGGCGAGCCAATACCTCGTCCAATGCGCGACCGACGCGGCATTCACGAGCATCGTCGCCGAATCCGGCTGGATTTCCGGCACCGCTCACGAGTTCGGCGGGCTGGCCGACGGCTCGACCTACCACTACCGCGTCAAGGCAGGCGACGGTCTGGGCACGGAATCCGGATTTTCGGCGGCGACATCCTCTACCCAGGACGCGACAGCCCCTCTTTCCGCACTGGGAACCTTGGCGACGACGATCACGACATCCTCTTTCGACATCCCGTTCACCGCCTCCGACGCGACCAGCGGAATCGATTTCGTCCGGCTGTTCTATCGGGTGGATGCCGGCGCCTGGACCCAATTCGACGGTCCGTACGAAAGCGGCCCGATCGAATTCAACGCCGGCGGCGACGGCGTCTACGACTTCTACTGCGTCGCCACCGACAACGCCGGCAACGTGGAGGCCGCACCCGGGTCGCCGGACGCATCGACAACGGTCGACACCAGCGCCGGTGAGCCCGTGGTCCAGGGAGTCGTGTTGGCGGGAGTGGACAGCGGGGCATCCTATCCGCAGGACCTGCAGGTGAGCTATTACCTGACCGGCAGCGCTACCTCCGCAGCCACGGCCTGGTATCGCGACGGCGCCCCGGTAATGCAGCTGTACCTGCCGTTCGAGGGCGACGGCCCGGCTGCGCTGAAGAACTACGCCTACGCCGGCAGCCCCGTCGCCGTGGCGGACGGAGATCCGCAGTGGGTGGCCGACGCCGGCCACGACGGACACGGAGCGTTCGTCTACGACGGAGTCGACGCCCTGGCGGCGGATGATTGCCAGCCCACCGGCTCGTCGTACACGAAAACCGTCTGGGTGCGGTTGGACGGCAACGGCCCCGGCGGCGGTAACGCCGTTCTTTGCGGCTCCGCCGACGTCGGCGGGCACGCGCTTTGGGCTCCGGACGCCCGGGGTTATCGATTGGGTTCCGGTCATGACGGATCATGGAGCACCGTCGAGGATCCCACCCCCCTGGCCTTGGGCGTCTGGACCTTCGCCGCCGTCACCTATGACGCGACCGCGGATCTGATGATCCTCTACCGCGACGGCGTAGAGGTCGACCGCGCCACCGTGGCGACCGGGACCACCGACGCGACGACATTCGTGGGTTCGCGGGGGCCGGCGGCCGGGCAGAACTGGGTCGGGGCGATCGACGACGTACGGATCTACGCCCACGCCCTTTCGCCCGAACAGATAGCGATACTCTGCGGCGCCGGCGGACGCGACAGGATAGCCGCGGCCGAGACCGGACTTTCGGAGGTCTGGCAGGCCGAAGTGACGCCGTTCTCCGATCTGGTGGCCGGGACCACCATCGCGTCCAACACCCTGAGCCTGTCGGCGACCGAAAGCTCGATCACCGATTCATACGTGGACATCGGCAACCCCGCTTCCGAATCCGGCCACGCGATGTCCGGCTGGGGACCGGTCGAACCCGACACCCACATCGGAGGTTGGGGCGGGATCGGCAGCGAATCCCCGCCCGGGAAATGCCGCACGATCTGGTCCCCGGAGGAAGCAGCGCCGGTCGGCAGGTGGGCGTCGCTGGCTATCGACTTCGGCCCTTCGGCCACCATCTCGAAATGCTTGTCGGTGCGTTATCTCGACGGCGGCAGCGACGACTCCTACGACATCTACATCGACGACGACCACTTCAACTACATCTACGCTCCGCCCGGAGACGAAACCTGGCGCTGGGTGATCATGGACGTGACCGGCTTCTCGGGCGTGCATACCATCAGGTTCGAGGCCACGGGCGATCCGGGCACCTATTACACGCCATTCGGCCAGGTGGGCATCGACAAGATCCACATCGGCAGCCGCATCGATCCGGTGCCCGTGAACGACGATCCGGAAATAGTCGAGGGGATGGACTGCGGCCAGAGCCAGACTGTCGGATTCCATTTCAATCTCGACTGCGGCGTCGAAGCCGTGCGCGGCTACACCGTGCGGTTCAAATGCCCCGACGACCAGACCGCCCTCTCCTTCGCCTCCGGAGACATCGCGGTGGCCGTCCTGCCCGCCGGACTGGCCGTCGGCGAGTATGAAACGCAGATCTACCAGGAACCCGGCGCCGGGCCGAACGACTGGACCGTGGAATACCTCATCCCCGGCGACACCTCGGGCATCCCCGCTGACGTCGATCTCTTCACCGTCACGGTCCACGGCGACCAGGAAGGCAGCGGCATTCTGCTGGTCGAGAGCGTCATCCTCGAGCCGCTGTCGGGCGGTCCCTCTCTGCCGGTGGGCCGCGGATCGGCCGAACTCACGGTCGATTGCAGTCCCCCCTCGGGACAGATGTCGATCAACGACGGCGCCGCCGCCACCGGGCTGTTGACCGTCAACCTGGTCAGCGAAGTGGCAGACCTGACCGCCCTGGAGATGCGCTTCAGCAACGACGGCGGCTGGGGCGCCGTCGAAAACGCCTGGCAGCCGTACGAGGCGGACTTCGCCTGGGATTTGGCAGCCGGCGGCGAAGGCGCCCGCACCGTCCATGCGGAATACCGCGATGCCATCGGATACGTGCTCGCGGTCCAGGACCAGATCGACTACGACATCACCGGCCTCGATCCGGTCACGGGAATCACCGCCCTGGCCGGCCACGCCAAGATCGACTTGGCGTGGAACTACAGCGGCGATCCCGCCAACGCGGTCGAGATCTGGCGCGGGATGTGGTACGGCGACGCGTCGGCGGATTCCAGCGTGTCGGCCTATCCGGAATACGACGACCTGCCCGCCGATTTCATCCCGGTCCGCCCGGTCGACAGAGCCGCCGCCGCCGCCGGCGGCAGCGGATGGGATCTGGTGGCGACCGTCGGCTCCGCGACAACATCCTGGCAGGATTTCCCCAATCCTCCCGCAGGTCTGCGGCGCGGCATCTACTACTACGAGATATTCGTCAGCGACACGATCGGCGGCTACAGCGATCGCGCCACGGATAACGCCTGGGCCCACAGCTATCTGCCCGGCGACTTCGGATTGCCCGACGCCCCGCACGGGTGGGACGGCGCCATTTCGCTCTCCCCCGACATCAACACCTTCAGCCTGTGCTACGGCGCGGCGGAGGCCGACGCCTCATATAACGCGGACTGCGACATCGGCCCCACCGACGACTTCGGCGGGATGGGAATTCCCGGCACCGACAACGTCATCGACTTCGCGGACCTGATGATCATCGCCCAGAATTACGACTCGGTGCTGGCCAAGCTGATGCCCGCCGCCGGAGGTCCGACCGCCGTGATGGGTTGGCGGGAGATCGCCGCCGGCGTCTGGTCGCTGCGGTTGATCGAGCCCTGCCGGGATCTCAAGGGCCTGCGGTTGAGCTCGGACTCGCCGGGCCTGTCGGCCACGGTCGCGGCCGGCGAGTTGCTGAAGTCGCAGGCCGGGCCCTGCTTCGTGCAGAACATCCCCGGCCGCGGGCTCGACGCCGGACTCGCCCTGTTGGGCGGCGGCATGAGCATCACCGGCGCGGGGGAATTGCTGCGCGTCGATCTCGGCGCCGGCGTCGACCCGGCCGATCTGCGGATCGATGTCCGCGACTCGGCCAACCGCCCGATCGAATTCCGGATCGACGTCGATGCCGGCACTCCGGCGAATCCCGCCGCGTCTTGGATGGGTCTGAACCATCCCAATCCCTTCAATCCGGCCACGACGATCGAGTTCGCGCTGACGGCGCCGCAACGGGTCAGGCTGACCGTGTTCACGGTCGACGGCGGCCGGGTAGCCACCCTGGTCGACGCCGAGTTCCCGGCCGGAACCCACCAGACGGCCTGGGACGGCCGGAACGATCGAGGACGGACGATGCCCTCGGGAGTCTATTTCTATCTGATCGAGGCCGGAGATCTGAAGCAGGCCCGCAAGATGACATTGCTCAGGTAGCGCGGCCGGTAACGCAGAAAAGGGGCGGTCCGCAGGGGCCGCCCCTTCTTATTCGCTTTCGGCAAACCGGCTAGCGGAACAGGGACTTCACGCCGCCCCAGGTGCCGGCCTCATCGGCTACGATCGACATCCCCACCGAGATTTCGGCTATGCAGAGTTGACCGTAGGCCGTCCACTGGCTCCACTGCGGACCGGTGGCGTCGAACTCCAGGGTATGGATACCGGGCGTCACGCTAACGCTGAATCCAGAGTCGAACCAGTGTTCGGACGTCATGGTTTCGTTATGCGTATACTGCAGCACCCCATCGAGATAGACCTTGAAGCTGTCGTCGGCCAGACCTTCGAGATGCTTGAAGGCCACCTGCACATTCATCCCGTCGCCGAAGTCGAGATCGATCGTCGCGTTGGTGGTGCCGTCGAGCGTCGACCAGGTCGCGCGGCAATGGTCGATGCCGCCGTAGGAACCGCTGGATGTGGCGGGCTCGATCGGTCCCCAACTCTGCATGTTGTGGCCCGATTCGGAATCAGGATTGCCGATGTCGACGTGGTCGACGGCCAGCGCGGTTGTTGCGAAACAGATGATGAGCAGAAAAGCGAAATGCAGACAGTAGCGGATCTTCATGCCAATTCACCCCTTGGATCTACATGGGAATTCCCGGAACCGACCACCGGTTCCTTCAGCCTTAAATCCAGCCGAAAACCCCTTTCCAGGCGAGTCCTATGGGCGAATTCCTTAATCCATGGGCTAGTGAATCGACATTATCATACGACGTCAAAATATTCAACAATATTAGTACTGTTTATGCGTTTTTCAGTTATCGCTGCGGCTGCGGAAACCGAAAAACGGAGGCGTCGCCAGCGAAACCATCATGCCGATGGTGCCGGCCTCGGGCGAAGGCCGACCGGCGAAGTACAGACCCAGGCAGACGCCCAGGCCGAGAATCGAAGCCGCCAAAGCTCCCGTGCGCTTGGCTCCGCGGGTAAACAGGCCCCAGATAAACGGGCCCAAAAATACCGAGCCGATGGCGCCCCAGGAAATCCCCAGGATGGAGACGATCGTCGACGGGCGGAAAAACGCCAGCACCACCGACAACAGCACGAAGACCGCGCTGGTGATGCGCATCAGACGGGTCAGTTGGGCGTCGGTGGCGTGACGGGAGACGAATCCCGCGTAGAGATCCTTCACCGCGGCCGAACTGGAGATCAGCACCAGGGCGGCCAGGGTGGACATCGAGGCCGAGAGGATCAGCAACAGCATCAAAACCGACAGCGACTCGGGAACGACGCGGGCCAGCAGTTCGGGCATCAAGGCGTCGAAGACCGGCCGGCCGTCGACGAAGGCTTTCGGAGAGGCCGCCGGTGAAAGGAAGAGCCGCGAGACGGCCCCGGTGAAATAGGCCACGCCCCCGATCAGCAGGGCGAAGGCCGTCGAGGCGGACGTGCCGATGCGGCTGGAGCGCCGGTCCTTGATGGCGGAGAACTTGTGCACCAGTTGCGGCATGACCAGGGGCACCACGCTGGTCAGGAAAACCAGGGTGAACAGCGGCCACCATCCCGGAGGTCCGACCAGCCGGGTCAGGGCGGGATCGACCGCGGCGAGTTGCTCCGCGATCGAACCCGGACCGCCGCCCGCATGCAGGGTGAAGCCGAGCAGGATGCCCACGCCGGCCAGCATGATCATCCCGAAAACGGTGTCGATCATCGCCATCGACTTGTAGCCCCCGAGCACCAGGTAGACGCAGGTGAAGCCCCCCATCAGGCACAGGGCCAGGGTGTAGTCGATGCCGAAGTTCGACCGGAACAGATACGACAGCCCCATGAAGACGGCCGCCGAGTAGGGGATGAAGAAGACGAAGACGGCCAACGACGCGAAGAGCTTCAGGAAGCGCGAATCGTAGCGGCTTTCGAGATACTCGGGCATGGTGTGGATTCCGGGATTTTCCAGGGACATCCGCTTGATGCGGGGGCCCAATACGCCCCAGACCAGCAGCACTCCGATCAGCGCGTTGCCCAACGCGACCCAGAGGCCGGAGAGCCCGAACCCCCAGCCGATCTTGCCGGCGAAGCCGATGAACAGCACCGCCGAGAAATAGGCCGTGGCGTAGGTGAAGGCGGTCATCCACGGCCCGACATCGCCGCCGCCGAGGAAGAAGTCATGGAACGAGCGGGTGCGGCGCAGCCCGGCCAGGCCGATGCCGATGATCATCAGGGCATAGAGAACGATGACTACGGTCTTGACGATCATTGGGTCTTCCCCCGGCCTGGGTGGGCGCTAGAACGCGAGCTTCGTCTCCCAGAATATCTCGTGCTGGACGTCGGCGTCGGGCCCGAAGGCGTCGCCGGGATCGATCAGCGCGGCGTAGAGCGACAGGGTCAGGTGGCGCGAGTAGCTGTAGCGGGCGCCGAGCTGGTAGTAGTCGCCGAAATCATCCGGACCGTCGGTCTGCTGGACGGTGACCGGCGACCAGCTCAGCTTGGCGCTCAGCCTCTGCGTGGGATGCGTTTCCACTCCGACGCTGGGGATCAAGATGTTCGAGTAGACAGCCTCGCCGCCCACCGAGCTGCCCTCTGCATAGGCCGGATCGTAGACCGAGATGTTGTTGAAGCCGGGGCCGAGGTTGACGAAAGTCCAGGCCATCAGATCGCCGAACTGGGGCCAGCCGCCGAAGAAGACATCCCAGCGCTCGCTCTCGGCGGTGGCCGGATCGTCGCCGCTCAGACCGGCGAATCCGGCGAAGAAACGCGGCCGCCACGGAGCCGATTCGAAGGTCCAGCCGGCCTCGGTCTTCACGCCCCAGGCCTGCTGGTCGATACCGTCGGCGAAGTCTCCCCGCTGCAGGCCCCCCTCGAGGGAATAGTCCAGCCCGTTGCTCCAGGCGTGGGCCACTCGTCCGCCGTAGAGCCAGATCTTCTTGCCGAGGTTCTGGTCCTCGCGGTAGAGGGCGTAGGCCTCCTCGGTCCCTTTGGCGATCCCCGATTCACGGGTCAGATAGGCCCCCATCAGGGTCACGTCGTCGTCCGCGGCGTCGTCGCGGCGGTTCTCCTGGTCCTTGAAGTAGAGCAGATCGACATCCAGAGCAGCAGCCGGCTCGATTCTCAACCGGACGCCGTCCATATAACCGGCTGTCGAAGCCATCTGCGACTGCCCGTCACGGAGCACGAAACCGCTGCCGTAGAAAACGTCCTGGCGGCCGATTCGCAGGTCCGCCGGCAGATCGAAGAAACCGGCGACGTCGATGTACGCGTTGTCCACGAAGATCTTGTTGCTGATGTTGTCCGCTTCCCACTTATCGCCGTAGGTCACGCCCTCGCCCCAGTTCTGGTTGGCGATCCGGACGTAGGCGCCTATCCCCCGCTCCATCTCCAGGCGGGCGAAGAAACGGGTGCGGTGCCGCAACACCGACCAGTGGTCGGCGTCGGCGTCGGAATCCGAGTCCCACATGTTCTCGAGATCGTAGCCGCGCATGCGCACGTCGCCGCCGATCTCCAGCAGACTCAACGCAGCGTCGGGAGCGTCGTCCACGAACAGGGGCACCGCCGCGATCGCCGGAGCGGCGCAAAGCAGGGCCGGCAACAGCAGACAGAAAAAAATGCGGGATGATTCCACGCGAGCGATTCGGGCGCGGCAATGCTTCGGCCGGGGCATGGCCGGCTCCCTTCCTGACAGGGGGGCGTTGATTCCGCATGGCGGCGGCGATGATGAAAGGGCCCGCTTTCGCGGACCCCGAATGGCATGCTAGGGTTTCCGGACCATATTTCCAACCATAAATCCGTCGGCGAAATCGGAGCGTTCAATACCGCAATTCGATCAGCAACCGCACGGGTTCGGCCCTCACTTCGAATACGGCCGGCTCGTAGCGCGGCTTCCCCTTGCGCAGGTTGTTGTTCGAGACCCCGGCCCCTTCCTTCGGCTTGGGATACGGAAACCAGCGCATGTCGAATTTGCCGTTGCGGTTCTTGTCGTGGACGACCTCGGCGGCGTAGACGCCGTGGGGAACGCCGGTGAACACTGCGCGCAGGGTATCCGAATCCGCCGGCAGGGATTGCCTGGCGTAGGCCATATCCATCTCGAGCCAAGATTCCTCGTCAGTGAAGATGGCGACCAGCATGTCCCCCCCGTCACCGACCCGGACCGGAGCTATGGTCAATTCGATCCGCCCTGGCGCCGAGGCGGCGACGGAATCAGGAAGCGCCGAGACGGCCATCGAATCGGAGGACGCGGCCGCTGCGTCCGGGGTCGGACCGGCGCCGAGCAGAGCGGCCATCAGGGCGGCAATTAGCATCATATCGATCCTTGGGCTGGAGTCGGCTCCGATCTTAACCTCTGCCGGGGCCATGATAAACGCAATTCCGCCCGCCCTGCGGTCGACCGCGCGCTTGCCCGCCGCAATCCGGGGTTATATCCTGCAGCCGGAACCACCTTCTCCGAAAGGATGCCGTCATGCCGATGCGTTCACGGATCCCGGTCACCCTGTTCGCAGCCACGCTGATCATCCTGTCAATCGCCGGTTGCAGCAGCGGTCCCAAGCCGCTGGCGCTCGAATTCCGGGTCGCCGAGGATTCTCCGGGCGAAGGCCTGAGCGAAATGTACGTGCCTCTGATGGATCGACCCGTCTACGTCCACCCCGACGCCGCGATCGACGCCGCTCACATCGATACCGCGGTAGTCTACGCGCAGGATGAGCATTTCCTGGTCGATCTGCAGTTCACGGCCGCGGGTACGGCGGCGATGACGGAATTGACCGCCGCCAACATCGGCAAACGGATCGCGATCCTGGTCGACGGCGAAGTCGTTTCGGCCCCGATCTGCCGCGCGGCGATCACCGCAGGCAGGGCAGTGATCAACGGGGATTTCGGCGAGGCCGAGGCCACGCGGATCGCCGACGGGCTGAACCGCAGATAACCGACAGGCAGACGCCGCGGTCACTTCAACCATTTGGTGTGCAACCATGAGCCACGACCGGAACTCACGCATCGGCGTCGCCTACGGAATCGCCGCATATTTCGCCTGGGGCTTCATCGCCCTGTATTTCAAGGCCGTGGCCCACGTTGCGCCATTCGAGGTTCTGGCCCATCGCATCGTCTGGTCGCTGGTCCTGCTGCTGCTGGTGATGGGCGCCCGCGGCCGGCTGGGGCTGATCGTCAAGGCGCTGCGCAACGCGAAGACCGCCGCGACGCTGACCTGCACCACCTTGCTGATCGCCGTCAACTGGTACGTGTTCATCTGGGCGGTGAGCAACGGGCACCTGCTGCAGGCCAGCCTGGGCTACTTCATCAACCCGTTGGTGAACGTGCTGCTGGGATGCATCTTCCTCGGCGAGCGCCTGCGCCGGGCCCAGACCATCAGCGTGGTGCTGGCCGCCGCCGCGGTGACCTGGCTGACCCTGAAGATGGGCCAGGTGCCGGTGATCTCGTTGGCCCTGGCTTGCAGCTTCGGATTCTACGGATTGCTGCGCAAGAAGGTGGACGCCGACGCCACTACCGGTCTCGCCGCCGAAACGCTGCTGCTGACGCCGGTGGCCCTGGCCTACCTGCTGCATCTGGAAAACGCCGGGGATCTGGCGTTCACTCATATCGGTTCGCGCACCGACATCCTGCTGCCCCTGGGCGGCCTGATCACGGCCGTGCCCTTGATCTGGTTCGCCAACGCCGCCCGCCGGCTGCGCTATTCGACGGTCGGGTTCCTGCAGTACATCGCCCCCTCGCTGCAGTTCCTGCTGGCCGTCGTCGCCTTCGGCGAACCGTTCACCGGGACCCACTTCATAGCATTCGGTTTGATCTGGACGGCGCTCGCTCTGTATTCCCACGACGCGATCCGTTCGGCCCGCACCGGCGCGCTCAAGGCATGAAAAAACGCCCCGGGATCTCGACGATCCCGGGGCGCGCGGAGCCGAAGTGCGGAAGTCCGCACTCGAATCACCTACCGGTAGAATCCCTTGACCGATCCCCAGCTGGTGGGAGCGTTGTCGACGGGCAAGCAGGTGGTGGTGTGCATGCCGACGTTGTCCCAGTAGTCGACGGCGAAGGCGATCCACTCGATAGCGGGATCGAACTCGTCGTCGCCGTTGGGATCGCCACAGCAGACATCACTGCCGCGGACGAGCGTCTGGTTGACGGTGGTGACTTCGCCGCTGGTCCAGGCCGAGCCGGGATCAACTGTGAACTGGCCGAAAACGTCGACGATCACGCCGTCGAGCAGCAGCGCGATGGTGTCGTCGCCGTTCCAGTTGACGACCGAGGAAGTCACGTCTGAAAGCGCGATCAAGGCGGCGGCCGAGCTGCCGTGGCAGGCCACGAAAACGTCCCCGGCGGCCAGGGTGCCAGTGAAGCTATTGTCGACCGCAGTGACTTCTAAGGTTCCGTTGGACCAGAGCTGGAGCTCGACCCGGCTCAGGTCGATGTCTGCACCGGTGTTGTTGTAGATCTCGATGAACTTGTTGTAGCTGCTGCCCTCGCCGTAC